>DASYBJ010000341.1:0-11418 GCA_036500845.1 Acidobacteriaceae bacterium
TCTTCAGCGAGCAGCGCAATCGACATGGCTTGGTCGCCAATCCGCTCCAACTCCGAGTTGATCTTGATGGCAGCGAGGATGAACCTGAGGTCGCCCGCCATCGGCTGCTCCATGGCCAACAGGTCGAGCGCCATCTGATCGACTTCCCGCTGTGCAGCATTGATTGCCGCTTCGTTGCGGCGCACTTTGGAACAGGCCGCGAGTTCCCCGAGACATTGCGCGTCCATGGCAAACCGCAAGGTCTGCTCTGCCAGACCGGCCATTTCCAGCAGGCGCTCACGAAGTCTTTCGAGTTTTTGGTGGAAAGATATCCTTGTCAGAGTCTTAACCTCCCTTCCTGAGATTCTTTAACTCGGGATTAGCGGCCGCCACAGTTGAAGATATGGACAGGCTGCCAAAAGTCACCGACGGGGCAAGCTGATCCTGCCTTGGAGAGAATCTATTCTTTTAACAGAAAATTAATATAGCAGGGAAGACGTAGAGCTGGAGCTTTTTATCGGTCCGGTGAATGTCGACAATTGCTCGAGGCTTGGGGGCGGAAACGGTT
This sequence comes from Acidobacteriaceae bacterium, assembly GCA_036500845.1. Classification (GTDB taxonomy): domain Bacteria; phylum Acidobacteriota; class Terriglobia; order Terriglobales; family Acidobacteriaceae; genus PALSA-350. The sequence continues at coordinate 548 of DASYBJ010000341.1, forward strand.
CGCTCATGGCGAGAGCCTCTCGACAATCACTGCCGGGATTCAACTGCTGACGATTTCCGAAAAATCGGCGATACGGGAGAAGTTCCCCAGCACAGAAGCGATCAAAGATAGCCTGTTCCGGCGCAGGTTTGCTTCCGGGGTCATCACCATGACTTTGTCGAAGAAGGCATCCACCGCTGGCCGCAACGTTGCGATCCGTTCCAGTGCTTCCGGGTAGCGGTGACTCGCCCGGAGAGCCTCAACTTCGGGGGCCAGTTTCACTGATTCGTTATGGAGTTGCTGCTCGGCAGGCTCAACGAGGTCTTGGGCAAGGACAAACTCTCCTAAGCCCTGGTCTTGGAATCCCTTCTCAGCTGCCTGGCGAAGGATGTTTTTGATTCGCTTGAAAGCAGCAGAGATGGCAAGCATATCTTCGGATCCGCGGACTGCCGTGAGGGCTTGTGCGCGCGCTACGGCGTCCGGTACGGTTGTGATCCCGGCAGCGAGAACGGAATTGACCACGTCATACGGATAGCCTCGTACCTCGCGGAGGTAGAAGGCGAGACGATCCTCAAAGAACGCGGCGACCGATTCTCTTAATCCGGGATCGCTTGACGACGTGATGCTTGGGATAGCGTTGGTGCGCGGCGATTCCCGGAGAGCAATTTCTTCCACCGCTCGAAGAGTCAGCGGCAGACCCGATTCAGCCAAGATTTTTAAGACGCCATTGCCGGCCCGGCGTAGGGCGAACGGATCTTTCGAGCCGCTGGGCTCGAGGCCGATCGCGAACATTTCGACGATCGTCGCCATGCGATCCGCCAATCCGAGGATCTGGGCTTCTGTCGTCTGCGGGATGCCGTCCTCTGCGGACGCCGGTACATACTGCGTGGCGATCGCTTGAGCCGCAGTTTCGCCTAATCCCTGCGCCCGTGCGTACAAGCCACCGATCACACCCTGCAGCTCTGTGAACTCTTTGACCAGTTCAGTCGTTAGGTCAGTCTTCGCCAGAAGCACAGCTTTTTCGAGGGCCGTCTGGTCTAAGGGAACATCAGCGGTTCTCACCGCCGCCGCGAGCGCCTTCGCAGTCTGGAGATTGATTTCAGTCTTGGTGAAGTAGCTGCCGAGGTCTTTCTGGAACGTGACCGACTTGAGCCGGTCCAGTCGGTCTGCCAGTGAGATTTTCTGATCGTAATCCCAGAAGAAGCGTGCGTCGTTGAAGCGCGCACGCAGCACCCGTTCATTCCCATGACGAATGATGGCGAGACCTTCAGCGTCCACTTCGGTATTGAGCACGGCCAAGAAGTGCGGCGCCAGCTTCCCCTGAGCGTCCTCCACGGCGAAGTATTTCTGATGGTCGCGCATCACGGTGACCAGCACCTCTTCGGGGAGCGTCAGATACTCGGTCTCGAAACTTCCCAGCAGGACTGTGGGCCACTCCGTCAAATGAGTGACCTGCTCGACCAGCGGCTTATCTTCTCGCCAACGGGCGCCCGGAACAGTACGTGTAACGGCGTCGAGCGACTTGCGGATGCGCTCCCGGCGCTCGGGCACGTCGGCCAGGACGAACGCTGACTTTAGAGCCGATATGTAGGCTGCAGGTTCAGCGATCGTAACCGGCGCGTCTCCATGAAGAATGCGATGGCCATAGCTCACGTTACCGGCCACAATCCCTGCGAATTCAAGTGGGACCACGTTTTCGCCGAGCAAACAAAGAAGCCATCGCAAGGGGCGGACAAAGCGCTCTGGCTTGTTCGGCCGCCAATACATGCTCTTCGGCCACGAGAGCGCGGTGAACTCTTTTGGCAGTTCTTGGGAAAGAACGTCGGCGGCTTTCCGGCCCGGGCGGTGCACCACCGCCGAAACGTACTCCCCCTTGGGCGTACTCACCTTGACAAGAGCGCTCAGCTCGACTCCAGCCTTTTTTGCAAAAGCGAGGGCGGCGGGCGTAGGCTCTCCGTCTCGGAACGCGACCTTCCAAGAAGGGCCGGTGAGCTGTTCTTCAGTGTCATGCTGCTGCAGGAGCACACGACGAACCAACACGGCAAGCCGCCGTGGGGTCGAGTAGCCGAGAGCGCGCGAAGCGTCATCGACGGGTGATCCATCGGGAGACGGCTCAGGGCAAGTTTCGAGCAGCCGCTCGCGCTTCAGCAAATCGTTCACCCGTGATGCCAGCTCCGCCTGAGCCGCGGCGATCATACGCGCAGGTATTTCTTCCAGTCCCAATTCAAGTAAGAGGTCAGCCATTCCGGTTTGTTCTCTTTCTAAGCCGCGGGCTGCATGCGCGCGTACGCCTTGGCGATTCCCACGGCCAGGGCGCGGATGCGAGCGATGATGCCTACGCGTTCGGTAACAGAGATGGCGCCGCGGGCATCGAGTAGGTTGAACAGGTGTGAACACTTCAGGCAGAGATCGTAGGCGGGGAGAATCGGCAGACGGCAACTCGCCTCCGGTTGTCCCTCGGCGATCGCAAGCAGCTCCTGGCACTCCGTCTCGTAAAGACGCAAATGCTCCCAGAGCTTCTCGATGTCGGCGTATTCGAAGTTGTAAGCCGAGAACTGCACCTCTTCCAGATAGCGGACCTGACCGTACGTGACGTCATGCGGAATACTATTCGCGGTCTTCCCGTGCACAGCGGAAGCTCTATCCGGCACCCGCGCCCAAACAATTTCGTAGATCGAATCCACATCCTGCAGAAAGGCGGCAATGCGCTCCAGGCCGTAGGTGATTTCGGCACAGATCGGGTCGAGATCGAGTCCACCACACTGCTGGAAATAGGTGAACTGCGTGATCTCGAGACCATCCAGCATCACCTGCCAGCCGATACCCCAGGCGCCGAGCGTCGGAGCCTCCCAATTGTCCTCTTCAAACTTCAAATCATGCTGGCGTAAGTTGATGCCGATAGCGGCCAGTGAATCGAGATAAATCTCGAGTACGTTGACCGGCGGAGGCTTGAGGATGACTTGAAACTGTGTGTGCTTGAAAAGCCGGTTGGGGTTCTCGCCATAACGTCCGTCCGCTGGCCGGCGCGAGGGTTGTGCATACGCGACCGAAAACGGCTTCGCATCGAGGACCCGGAGAAATGTCTCCGGGGACATGGTTCCAGCGCCGACTTCGACATCATACGGCTGCTGAAGAACGCAACCCCGTTCAGCCCAAAATTTCTGTAAACGAAAGAGAAGTTCCTGAAAAGTGAGTGCGTTCCTTGTTTCGATTGCCACTGTTGGATTTTAAATCAGTCCTCTCTGGCTACTCCCAGCTGACCAGTGATCCTCTGTTCCGTGGCTAGCCCCCGAGCCGTGTGAGAGCTGCCGCTGTGGTGAGGCGCCGCTCGAGATGGCGTTCCAAGCTTTGGATGGCGAAGCGTCGAAGGTCGGCGGCACGGCTGCGCGGCCACGGTTCGGCGGCCAACTCTGCGACCGGAGTACGCAAGATACGCACCGCCGTCCTTTGCGAGTCCGGGGTCAGCGTGGCGCCGTATCCAGGATGACCACCATGCAGCCGTTCGTGCGCCGGACAAAACAGGCCATCGGAGCCTGCATGAAAGTAGGCGGGAGAACCAGAGAGGCCCACCCCGCACGAGAGGCAATGACTCAGGTCTGGCAACCAACCCATCAGCCGTGTGACCCATAGAGCAAAATAGGTCACCGGCATCCATATGCAGGCGACATGGGTTTGTTCGAGCACCGAGAGAAGCAGCCGGAAGACATGGTCTTGGGGGTCGTGATCGGGCAAAGTCTCTTCAAGGATTTCGGCAAAAAAGGCAAGCGCCGCAGCGCGCGCATAGTCCACCGGCTCGGAGAGTGGCGAGCGCACGATTTCGAACGAGTCCAGGCGCACGAGTTCCTGCTTCGGTCTCTCAAGGTAGCGGGCGCGCACGTACGTCATGGGCTCAAGGGCCCCACCGAAACGCCGGCGCGATCTTGCTGCTGACTTCGCGACTCCCTTGATTTTTCCGAGATCGCGCGTGAACAGCGAGACGATCTGGTCCGCTTCGTGAATGGGCCAGGTTCTGAGGACGACGGCTTCGGCCTGATGACTGATCATGAACGCGCTCTTCCTATTCTATGGAGAACGCGTCCTGAGCAAGTTTGAAAGGGAGTCGGTTGCCGGCGAGAAATGCAGTTGAGCTTTTTGTTCCAACGGCGGCCCTGCGGGGGATCTGGCACCTGAGTTTCATTGATCTGCCGCTTGCGATGACCGCTTGCGGCGGGCGCAGTAAGCTACGGATCCCAGAAAAAATCCCTAACGCCCGTAGAAGGCGGCGTTCTTCTCCGTGTAACTCGCCCACTTCTCGGGCAAATCGTCCCCTGCATAGATGGCGGAAACAGGACATACCGGCACGCAGGCGCCGCAGTCGATGCACTCCACAGGATCGATGAAAAGCTGATCGGTTTCTGCGAATTTCGCTTCATCCTTCTTGGGATGAATGCAATCCACGGGACATGCATCGACGCAGGCGGCGTCTTTAGTTCCGATGCAAGGTTCTGCAATCACGTATGCCATAACCATTCTCCAGAAATCGGTGCGTAGGAATTCGATTGTAGCAGCAGAAATGGATCTGTTGACGAGCCATTAGAAACGCGCTTTTCGTAGGGCCGCAAACTCCGCGGCCGTCGGCACGGGATCGATATCGCGGCCTGCAAACATATCGCGGAAAATTTCAACGAGTTCGTCCCGGATCAATCCGTTTGTGGCTAGAACCTCCTCGCTGTTGAGACGGAAAGGAGAGGCGTCGAAGCGTGTCACCGTGCCTCCAGCTTCTGAAACCAGAAGGGCGCCAGCCGAGGTGTCCCAGGGATTCAGATTGAACTCCCAATAGCCTTCCACCCGGCCGGCGGCACAGTAAGCGAGGTCGAGCGCGGCCGATCCCGCGCGGCGGACCCCATGCGAGCGCAGCGTGAGCTGTTGATAGAAATGAATGTTGGGATTCGCGTGACGCTTGTGGCTAGGAAAACCTGTCGCCAGCAGACTCTCCTGCAAGTGCTCAACACGTGAGACGTGAATGTGGCGGCCGTTCAGCCATGCACCCTTGCCGCGCTCAGTTGCAAATAATTCCCGGCGCAGTGGGTCATAGATCACTCCGGCGACAATCTCACCATCCTCAGCCTGGGCTAAACCTTTGGGCCGGTGCTCCAACCCGAGCGAAACGCTAAAAACGGGAAATCCATGAGCGAAATTTGTCGTACCGTCTAACGGATCTACATACCAGCGGTATTCCTTCTCTAAGCCGAAGCGCGTTCCCTCTTCGCCAAAAACCCCGTGTCCGGGAAAGAGCCTTTTGATCTGCTCGAGGATGAGCGTTTCGGAGGCACGATCCGCCTCGGTGACGATATCGACGTCACCCTTGTACTCGGCAGCGACACCGCGATCATAGTAGCCGCGGAGCAGTTCCCCAGCCTGGGCGGCGATCGTCGCTGCGCCTTCTGCGAATCCAAGGTTCAACTCAGGAGGGAGAAGGTTCAACGTTCACTCCCATCTTCTCCGTTGCGAGGACGCGCGTGGTTGCCCTCACGCCGTGCATTCTCGCGAATGGTCTGGATCTGTTGTTTGTAAATGAAGAGGTTCGGCTTACCGTCGCGGGTCAGGCGGATCATCGTGTCATCGAAATATTCGATCCAGCCCGAGACGCTCTCGCCGTCCTTCAACTTGACAGTCACCGAGACCTGTTTCTCGCTAAGGAATCGCAGGTACAGCGCTTCTTGCCCGGTTTCTCCAGGGGGAGGCGACTTCTTCCCGCGGCGGGATGAATTTTGGAAGGGCATGGCTCCAGTGTATCCATCTTGATGGATGCCGGAAACCAGCAGCACGCTGCCAGGAATGCGCTGGCTTCGAAAATCGCGTCAATGGAAGCGCGCACTCCAGAAGCGACCTACAGGGCCACCGTCGTGGTTATAGCCGGGGATCGACGAATGTTGGACGGCCAGCTAGATCGTCGATGCCGGGGATCGCCGGAAAGTTCAAGGCCAAAGGACACTGTGTTCTTCATCTCGGTGAAGGCGAAAGATTCATGCCGGCCTTCGGCCAGCGCGGAAATAAAGCGCGGAAGTTCGCAGTGAGGTCTTGCCCGATCATAGATACCGAAACCTTGCTTGATTGTTCTCTGACCCGATAGAGCGTGACGTCCGAACTCGAAATAATATCCGCACACATCAGGCGCGTAATCGTAAGCGTCATTGTTATCGATTGGCCAGTTGGTGAATTGCAGGGGACTGTCACTCCCGGTTCACATCTTGGCGATCCGGGACTCCGGGCGGGCCGCCATCCTCTTCGTTAATGAATCCTGGCGATAGCAGCCTTCTCTTTAGTGGCGATATCCTTCGGGAGAGGAAGATACCCCAATGCGGCTGCCTGCCGCTGGCCCGGGCCGACCATCCATCGCAGAAAACCGGTGAGCGCATTCCGTTTGGCGTCGTCCGCACTACGCGCAGGAACAACGATCCAGGTAAAGGAACTGATTGGGTAAACGCCTTCACCAGGAGCATCCACGATAGAGACTTTGAAGTCAGGACTGATCTTCATGGAGTGGCTCGCGGCCGCGGCGATGCTTTCCAGGCTGGCTGCGACGAACTCGCCGTCCCGATTTCGAACTCTGCCGTAGCTCAAGTGATTCTGCAAGGCATAGATGAATTCAACATATCCGATTGACCCACTCTGCTCCTTCACCTGTTTGGATACCCCGTCATTTCCGTTTGCCGCCCGTCCTACCGGCCACTTGGGAGCCAGGCTTGTACCCACCTGGGCCTTCCACTCAGGGCTGGTCTTTGAGAGATAGTCCGTCCAGGCATAACTCGTGCCGCTGCCGTCGGCGCGATGAACGACTGCAATGTCGAGATCGGGAAGGCGAAGGCCCCGATTGGTGCGGGTTAAAATCGGGTCGTTCCATCTCTTGATCTTCCCCAGATAAATGCCGGCCAGTGCTTCCGGAGTGAATGCGATGTCGTTGGGCAATCCGGGCAGGTTAACGACAGGCACAACTGCGCCTACCACCGATGGAAAGAACATATATTTCTCCTCGGCTCCTGGGGCGAGTTCGAGAATCACCTCCGGGCTATCCGAGGCTCCGAAGTCAACGCTGTTGGCAAGCAGTTTGCGAACTCCCGCCTCCGACCCGATCGCTTCGTAAATTATCTGCAAAGCTGGATTTTCGCGGCGGTAGTTCGAGAACCATTTCGCATAGACGGGGAAAGGGAAGGTAGCGCCAGCCCCTTTCAGGATGGTCGTGGGCTGGGGCAGAAGGGCGGTTCGGGTTGGCGCTTCGCCTTTCTCCAGGGCTCCGACTAGTTTCTCTACAATCAGCGTCGAGAGATCTTTCGATACGTCCGCCGACGCCGGGGGTGGAGTTGCCAGGTAGGACCAGAGGGTCTGGCCATTCTTATCTCTCAACTCAACCGAAAGGAAGCCGGTATAAATAGGCGTCCCGTTGGCCGGCACCTTGCCCAACTGCGGGTTGTGACTACGGTATCCTTTGATCCAGACCTCGCCGCCACCCCCCAAGATTGCATCCGCGCTCGATTCGTCCGCAGCCAGCGAGACCGAATTCAATTTGCGGAGCTCGGCGATCACATCCTCACGAAACTTCTCAGAATCTGCCCGGGTAGCGAACGGCTCAACGTAAATCCGTCTGGTTCGATTGGCGGATCCCGTCTGCCCGGCGAGAGCGGATCCCAACATCGCGCAGCAGAAGGCAAGACAGAGGGTCAACCGGAACGGAGAGACGCTCATGCTAGAGATTATCCTCCAGGTCTATCGGAGCCAATGCGATCTACTTGCGCCCGAACAATTCGACACCGAATACGATTCGCCATTGTGCCGCGCCGAAGTTTTGCACAAGAGCGTGGCCGACGCCCAGCTTTATCCGTAGATTCCCTCCTGCGCCGGTCTGTTCTAAACGCCCGGTTAAAAGAGCCTCCGTACCTGTCTCCCCGCTTAAGAACGAGCGGAAAGCCGTTTCCCCGAAAATCTCGGGCCCGGCAACAACTACCCAACCACTCGGCCCGGCGAACTTGCGCCCCCCGCTGATACCGTAGAGGAACTCGCTCCCGTTTGGACTGTCAGGCACGGGAGCCTCATTGAGCTGACGAACATGGACACCGAACTGGCCCGCGTATCTGAAGGCGCCGGCGTCGCCGGCGGCGAGAAATCGAAACATGGCGCGGTACCTGGCGTCGGTCACGTAATCAGCGCGGATTCCGGAGGGAATGATGAGTTGTGCACCCGCACCCAAACGAAGCAAGCCTCCCGCTTCTCCAAGCAAGCGAACGTCGACGCCGATACGAAGATCGGACACCGTATCCGGATTTGTCCCTAAGCTGACTGATGGCGCGGTGAATTGATAGGGACCAAGCGTCCCGCTCGTTCCGCTGAGCCGAAGGGGCATGGGAAAGTTGATGTAGCCCCGAAAGCGATCGTGGGTAATCGCGGCGCCGATGTCGAAGAATGCCTCTTCCGACACAACCGCGAGCTTCTGCTTGCCATCTGGACCTGTGATTACCAGCGGGTTTCGAGCGTAGCCGGAGCTGAGTGATACTGCTCCCCCGAGGCGGCCGCTGATGTCGAGGTCGTCCATGACGAACCATCCGCCGCCGGGAGCTGACTGATAGAAACGCTCGACTGCGAAACCGGCCGGCTGTTGCTGCGCTTCCGCGAACGGAGGCCACAAGGTTAGGAGAACCAATCCAGCAAGCAAGGCGTAGGCACAGCTACGATGGGATTCAAAACTCGCCATGGATTCTCAAGGTAAAGATGTTGACGGGGCCACGGGCGGCATTGAAGCCGGGATTCACGATGTGCTCGTAGTCGCCGGACAGCCAATAGATTTTGCGGAAGTTGGCACTGTAGAACAAATCAATGGACTGTTCAGCGGCAGCCTTGATGGCGCCGTCACCAACAAATCCATCTACGCCGCCCATCCCGAGATATTTCGCGTGTACATTCGAGATCCATCCAAAGTTGCCTCCGATGCCCGTGAGGTCCCTTGGGCGCGACCAGGAGGAGCCTCTCGCCAGAACTCCCACGACTGCAGAGCGATCATCTGATGTGTAGGCGTACACTTCGCTCTTTCCATCGGCGTACATTGCGCGGCCGAACAGGCCAATATCGTGTCCAATGTACTGCTCTGCGAACGCGCCGATGCCCTTCTTCACGTTCGGTTTTCGGGCCCAGCAAAGATCCGGAGCACCGGCGTTCTGCGATCCGTAGTTGAATCCCGTGCAGGTGGTAGCGTTCTTTTCGGGGTCTGCTTCGAACGCTGCTATGGCGTCGCTGAAGCGTCCCATATTCTCGCGGTTGCGGAAGGCCAGTACGCGAACCATGCCTTCCTGCCCGCGAATTGTGTGTTTATGCTCTACTTCCACCTGGTCTCCGTGGTATTTGAAGAGCCTGAAGTCCACGGGAAGTTGGTTGGGATCTTTCGGGGGAGTGATGCGACCCACGCGCACCGCCCAGTCATCCCAATACAATTCCCCAAGGCCTCCGTACGAGTAACCGCGCGCGTCGGATGCAAAGTCATAGGCTGCGTAAGTGAGAAATCCCAGACTGAGAAAACCCTGACGAGGATCGACGTCAAAAGCGTTGGTGTCGAAGAAGTCTAAAATACTGAAATTGCCGGCAACAAAGACGAGTCTCCTGCTGTCGTAATGGGTTGCCAATTGAAGGGGACCCGACTCCTCCACGATGCTTTTTTTGCCGCCGAGTCCAACCGTCTGCTTAATGAAAAGCCGGGAACGATAGACCTGGGGTGTATCCGTGCCGCCCTTTTGCAGCTCGAAATTTTGAATGGCGCCGCCTAAACCCCTGAGCTGCGAGAGCGGGTGCTCCGCAATGACTTCGGGCACCAGATAGGCTTCTGCGCCGTTCCAGAGCCGTAGACCGAGGTAAAGAGTCGCAGTGCCCGTGAAGCTCCTCTCGGCGGTGGGAAGCAGCGAATTGATGCTGCCATTCAAGTTGGTGTAAGGGGCGGGGAACGACGGCTTCCAGCTCGAGATATAAGTGAACTGCCCGTACGCGTTCCAGCTTTCGTTCTCGATGTCATGCAGGCCTTTGTCCGCCAGAAGTTGCATGAAGCTAAATTGACCGCTCGTTCGAGGAGCTGGGGCGCCGTTTTGGGCGGTAGCGAGCGACGATGCAAGCAGAAAACTTGTCAGCACCGCCACGATGGATGTTGCGATATCGAATACCCTCACGAGATTCGTTTGCTGGAGGCTCCGGTCGGAATCGCCGCATCTATATCCTTTTCGGATTGCTGCGCACTGCTCGCGGCTGTTGATATACAACACCACGGCAGGGATCAACGGCCAGAGACGCATCCAACCTCCGCGAGGAATTTGATAGAACCTCGCACGAGGGTAATTGACAGGACCGTAACAAATGTCACGGATTCTTGAATTCTTCTGTTGCTGGGCGGAGAGAGGTCCTCGAAAAAGGCTCTGTTTCTAATAGCGGCCCAGTCAACAAATAAGCGTCGAGCAGCTTGTTGAAGAAACGAAAGTTGATGCTCTGGTAAAACCGCGCCTGCCTCGGGCCAGTTAACAGGCCCGAGAAGAGTAACTATCCCCTCCGGTATCGAAGCAAGGGTGAGGTTCTCCAGATGGCCAAGGCTACCGAAGATCATCCCTTCGGTTTCCACTGCTTTCGAGGAGCGATGGGCGCTGGCGCGCCGGGCGGCGTCTGGCTTAAGGCTGGCTCGATCTGGGGAGGAGGAGTCGTTGAATCCATCGGACCCGGCGCTCCGATTTCAGGATCTTTTAGAGCACCCTCAGCAGGAACTTGCGATGAAGGTGTGGGCCCACCAGAAATGATCGCTGCAGCAACCTCCCTATTTGAAGCTGTTTCAGCCTGAGGCTCACGAGCTGCAGCGGCTTCCGTGAGCGCGACAGCCTCGCCGGATTTCCGCT
>DASYBJ010000342.1:0-2767 GCA_036500845.1 Acidobacteriaceae bacterium
TCATTCACCGGCTCGAGCGCGACGGAAAGATTTCAAAGTCCCTAAATGATTAACGATCTCGGGTATAAGAATGCGATTCTCTATTGCCTCTCTGTGTCCACCTTCATGAACGCAGACGGTGACGGTTGCGGCGACTTCGACTTCAGCGGGCTGATGAACCGCCTGGACTACTTGCACGGAATGGGAATCACCGCGATCTGGCTGATGCATTTCAACCCTCTCCACGCCGCGACGACGGATACGATGTTGCGGATTATTATGGCGTTGACCCCGCTACGGAACGCTCGGCGATTTTGTGGAGTTTACGCATGGAGTTTACGCATGGATGCGAACATCGTGGCATACGAGTACAGTATCTCTGCAAGACGGTGAGCAGTTACCAGTGCATCACTTGGCCACCGTCTACGTTGATGGTTTGCCCGGTTACTTGCGCAGCTCTGGCAGATGAAAGAAATGTCACCATGTCAGCCAAGTCCTCGGGTTCCTGCCAGCGGCCCAGGGGCGCGACGGCGCGCACTTTCTCTCCAGCCCAGTCTTCGTACGAACGACGCTGGCCCGGTGGCTGTTGGTCGTTCCATGCTTGCCAAACGCGCTCGTTGAGCGGTGTGCGCACCATGCCCGGATTCACCACATTCACGCGGATTCCATGCGGGGCCAAGTCCTTTGCAAGACACTGGGCGAAGTTGATGTTCGCCGCTTTGCTGGCGCTGTAAGGCGGGTCGGTCTGAGAACCAATTTGCCCGGCGACAGATGCGAGGAAAATGAACGTCCCCTCTCTCCGCGAGATCATGCCGGGCGCGAGGGCATGGGCAACATGAACCATTCCCATCACATTTACCTCGAGAACGTGTGGCCAATCGCTGGGCTTCAGATGGGTGAAGGGGTAGCCGAACTTTCCCGAACCAACAGCGGCTGCGTGAATCAGATGCGAAATTGGGCCCAGCGCCGCTTCTGTTTTCCCGACTGCCTCCTGCACGCCCGAGAAGTCGCTCACGTCGACGGATATGCCGAGCGAGTCAACGCCAAAATTTCGGCCAAGCGTCGCTGCCGTTTCACTGACCTGACTGGAGAGATCCCACAACGCGATGCGGCAACCTTCACGCGCTAGGCCGTGAGCACACGCTAGCCCAATGCCACTGGCTCCTCCCGTGATAACGGCGACTCTTCCACCAAGTTCCAGGTCCATGCGCGTCTTCCCTCCAACTACTCTTGTGGATCAATTCTGCATAATACGCCGCCAGGGTCCACCATCAACCAAGCGAGTGAACGATCCTGATCCTGGAACTTCTCAACATGCGCATGCTCCTCCCTTGCTGGTGCGAGACGTTGCTGAGGGTCTGCGAGGCGCTCGAGTCGGGGGCCTGACGATCACTCGTGGAATGATCATTACCTGAGAAGTGTGTCGATCCCGGTGAATCCGTTTAACATAGAAGCGCCGGCTGAACTCTATGTTCTGGCCGCGTGGGAAAGCTCTCAGACCACAATCCGCCCAAGGAGGTCAACGCGCATGGATGCAGGTACAGCGAAGACGCTCGACCCAAATGCTGGGATGCCGCTAATTAGTTCAGAGAGCGCCGATCCCAAACCGCGGATACAATCCGCTGTTCGCACGATCTCCATCTTGCTTGCCGTTGCGAACAGTCCGAACGGCCTGAAAGCTAAAGAGATCATGGAGAGAGTAGGTCTCTCGCGCCAGGTGACATACCACCTCATCCATACAATGCACGGAACCGGCATTATAAGGAAGAACGACAGCAATCGATATGTCCTGGGTCTTGCCGCGGTTTCAATCGCAGAAGGCTTCAGTCGTCAATTGGCGCCCCCGGAGCATCTTGCTCGCAGAGTCCGGTCGATCGTCGCAGCCACAGGGGAGACTGCCTATGCGGGCGGTTGGGTTGACGGCGAGATCGTTGCGCTCGCCACCGCACGCGGCGAGTCTCCCGTGGGAGCTGCACAAATTCCACATGGGTACAGTGGCTATGCTCATGCTCGTGCGGCGGGGAAGCTACTTCTTGCGCTGGTAGAGTCCGCGGTACGCGAAGCCTACTTGGCAAAGCATCGTCTGGAAGCGAGGACCAGCAGGACCATCACTGATCCCGAGGAGCTCATGAAAGAGTTCGAACGCATTCGAGCTCACGGCTATGCCGTAGACAATGAGGAATTTCACGAGGGATTGCAATGTCTCGCCGTGCCGGTCGAAGGGCTTGGCGGCCGTTTCGCATTGGGGATCTCAGTGCCAAAGCAGCGCTTCGAGAAGAATTTTGATCGATATTTAGCGGCGCTGCTCAACGTGGCTCGAATCAATAGCTGATCGGAAGCTTCCGAAGCGCTGAACAGGCTGCGGAAAAACGCGCCGAAGCAACGAGCGAGGCGCAAGAAGATGTATTACCCGAATCGGAGCACCCCAAGGAATAGATGGTTCGTTCGCCGCAGACCAGTTTTTCAGCAGCCTGTGGGGGCACCTTGTCAAACAAGCTCCACCGCAAGCTCAGCCTTCGTCCGCAATAATCCTTCCAACGCAACGATGGAGTGAGTAGCAGCGTCTGTATCCGTTCTACGCCTGTGCAAATTCGCTGCCGCTTCTGGTGGATAGATACATGGAAAAATCCCATCAGTTCGTTCAAGACAGCGACAAGACGATAGCCGCTGGTCCGATACTTCAATGAACCGCCCTTCGAGTATCTGAAGAAGGGACGGTGACAAGCCTTCAACTCCCAGGGAAATGGCCGGCAGCATTTTCTTCGTTACAGCCGTGCAAGAACTCAAA
>DASYBJ010000343.1:0-5455 GCA_036500845.1 Acidobacteriaceae bacterium
GCCCGACCTTGACGCGAATGCAAATGCAGTTGCAATCCAGCACATCAAGCTTGAGAACGAGGGCTGGGAACGCGATATTGCCGTCACCGAACCAACGGAGCCAAGTTTTAGCTCCACGCGGGCATAGTCCTGGGAATTGGATTCGATGCTTAGTGACTCCGCGCATTCTGCGCAACCTTCTCAGCAACGACGGGGCCAAGAGAGTATGCGTGCACTCACCGGCGAACTACTGCTGACCGCGTGTGAAGAGGCGGCGGAAGAGCACGACTTGAATCGTAGTCTCGTCTTGCTTTCCCACGCGATTCCCAAAAGCAATCGCCGAGAACTCGCGCGGCTTTCGATAGCAGAACGCAATTTGCTCTTGCTACGCCTCCATGAGCTAAGCTTTGGCTCCCTTCTCCAAGGATTCGGCGCGTGTCCTCAATGTGGTGCCCACCTGGAGTTGGAACTGCCGGTAGCTTCGTTGATCGAACGGTTGCAATTGCATTCATCTCCCGGGCCAATCACCTGGAGTGAGAACGGAAAGCATTGCCAATTGCGGCCGGTCACGACCGGCGACCTGCTCTCCATAATCGATATACCCGGCATTCGCGAAGCGCAAGATCGATTGCTGGAACTTTGTCTGAGCGTATCCGAGTCGTTGTCGAAACCTTCTGCCTGTTCGACTACTCTTCTCGAGAAGTTCGAACAGCTCCACGACGCCGCGGAACTGAGCTGTACTCTTCGATGCCCTGAATGCTCAGTCAGCGAAACACTCGATCTGGATATTGCCCGCTTTCTCTGGATCGAGGTGCGTAGTGCAGCTCAAAGGTTGCTAGCGGAAATCCACGAATTGGCGTGGGCTTATGGCTGGAGCGAGCGCTCGATTGCCCGCATGAGTCCGCAACGCCGTAGTGCATACCTGGAGATGCTGAGCGCATGAGCAGTCTGCTTGAACGCATGGTAAAGAGAACGCGTGCTCCGTTGCCCGGCATCGAGCCACTCTTAAAGCCGCGTTTCGCGCGTCGCGGTGCTTCGGCCGCGCGATCGCAAACAGACACCATCATGCAAGCCGGTGAATTCTCTCCAGGAAGACTGGAACCGGCAGATCGCTTTCCCAATCAGGCTCCGACGATTCAACCCGAGGCGTGGGGCGATCGCGATGAGATCGAGGGCTCCGGCGCTACGAGATCAGGGGAACGCGTCTCCCAACCGGACGCTCCGCAAATCACCGAAAGGCATTCTCCGGAGTTCCGCCGCAGGCAATCAGAAGGCTTCGCTTCGTTCGCGCAGGCACATCGCCCGGCGAGCGCTAGTCATTCGGCGCCGCAAATCGACCCAGCAGTCCTTGATCTCAAGTCCAGATCTGCGTCTCCCCCGACAAAGACCGAGCCGAGTCGTTTACCAAAATTTATCCCCGAGCAGGTTGTCGTGACACACAGGAAAGGGCCAGAAGCCCCACTGTTCTCTCCACCGGCAACCAAGCTCTCATCGAAGCAACAGCCTGTGGTTGAGCAAGAGGCGACTGCGGAGAAGAGTTCAGACGTCACCATCTCGATCGGCCATATTGAGATTCGCGCCGCACAAGCCCTCGAACAACCACGCAAGCCTGCCTTCCGTCCTCGCGTATCTCTCAGTGAGTTCCTCAGCCAGCGAAATGGGGAGCGCTCATGAGCGACTACCTTGCAGTCGGCGGGGTTACCGCAGTTCTGCGTTCGCTTCTGACCACAGCCCTCACGAGCGGAGGACCGAGTACGCTACTCGGCTCATCTTCCTCAGGAGTGACTGCTCTTTCGCCGGATCTAATCAAGACGGGGCCGGATGAACAGCCACAGGTGAATATCTTCATGTACTACGCAAGTCTCAACCCGGCGCTGCGAAACCTCGGGATGCCCTCGATGAGTGCGCAGGGAGGGAAACTCAGCAATCCGCCGCTCGCGCTCAACCTGCACTACCTGGTCACCGCGTATGGCAGCAATCAGTTCGATCCCGAGATTCTGCTCGGTTGGGCCATGCAGGTATTCCACGAAACACCGGTCGTTCCGCGCGCCATCATCCAGGCTGCGTTAACCGGCCTGCTGGCGCAGGTAAATCCGGAGAATCAGCTCATCGCCGGGAGCACACTTCCAAACCAGGTTGAGCATATACGCATTACGCCGGAAGCACTCACCACCGAGGAGATCTATCGCCTCTGGACTGCATTCCAAACCAACTATCGCCCGACCACTTCGTATCAGGTTTCCGTCGTAGTGATTCAGGACACGCAAACATTTACTTCAAACTTGCCCGTTCAGAGACGTACCGTCACAGCCTTACCGGTACAGCCGCCCGTTATCGACGCCGTTACCCCGAGCAGCATCTCTGCCGGGCAAGTACTCACCATCACGGGCAGCAACTTTCTGGGCGATTCCCCTCCAGATACGTTAGTCTCCTTCGATTTCGCTCCCGGCGTTGCCCCGGACACTATCCAGGGGAACTGCATCCGCATCACTTTGCCGGTAAGCCTGCTCGCCGGCACGCGGACAGTTCGCGTACTACGGACCATCACTTATCCAGGGTCGACGGTGCCGCACCCCGGTTTTAGCTCGAGCCCGACACGGTTCCAGCTGATCCCCGCCATTCAAGGCGCATCTCCGTTTGCAGCAAAGCTGGGTACGCCCTTTACCGCAACTCTGTTACCAACTGTCGGCAGCACGCAGCAGGCAACGCTCCATATCGGAGACAGTGCGATTTCTATTGACGACCGGCCCACGACTGGTCCGGCGTTCTCGACGACTCTGATTTTCCCCATTCCGGCCACTCTGGCGACAGGACTCTTCCCGCTGCACATCGAGATCGATGGTGCGAAGAGCAAGCTCACCCCAAACTCGAGCGGGCAACTCTTGCCTCAAGTGCAGGTGAGCCCATGAACACGTTCCAACAACAGGACGTGCAGATCGCATCGCTGGGTGAGTCCCTCGACCGCGTCTACCGGGCACTCCTTCGGACGGCGGAACTCCCCACACCCGCGCAGAGCGCAGCCGATCTGATTTCGAGAGAGCCGTGCTTTGCGCTCTATCGCCTGGAGTGCATCTTCGGGCTCAGCTCCTTCGAACGGGATCTGCTATTGCTTTGCGCGGGCGCTAGCCTGGAGAGCCGCTTTGTTTCG
The DNA here is from genome assembly GCA_036500845.1 of Acidobacteriaceae bacterium. Classification (GTDB taxonomy): domain Bacteria; phylum Acidobacteriota; class Terriglobia; order Terriglobales; family Acidobacteriaceae; genus PALSA-350. The sequence continues at coordinate 3,128 of DASYBJ010000343.1, forward strand.
GCGTGTGCAGCCGCACACCACAATCCAGCTGCAACTTGGCCGACCTTCGGATTGGCTCTGGCGACCCTGGACAATCCACATTGGAGCGTCATCAGCCGCGCTCGGCCACTTCGCCACTGGCGATTGATCGAAGCGGGCGACGCTCCGCTTGTTCACGCCCCATTGCGGATCGACGAGCGTATTCTTCAGTTCCTCATCGGCGTGCCCACGGTAGACGAGCGGCTCGAAGCTTTGGTTCGAGTGCTTGATGTCTCCTCCTCGCCAGGTGCCCGGAATCGCTATACACACCAGCCGGATGTCATCAATTTGGCAGTCCGCCATTGGAAACGCCCGCCTTTCACGCGCGAGCCTCTCCTGCTGGTGAGCAATCGGAGTTCGATTCGGGAGGCGGCATTCATCGAAATTTGCCGTCGTACAGAGTTGCGACCTTGTTCCCTGCATGCTTCCGACATTCCGGCAACGCCTGCAGAGCGGGAACAGTTCGCACGGATCTGGATGCGAGAGTTCGCTCTGGATGGTACCGCGCTCAGTATCAAGACAGAGGATTCGGAGAACATCGGAAACCTGAGAGCACTTCTCAATCTGCTCGAAACTCCTGTCGCTGTCGAAGTGCATCCCGGCTCCACAGCCGAACACCTCGATGGACTGCGGCTTCACTTGGCTGCCCTGCCCGCCCCCGACCGCAAGAAGATTTGGACTGAACAGCTCGGACCGATTGCTCAACAGATGAATGGCCATCTCGACCGCATCATTGAACAATTCCAATTCGACGAACCCGATATTCAGATCTCAGCCAGAGCTGCGAGGGAAGAGATTGCGGCGAACACAAGCAGCGATGCAGGCCGGCTCACGTGGCATATCTGCCGCCAACATGCGAGGCGTTCGCTCGACAATCTTGCGCAACGTCTTAGGCCGCGAGGCGTTTGGGATGACCTGGTCCTACCCGCAAAGCAACTGGAGACCCTGCGGCAGATCGTGGTGCATGTGCGGCAAAGAGCCGTCGTGAATGAAGACTGGGGATTCGCCGCCAGGTACGAGCGCGGACTTGGGCTGAGCGTGCTGTTCACCGGAACGAGCGGCACAGGGAAGACAATGGCCGCGGAGATCATCGCTGGAGAGCTCGATCTGGATCTCTATCGTATCGATCTCGCCTCGGTCGTCAGTAAATACATCGGGGAGACAGAAAAGAATCTCCGCAAAATCTTCGACGCCGCTGAAGAGAGCAGTGCCATTCTGCTCTTCGACGAAGCAGATGCGCTCTTCGGCAAACGCAGTGAAGTCCGCGATAGCCACGACCGCTACGCGAACCTTGAAATCAGCTATCTTCTGCAACGCATCGAGTCGTACCGCGGCGTCGCCATTCTAACGACGAACATGCAGCACGCTCTCGATTCTGCTTTCATGCGCCGCATCCGTTTTATCGTTCAGTTCCCTTTCCCGGATATAGGAGCCCGAGCCCGCATCTGGCAACGGATCTTTCCTGCTGCCACTCCGGTCGGCCCACTCGACTTCGACCGGCTAGCGCAATTGAACGTCTCTGGCGGAGTGATTCGCAACATCGCAACCCATGCCGCCTTTCTCGCTGCGGAGGATCAAACGCCGGTTGACATGAAGCATCTGGTCGCCGCTTCGCGCACGGAGTACTCCAAGATGGACAAGCCGCTCACCGGAGCAGAAACACGAGGCTGGGTATGAGACACCATTCAGCTCCAGCCCGAAGTCGATCAGTACGCGTTCAATCGGCGGCGGCACCCCACACGGCGGCTGCGCCTGCGCTGCACTTTCAAATCGGCCGCATCACTGCCGAAGGCTTTACCAGAGGTGATCAGAAGCGATTTGAGAGTTCGTTGCGGTCAAGCCTCGCCGAGCTGGCGCACGCGCACAATCCCCACGAGTGGTCTGCCTCAGCCGGGCTGAAGGTGAGCCGCCTCGATGGAGGACGATTACGCCCGGGCGCCTCGCCTGAGGAAGCCGCCCGGCAGATTGCTAACCGAATCTTTGCAACTCTCAGGGAGCGGCCGGGAGGAACACATCATGCCTAACATCTCTCCTCGACTGCAAAAGGGGGCAATCCTAACCTTCGATCCCACGACTGGCGTTCCGCTTAACAAGATCATGTTGCAGTACAACCCCGAGACCCTCAGTCGATCGCTGAAACCGCAAAGTGTCGGAGAGGAGCCCGATCGGACGGAGATCCTGCGGCTGAAGGGTCCTCCCGTCGAGACGATCAAATGCGACGTTGAAATTGACGCGACGGATCAGCTCGCCAATTCAGATGCAACGGCGGTGACGCTTGGGATTCAGCCGCAGCTCGCCGTGCTCGAGCTG
>DASYBJ010000344.1:0-12168 GCA_036500845.1 Acidobacteriaceae bacterium
CTCGACAAGGGACAGGAAGACGACTGGTTCGGATCTCATTTCATTACCACCTTGGTTGTGATCGCCGTCGTCGGCCTCGTTTCCCTAGTCGTTTGGGAATGGTTTCAGAATGAGCCCATCGTTGATGTGCGTTTGTTCAAAAACTTCAACATCGCGACTACCAATCTGATGTTCCTAATGCTGGGAGCGGCCCTATTCAGTTCCACGGTACTCATGCCGCAACTACTGCAGACCCTTATGGGATATACGGCACAAAAGGCGGGGATGGTGCTTTCCGCCGGCGCCCTGGTGGTGCTAGTCGTGCTGCCGATGGTAGGTAAACTCACCACACGATTTCAAGCCCGTCATATCATCGCTTTTGGTTGGATAGGTCTGGCGGCAGCCATGTACATATCGTGCAAACAGATTGATCTCCTAATGAGTTTCCGCTCGGCCACCCTTTTACGTGTGTGGCAGTACATTCCCGTGGCCTTTCTATTTGTCCCCCTCACGCTTGCCGGGTATGTCGGCCTGTCACCTGAAAAAACCAACGCTGCCGCCGGGCTGATGAATTTCTTTCGCAACATGGGGCAGAGCGTTGGGACGTCCGCTGTCACGACTTTGATTGCTCGACGCAGTCAGTATCATCAATCCGTCTTGGCGGAATACACAGCTTCTGGCCGATTTCACAGCTCGATCACAGTTCTTGCAATACGACTGACCCGCTCCGGCTTGAGCGCGCATGCCGCTCAACAACAGGCCCTGGGCCGCCTGTACGCTATGGTTCAGGCCCAAGCTGCAGTTCTCTCTTACATCGATGTGTACTGGCTGCTGGCAATGGGTTCGGTGATTATGTTTGTCGCCTCATTTCTACTGAAGAGAAATAAACCAGGTAAGAGCGCGAAGGTATCGGTTCATTAGGATGCTATGTCTAATGGTCTCCTTTGCCGATGACGTTTGCTTGCCATGCCGGCGCAGCCGCCATTCTGGTTTTACTTCTCGACAAGCAGCTATTCCACCGGGGCCATGGCGATGTCGGTCTCCTGCGGCGGCTAAGTTAGGGGATCACTCAGCCTTTTTGGAACTATAGGAGGCGGCTCTCGAATAAAGTATTCAAGATGGCCTTTGGGATCACGGGAAAGCGAGGAGACGCGGAAGAAGTGAGTCAGGTGCATGGATGAAAGCTATCTGCATTTGAACACTCTCGATGACAGCGCGAAATTTGCGACTTGGCTCACACGCATAGCGATCAATTCATCGCTGATGATTCTTCGAAGGAAACGTTCTCACCCCGAGATGTCTCTGGAGATCACGGATAGTGATACCTGGCAGCATCGGGACATTGCGGATCAGGCGAAGAACGTCGAAGAGCTTTATGCGAGGCACGAGAGAGTAGAACTCCTGAGGCGAGAAATTTGCTGTCTATGCCCCACTCTGCGAATTGTGGTTGAAGCGCCGATCAAAATTCGAAGCGATGGATCCCGACGGACAACAGCTTTGGCGAATTGCGCAAACTTCTGCTCTCATGCTTGCATTCAATGTTTTTGCGTGAGCAGGTCGAGTCCTTCGAAGCGGAGCCGCCGCGGCAAGGGCTTCTCAAGGAGAGTCCAGTGTTGCACCCATCTTGAACCGGCTCGTCTTTCCTATCTGGCAGGTTTTACGGCAGACCAGTGTTGCAGGAGAATTTTTGCCGAATTGGAACGTAGTCATTCACAGGGTCACGGGCGCGTAACCGTTCATCGGGTTACTACAGTACCGCTGAAGAAAGCACTCTCCACAATCTGCGCCGCATTTTCAAAAAATCTGCGCCGCAATTTCAAAAAAAAGAATATGTGGACTACACTGGACCTCGAGCGCGACTGCCGTTGGATCGACTAAAGTTTCTATGGGTACAGCACAAGTTAGCTTTAGGACCAAGCTGATGCGGCAGACGTTAACCAAACGACCTCCTCTACGAGTATGAGACGTAGGGGGAGCCCTGCAAAAGACGGAGATGGCTTTATGTAATAGTTATTGTGTCGTTACATGGCGAAGAATCCTTGTAACCGCGTCTTTCAAGAACATCGCCTATACGGATAGCTCGCACTATAATTATCTGACTCCCCGTCCCGCGGCGAGCCTAGACTTAACCTTAGCCGTGGCGAAATCGGGGATTTGTTGCCGTTTCAACTGGCGCTGCGGTTAACGTAGGAATTGCAAATTGCTCCTGAGCTGTGCTCGGGTGACTGAGTTGTTCTCCGATTTAGTGGCAACGAACTTTCTAAACTCGTGGGCTCGAATGAACTGGAATGGTCGGAAGGTTCTTGTCACTGGTGGCGCCGGGTTCCTCGGTTCCAATCTTTGTCGTGCCCTCGCGAAGCGGGGAAGCACTGTTAGCACAGTGGATGCTTTTCTGTGCGAGGGCGGTGCAAATGCGGCGAACCTCGAAGGCATTCAGGTCAATCTCGTGCGAGCCGATATTCGCGACTTTGACCTGCGGCCACTCTGCGAAGGGGTGGAGGTAATCTTCAATCTCGCAGCATTGACGAGTCACATGGGCGGCCAACAGAACCCACTTGCAGACATTGCGGTGAATGTCGTCGCTCAGATTCGCATGATAGAAGCTGTTCGAGAGGTCGCGCCCGAAGCGATCGTTGTTCATGCGTCAACTCGTCAGTTCTACGGTCGTGCAGAGCGCCTTCCGGTGAAGGAAGATCAACTTGTCACTCCTACGGATACAAATGGTATCACTAAGTTTGCTGGAGAGCAGTATTGGATGGTGGAGAATCGGGTAACCGGCCAGCCTGTTGTCTCATTGCGCCTGACCAACTGCTACGGACCGCGTCAGCGTATCCGCGATGCACGCCAGAATTTCCTCGGCGTTTGGATACTTAGCGCAATCGAAGGCCGTCCGTTCGAGGTCTGGGGTGGTGCGCAGCTACGGGACCTAGCCTACGTCGACGATGTTACCGATGCTTTTCTCGCGGCCGCTGCAACGCCTGCTTGCCATGGCCACATTTTCAACATTGGCGGCGCACCGCCGCTGCCGGTACGGGATATTGCTGACCGGCTAGTACACGCCTCCCATAACCGAACCCGGTACACGGTATGTGAATTCCCGGCAGATCGTGCCCGCATCGATATCGGCAGCTACTATGCCGACGATAGTTCCTTTCGGGAGGCAACGGGTTGGACAACAAAGGTTGGCCTTGAAGAGGGCCTCTGCCGCACGATCGAGTGGTTTGAGCCAAGGATCGCGGCATACCGCTAGTGGGGAAGGAATGCAAGCGACGATGACAATTGTGCCGCAAGCCAATCCGGGCGCTGGGTATCTCGCCCAGAAGAAAGAGATCGATGCCGCAATAGCTCGCGTGCTCTCGTCCGGCCGATTTGTGCTGGATAGCGAGGGCGTAGCATTTGAAAGGGAATTTGCGAAGTGGCTGGGAACGCCTCATGCGGTAGCTTGCGCAAGCGGCACTGACGCGTTGATTCTCCTGCTCCGGGGGCTCGGTATTGGCGTGGGATCTTCGGTCGTGACCGTCTCGCACACGTCCGTAGCGACCATCACAGCCATCGAGATTGTCGGCGCCGTACCAATCTTAGTGGACATAGAGCCGGATTATTACACGATGGACCCGATGGATCTCGAAGCGGTGTTGGCCCGCGTTCCACGGGACGTGCCGCCGATCCGCGCGATCATTCCAGTACATCTTTACGGTCAACCGGCCAATATGACGCGCTTACTCGATGTATGCAGGCGGCATGAACTCGTCTTGATCGAAGACTGCAGCCAGGCACATGGCGCGCGTTATCAAGGACACAAGGTAGGCACGTCGGCAGATGGTGCGGCATTCAGTTTATATCCCACCAAGAATCTGGGTTGTCTTGGTGATGGTGGCGTGTTGGCAACGCGGAACGCGGAAGTGTCGGATCGGATTACCGGGTTGCGGCAATATGGGTGGCGGAAACGCATGATCAGTACGGAAGTTGGAATGAATTCCAGGCTCGACGAAATACAGGCCGCAATTCTGCGAGTCAGGCTGGGCCGGCTGGATTCGGCAAATGCCCGGCGCGAGTCGATCGCGGCTGCCTATGACGAAGCTCTCGCCTGCTCATCGCTGCGCCCGCCCGCTCGCAGGCCAGGCGCTCAGCATGTCTTCCATCAGTATGTCATTCGGCCAGCGAATCGGGCGGCGGTTCAGTCCCACTTGCACGCACTCGGTATCGGGACCGCGGTCCATTACCCGGTGCCAATCCATCGCCAACCTGCCTACGCCGGCCGTGTGGCACTCGGTCCGTCAGGTTGCCGGGTTACCGATTCCATTGCCGGACAAATACTCAGCATGCCGATCTACCCCGAGTTGACCGACGGCGAGGTTGACTTCGTCTGCAAAGCTCTTCGTGCATCTGAAGCGCAGGCTGCGTAAGAACAGGACGCCCTCATTCGCTTCTGGACTGCTTCTCAATCTTTGCCCCCAGCGGGCTGACCGCAGTTGCAAAGACCGACCCACCCACCGGGATTGGTAAGGCGAGCCGTTGCTCCAGCGCCGTCACAGCATACAGGGTGTTGTTCAGCCAAGGGGAGAATGGTGCTACGTCTGAAGGGGCATCAGCGTCGTGGGCCGTCAGCTTGCGCCGCATGACCATCAGGGGAAACAGCAAGGTGTTCCAGTATCCCGCACGTACCTGACCGAAACCAGTCTGCACGAGCATGGCTGCGAAGCTCCTCGCGGTGACACGCCGTGCTGTCATGACGTGCCGGTCATGCGCCGATCGGAGCCACTCAAACGCAGGCATGTTAATGACCAGCAGCCCACCCGAACGCAACAATCGCAAGAATTCAGCAAGTGCAGCGAGTGGCTGAACAGCCTCATGGCATAAGACGTCTGCCGAGACAATTGCATCGAAACTTCCTGACGCGAAGGGAATGCTGTTAACGCTGCCACGTACTACGCGGCTTCCGGATTTCTCCGCGGCATGCAATGCCGCACTCTCATTCCATTCCAGGCCAACTGTTTCGAGATCGGGACGGCGCGAGCGCAGGATCTCCAAAAAGCCACCTGTTCCGCAACCAGCGTCGAGTACCCGGCCGCGAACGGGTGAAAGGGACTTAAGCAGGCGCGCATGCAGGGCGCGATACCACCACATCGTACCCTCAGCGGCATCCATTAATTCGTATTCGGCAGCTTCCATCAGCTGTCTGCTCCGTAAGCGCCGCCGACGCTCGGGAAGTCAACCCTTCGTGGAAATCTGCTGAGTCGCGCCATAAAACCGATCGTGGGCGTGCTCATAGGTTGTCGGGCCCGCTAGTATGCTCAGAGTGGTCGATTCGGCGAACGACCGCTTGTGGGCTGCCATTTGTTGAGAGAAAAGTGCGGCCGACGTACTCGCCTACAATGCCCAAGATCATGGATTGAACGCCGCCGACAAGCAGGATAACCACCATCGTTGATGCCCACCCCGATGGCCTGTTGGGGGTAAGTAACGCCTCGATTACCACTTCGGTAGCGCCGAGCGCGCCAAGGAGAGCCATCGCGGCCCCGGCGAACACAGCAATCCTCAGTGGCGCGAGAGAGAAACTGGTTGCTAGATTCAGCCACAATCTGATCAGCCGTCGGACGGTATACCCCGATCGGCCCTCTGTGCGGGGAAGGTGCTCAACTTCGATGCAAGTGATCCGCTGGGTCACCTGCATCACCAGGCCATCCACATATGGATAGGGACCGTAATAACGAGTGATTGCGCGAACCACTACAGAAGACATGCAGCGGAAGGACGACAAGTAGAGGCCTCTGGGCTTGTCCAGCACCACGTCGGCGACTCGATTGGCGAAGCGGCTCCCTAAATTCCGCCAGAGCGGGTGCCGTTTTTCGGCGTACTTGGTGTAAACAACGTCCCACCCGCCGAGCCGCGCGTGGTCGTAGAGGTGAACCACTTCCTGTGGTGGGTTCTGCAGATCATCGTCCATCGTAATCACGTAAGCGCCGCGGGCACGCCTAAGTCCGCTCATAACGGCGTTGTGCTCGCCAAAATTGCGAGCGTGTTCGATATAAGTTATGGGGATCGTTGCTCTACAAAGAAGCTCGCGGCAGACATCGGCTGAATCGTCGGGACTGCCATCGTTGACGAGCACAAGTTCGAGCCCGCCGAAAGGCTTGAGTTCGGACAATGCCGCGACCAGACCCTTGATCGTCGCAGCCCCCTTGTATACAGGTATGACGATGGACAAACCCACATGCTGCGCATCAAGCTGTTGGCTCGCCTTCTGGTGTACTGCGTTCACGATGACACCGGTCTGAATCCGAAATGACAATGCAGGGACCAGCCTTCGCAGAGCATAGCCGGTGTACACTGTTCAGGGCATTCGCACACATTCGGTGACTTTCCGTCCGCATTGTGCATAGTGCCTGCCGATACGGGTATAGATTTTCTCGGCCTTAGCTTTAACCGCGCAACGCGCGAGTACCCCGTCATAAATACCGCCAACGATGCCCAAAGCGGCGGATCCCGCCAACAGTAGCAGCATATTCATTTCCATCGAGTGCGCTGATGGCCAGGCGTTCACGTCTGCTCCGGAGGAACAGCATCGGCTGGTCACCGCTTATTCGGTGCTTGCCCGGTATAAGACTCAAGGTGGAATAGCCCTCGGCGAGACTGTGCGCCCCACAACAACCCGTTGAGTTATTGGATCGAACGAGCAGCTTCAGGCTGGCCTCATGATGGCATGCTTACCGTAACTCTACCTGCTTTGTCGAAAATGACCCGGGTAGTCATTTTTGGTAGTGTATCTTGGGTCAAACCATCAAACAATGCCATTGAAACAGGGGTGCTGCTTAAGCTCCAGACTCGCGAAGGCACAAGAACCGCCGGGAACGGGATTGTTCGCATACGCGGCAATCTGCCGCAACGACGCTCTTGGCGACGGCGAAATGCGCTCGCAATGGGAGGGGCGAAGTGAGTTTGAAAAGTACCAGACCGAGGAGTCAGCTGCGCCTCAGACCCTTCATCGCGCGGTCGAGGTTGCCGTCAACAATCTACGCTCCATCAGAAATTGGCCAAGGAACAGGATGTACCCGCGGGAATGAACACGACAACAAATAGCAGGAATGCTCGAGACCTCGCGGACAGAAGCTGAGAAACAAAATGACCAAACCGAAGATACGTGCCCCGAAGCGATCGCCGAGTTGCCTGCCGCGTCAGTTGAACCTGACCCACTGCCAACTTCTCCAATGTTGAATTTCTGGGGCTGCACTTTTTCGATTTTCCCATGTCTTCGAATCGCCCTCGTGCAGACTTAGATCGCAATCGCCCAGGAAGCCTAAGGTCTCCACCGTTCGATTCCGGTTCTACGAAGCGGGCTCACGGGAGCTGATGCTTTCCATTGCTGCAACTTTAGCTAGCTCTGCTAAACCGGCTTGCGTTGTGAAGTACGTAAGATGATCGCAGGCGACCTCGCATACAAACGGCATCGGCTTTCGTACCTCGGGAACGCTGCCGATTGCCTGCACGCTCACCGCGATGTCGTTCGGTAATCCGAAGAACGCTAATGCGGTTGTTTGATGGAGCAGTCTTTGCGGAGATAGCCGGCTCAAAAGTTTTTTGAGCCGGCTGGCTTGTCCATCCCTCTGCTCTAGGACGAGGGGGATCAACGAAGTGTTGCCGGCCAAAATCGAGTAGCGTACCCCGGGATCCTTGCTCTCCAGTAGATTTTTCAGGAAATCGGAATGAGGGTTCATCTCGGCGAGGGAAACCTCGACTACACCTTTCTGTTTGGATACAGCCGACCCGACCTTTGTCCCTACTCGCATCAGGGTCCCAAGAACGGTAGGGGGCCACGGTATTTTGGATAAACCATTCAACCCGATTGCGATGAGCGTGGTCACCCAACCTTCGATCTCCGACCAAGGGCTGCCGCCGTTCGGAGTACCGAGCATGATCAGATGCTGAACTATCTTGTAGCCTTCTTCTCGCTCGATCATCCAGCGGCTTACCAAGCCTCCCATCGAATGAGCCGCGATATGCAACTGCTTGCCGTGTCCCTCGGTCAAGCCGACTGCGGCCAGACGCTTCTTGAGATCACGTGCGGTCTGTTCGATCGGAGTGTTTAGGTTTTCGTAGTCGAACGCCAGGATCAGATCATATGCATCCCTGAGCAAGGGCACACGCAGCGCAGCCGGTGCATGGAAGGCACTCTCGGCCATGGCTCGAGTGTCGCCGATGATTCCATGCACATAGAGCAGGATGCGATTGGCCGGCGCCACTCGTTTTTTCACCTCGTCGATCGCCGTGACATATTTGACTTCACCTTCGCCCCTGGGCGTCACAGCCGCGAGCAAGGGATAGTCATATTGGGTGCCGAGATATTTACCGCGAACTTTCTTAAACAGGATGCGTATCGACCCTTTCAGCGTTCGCTTGTTTACTAAAGGTTGAGGCAGGCGCTCCAGGTTCACCTCAATGGTGTTGTCGTTCTGCTCAGCCCACCCTAACGGCAGGAAGAACTCTCCGTCGAAGGCAACAGGCAGGAGGTTCTCGTCGGCGGACAAGCTGGATACGATGCGCAGTTGTAACGGTGCGTCTGGAGTCACCGCGTCCGTGCCAGCCACCTCGTCTAAATCCAACGTTGAGAGTGCCGGTCCGCCGCGGCTAACGGAAAGCTGAAAGGGCTCGACCACTTGTGGATCATCGACAAGCCAGGGCGGGAGCCGAGGCAAATTGACATCGCGGCTTGCAGCGACCTCGCTGCCCAACCTAACCTGAGCGTCCAATCGCGCGTGCCCCATCAGTGTGACCCCGGGGGCAAGTTCGATAGAGCCGCCTGCCTGCGGTACTGGAACACTCTCGCGAGGAGATACCGTAGTGACGCTTACTTCGGCGGTCATCCAATCGGCCAGACGGCCGGACGACGCCGCAGCACCAAAGTTGCGTGTCTGCACGCGCTGCATGAGGCGGTCCAATGTATTTGCAGAGACCGCTCCTCGGATGATTCCGCGTCCGCGGGTGCTTTGCACATCCAGGTCGTCCTGGTCCAACAACGTGGCATCGCAGGGTTCGGTGCTGGCGATGACCTTCAGGATGTCTTTGAGTTCCGTGATTCCTTGCTCTCGCAGCTTGTCGGGGATGGTGGCCGGAATAATCCAGTTCCCATCGGCCCTGGCCCATGCCTCTTCATCCGGAAGCAGCCAAACGCCATTGCCGTCCAGCAAGCCGGAGAAGACCCCAAAGGTTTCCGGTAAATCAAGCAACATGCAATACAGGCGCTGCTTGCTATTGTTTTTCACACGGATTTTGAATTTGGGCGGGACCAGCGCCCCATCCTGTTCTATATAGACAAAACGAAGGTCCGGGTCTTCTGTCGCGGGATCGACTTTCCGTTCCTCGCCCGTTTCGGAAACCTGGAAAAGATCAAGACTTACGGCGCCCGCGGGCAGCCGAGTAGAAGGGTTCCTCAATTCTGCGATTCGGATCCAGCGCGCAATGTGTTCCAGCCGGTCCACTGCCTTTCGTGCGCTGTCTTGATTCACTTGCTCGATGTCTACAGCCAAGGGACGATCGCCTTGAGCACGCGTGATACGGTAACCAGCTTCGAACGCTGTGACGCGGAGCTCGGGGCTCTCCGGCATCTCACGAACAAGCAACGATGGCTGGCCGCCGGGTCCAGCTTGCGAAAGAGCTTGGCGCACCAAACCCGCACCAATGGAATCACCCGTGATCACCACTCCCAGCGGCGGCAGAGGCAAGCCGGTGAGAATGGCCCGGTAGGTCAAGTGCGGATCAGGCTCGCCCGCATTGAGACGCAAGAGGACCTTGGAAGTGGCGGCCATTCGTCCCGTTACCCGCGCATCACCAATCTGGCCGTCCAGATTGTTTTGGTTTGCGAGCTCCAGGGAAGCTGGAAACACCGCTAAGATCGCCGTCTCGATGCCGGAGGGCGAGGGTATGCCGTGCACGGCGCCCCCATCGATGATCCAGCCATCTACTTTGTCGAAGCTGACCGTGAAATACGGGACGTGCGCTCGAATCGCTCCGCCCAGGAATGGCTTGTCCAGGTCGGCCGTATCTGTGGCCTCAATCACAGGAGACTGGCGGTCGGAACGGGCACGCACGAACGCATTCACGCGTTTGTAAATATCTCGGTATGTCCGTCCCGCTCGCGCATCGGCGAGGGCTTGAGAAAGAAACAACGAGAAGAGCCCTCGAGCAGCGCCGTCGATCGAGGTCTCTTTTGCTTCTTCGTCATTGCGGCATGCGGAGAGGACTACGTGGCGGCCTCGTGGCAATAAAAACCAGCTCGTCCCGGAAATGTGTTGCACCGGTTGCCCGTCGCCTGGCCTGGCATCGCTTGGTGTGAGCAGGAATGAATCCGCGCTGCGGACGCGAACGTCCGTCGGAAGCCGCCGCACTTTGGCACCGTCCGAATCGGCTAGCTCCCGGGTGCCTGAGCCGGAGTGACAGCAATCCAAAACGATAAGTATGTGGGGATCGCTCTTGGCTACGTGGGCAATCAACCTGGCAATCTCTTTATCCGCAAGATCGTAGCCCTCATCGACCCGGCTGTCATAGCAAACCAGGGTCTCATCCAGCCGGTCCGGTTCGAGATACCAGAACTCCGGAGGCGTGCGCTCTTGCGAACCATGCCCGCTGTAATAGAAGAGAACCACATCGTCTTTTCCCGCTTGGCCGAGATGTTGAAGAAAGCCATCGATCACGGCTTGGCGTGTTGCTTGCTCGTTGAGCAACACTTTCAGATCGGGACGGATCGTTTGCGTACCCGTCCGGTTGTTCAGAAATGCCTCGATGGCTCGAATATCATTCACACATCCACTCAGAGCGGGAATCGGGGCTGGGTAGCGGTCGATTCCCACCAGCAGTCCATAGAGGTTGCGGTTCATGGGCACGCTCCAAATTCAAAACCGATCAGAAGTATTCAACGAGTCAGAGTCTTAGAACGGGATCGCCGAACAAGCAGAATGGCGCCCACATCAGGGCGTCAGCTACCAGCGGATCAGTCGTAGCCGGAGGCTGATCGGCGATTGGGTGTCCAAAATGGCGGCCGTCTCGCCGAACGTTGCCGCTGGATTGCCGGCTCTGCTGCGAGGCGCTCTCGCGAGCCTGACGAAGTAGCAGACGCAGATCGGCGGATTCGTTGGGACGAATACTCGTCAGATCCTGATAGAAGGCTGTCATGAACGACTTCGCATATTCGTCATCCACCGGCCAAAGACTGGCTACAACCGATGTGGCGCCTGCTTCCAGGGCCGCGTTGGCCACGCTCAGAAGTTGAGAGCCATGCCTGCGGCCGATCACACCCGTGCTGCAGCCGGAAAAGACCACCAGCTTTGCCGTCCAGGGAAAGGCGGTCAGGGCTTGGAAGTCGACCCACTCCACGCCGCCTTTTCCGTCGGCCAGTAGGAGACTGCTGCGTCCACCAAAACGAGGGTCGCCTCGGCCATGAACAGCGAGGTGAACGATCGAAGGCTGAGCTTTGCGTAAGGCGTCTTCGATCGCAGCCTGGGTGCATGCCTGGCCCAACAGCGCGGAAGCGTTCAGCGCCGCGCTCACCGTCCTGCATTCTTCCGCAGCTCCGGGGAGATCTCCTCGTGAGTCCCCAGCGACGAGCACGCTGTTGTGGTGATTTGCGCTGCTTGGGAATCGCAACACAGCGGCCGTAGGTAAATATCCAATCGGCATTTGATCAGACCAACTCCGGCCATTCACCGGAACTGCGTGGAGAGGAAGGTTATTGAGTAGCTGGTCGGTAACGATCATCAAGCGGCTGTCAGGCGGAACAACGGCCGCCACTGCGGTTGCAAGTTCTTGCAGCATGGAGTTGTTCAGGCAGAGGGAAACCAGACGGGCTTCGCGCTCGCGTACGTCGCCCTGGTCAGCCTCTCCCAGCGCTGACGGATTTCCCGCCACATACACAACGTGCAACTCAGGGCCAGCGAAGATATACCCGGTGAGCCCATCCCGGTTGACGGCGAAATCGACCAGAACAGCGTCTTCGCCAACACGGGCAAGAAGTCCTCGAACCTCGCCCGCTGTAAGTGGCGCATCCGCCGTGGGCGCAGTTGTCTTGGCCGCGAGCGCGTCGATCATGCGCCTGCCCTGTACCAGTTGCAGAGCATCAAAGGAACCCTCGTTCTGCTTCTCCTGGCGCAGCAGATCCGCCAGCATGTACGGTACATCCCGAAATTGCCGATCGAAATC
>DASYBJ010000345.1:0-2110 GCA_036500845.1 Acidobacteriaceae bacterium
GCAAGATGCTTCGGTGCCTCCAACGCCCGCGCAGTGCGGCATTCCAGGACACCACGCGCTACTGGAACGGATGACCTTGGCATTTGGTCTAACGTGCGATCAGGAGCAGAAGATCGAGCCGCTGCTGCACAGCGAAGAATCCGTGAGCAAGCCGCTCCTCCGCTTCGAGGCGTTTACACCCGAGGAGAAGCAAGCTGTGATGCAAAAGGTGAAACTTGCGGCAAGGCGGCAGATTCGGCCACTCCTTACTCCTGAGCAGCAGAAGAAGATGGATGATGAGATCAATGCAGTCGCCACCGGAAGCCCTGATGCGCTCAATGGAGATAAGAAGGGGGGCGGGAAGAAGGGCGGTTCCAAGAACGCCGGCGCTCCCGCAGATCCGTTTGAAAGCGAGGAGTCTTTGAGTGAAGCCATCTCCAATTACTCCGCGTTCTCTCCGGATGAGCAGAAATCGCTGATCTTGCAGGTCAAACAGGCGGCGCGGCGCGATAACGCTCCGCAGCTAACGGTCGATCAACAAAAGAAGATAGACGCGGATATACAGCGCTTGTCTTCCTAACGTTCGCGGGACGAGGCACTATAACCATGATGAACCGATGGATCAAACGACTAGTCATTCTCCTGTTCGTACCCGCCATTGCCACGACTGTTCGGGCTGGGGACCAGGTGCAGCGGCCAAAGATTCTTGGCATTGCTCACATGGCGCTCTTTGTGAGCGATCTCGACAAATCGCGGGCATTCTACAAAGACTTTCTTGGATACGGAGAGCCTTACGCGCTCAAGCGTCCCGATGGCTCTGACCGGATCGCCTTCATAAAGATTAATGAGGATCAGTATCTGGAGTTATTTGCCGAGCCGCCGAAGCAGGACGGCCACATGAACCATATCTCGGTCTCGACCGATTCTGCCGATGGGATGAGGGATTATCTTGCCTCCAGGGGAGTCAAGGTTCCGGAGAAAGTCGGTAAAGGGAAGATTGGAAACTCAAACTTCAATATCGTCGATCCCGATGGCCATACGGTAGAGATTGTGCAATATGAGCCAGATAGCTTGACCAGGCAAGCCAGAGGAAAGTATATGCCGGATACGCGCATTTCCACAGAAATGAGGCACGTCGGCGTAACGGTCAAGGATCTGGATGCCTCAATGAAATTCTATGGAGATATCCTCGGCTTTCAGGAGATCTGGAGAGGCAGTTCGTCCGGCCGCGTATTGAGTTGGGTCAACATGCGAGTTCCGGATGGAGATAACTATCTCGAATTCATGTTGTATTCAAAACCGCTCGATCCGAAAGAAATGGGCGTAAAAGACCACATTTGCCTGATCGTTCCCGACGTAGCCAAGGCCGTCGCTCTGCTCAAGGCACGCCCGGCGGCGAAGGACTACACGCAGCCCATGGAAATCAAGGTTGGGGTGAACGGGAAGCGTCAGGTAAACCTGTTCGACCCAGATGGTACACGCATTGAGCTGATGGAACCGAACACCGCAGACGGAAAACCGGTGCCATCGTCCACGGCGCCAGCGCCGAAATTCAGTTCCGACCACGCGAGCATCGAGCCAAAGGGTTTGGGAGCTGGAGCGCCTGATTCGGTAGTATCGGTGCAATAACAAGGACTCCCGGGAGAGGCTTGCATAGTTTCGATAAACCACCGAGCATTTCCCCCTACCAATCGAAAGAATAGGACAAATCCGAGATGACACACGAGGGATCCCGCCGTCAATTTTTGAAACGAGTTGGCCTACTCGCGGCTGCAGGGCCAGCAACGCGGCTCTACGCAATCGCCCGGCCGCTTCTTTCGAATGCTCTTCTCAGTGCGCCGCTGGACGGTGCGCGCTTTGCGGTACATCCCACAGTCACTGGAATTCAGTTAGGGTACGCATCCATTACCTGGGGAGGAAACGAGCGGCAGGCGATCGACGACATTTCTTCCCTCGGCTTCCGTGGAATCCAGATGCGAGCGAATGCGGCCACAGACTTCCAGCCGGGCGAACTGCGCGATTTGCTGAGCCAACACAATCTCACGTTCGTCGCTCTTTCGAGCGGCGAGGTGGACATCGATCCCTCACTCGAGAAAGAACAGATTGCCAAGCACGTTGCAAACGCGAAGTT
>DASYBJ010000346.1:0-5798 GCA_036500845.1 Acidobacteriaceae bacterium
CACGGGGGGTAATATTCACGGTTTTCTATGGGATCCCGCCAAAGGACTGGAGGATCTCGGCAGTCTTCCGGGTGATACAGGTAGCAGAGCCTTCGGCATTAGCAACTCGGATGAGGTGGTCGGGTATTCCAGCGGACCCAAGGGGGTGATGGCCGTTTCCTGGAAGGGTAAAGCGGGGCCTGACAGCCTTGGTAACCTGCCGGGTGGGAACTTGAGTCAGGCGTACGACGTAGTCAGTAATGGATCGATTGTGGGTTTCGCCTTGACTAGCTCAGGAGATAGACATGCGGTCCTTTGGCAACATGGCGGTGCCATCCAGGATCTAGGTACCCTTCCGGGCGACATCACGAGCGAGGCCCATAGGATCAACGATCCCGGTGATGTGATTGGTTCCAGCAGCGGACCTGGTGGGCCCCGTGCTGTATTGTGGCCGAAGGGTGGTGCCATACAGAATCTGGGAACATTGGGCGGCGACTCCAACAGCGACGCATTGGACATCAATAACAACGCTGAAGTGGTGGGCACTTCGATGGGAGGAATTGGGCCCCGTGCGTTTTACTGGTCAAGCAGCTCTCAAATGCTCGACCTCAATTATCTGATCCCGTCTAATTCCAACATCGTGCTTACTGCAGGAGTTGGTATCAGCAATGGTGGCCGGGTCTTGGCCATTGGGATAGTTACTACTGACCGTAGCCAACCAGTGGAACAAGATGATACACACCAACACGCGGGCCCAATCCACGCATTTTTGCTCGTACCCATTCCTTAAGTCCCGATAAAGATCCCCTTGCGATAATCCCAATAGGTTTCCGGAACGAAGGAGGAAGCATTCTGTAGTGCGATCGCTGTCAGACTCGTTACATCGGCCGTTCCCATCGGCAGAGCAACAGCTTTTCGTGCCTGGTTTCCCCTGATGCTGCTCAGGGGAGACCGGGCATTTTAGTTAGTGGCAGGTAAACGAGATCCTGGGAAGTTGCTCTTTTTTGATCCTCGCTTCATCGATGAAGCGACAAAGCAGAGTTGGAAGTGTTTAGTCAGCAAGTGAGACCAGCAAACTAACAAAGTAGGGCCCGAACTGAGATGGGGCTGCGCAAAGCGGGCCGCCAACCTCGGCTTCAGCTGGCTTCCATACGTGAGTCGAACCCAGAGCGTCTCAAGCTAGTTCGAGTCGCAATCGAGTGCCACGCCCCATGCCACTTCTGCCGGGTTGTTGCGAGCAAAGCCGCGCTATTGCGTAGCAGTGGTAGCACGGGGTAGCGGGAGACCCGGATCCACGGCACAGAGGTCTCGTAGCTTCCGTATTTTCTCTTGTATTCTCCGGCTCCGCCGAAATCGAAGACATCTACGTTTCGCTGCTTCCAATAACGAAATAAATGCCAGAACATCAACTCGTTAGGATGGCGATGCTGATCGCTCCTCCAGCTTGCGGTGCCCCACAACTCAGCACGTTTATTCATGGCGAGAGAGATAACGGTTGCAATGCAGCGTCCTTCAGCATTGATCGCTCGTAACAGCACCAGATTCCCCGTGGGCTGCAGATGGCGAATCAGCGCGGCTACACGTCCTCTGCTATATGTTGGAACTAGACACTGTTTGGCAAAAACATCGATGAGCTGCCTGTAATAATCATCTACGAACCCGGGATCGCAAGCCTCCTGAATGACCATGCCGGAACGAACGGCCTGACGAATATATCGGCGGCAGGTGGTACTCATCTTTTTGAATATATCGTCCTCATCTAACGAGAGATCGACTTCAAAGGAGTTGTAGCTGGTGAACAGATAACGATCTCTGACAGCGTCTGTACTAACGTGTCTATCCATAACCTCCAAGTGAAGGCACTTGAGATCACGGAAAGCAAATTCTTTTAAGGCTTGGAGAGCATCCACTCGGGGAACCTCGGGTTCCAATACAACACCCATGTACGAGCTCGTCCAGCCCGGGAACGGGCTGCCCAAAATCCTTAGCCCACACTTCCGAATCAATAATCCTGCGAAATAACCTAGTACTGCATTGCCCTCGCGCAAGACCGCAACTACAATCTCACCCTTTTGCGCCTCCTCCAAAAACGCCAGCCAAGCTGGACTCTGACACAGAGTGCGATCCTGGAATCGTGCCAGAATTCTGGCCCAGTCCGCAGGTTTCAGGTCGACGCGTTCAAACGTCAGCATGATGACGCACTTCCATTTCAGGCTGAAAGTCGCAAATCAGCCGGCCGCGAAATGGGAACAAACGTGACGCGGCGGTGCAGCATCCTCCAGGATGCATACCGTAGAACATAGGGCTCAAATCCTGCCCGCGCGCAGCCCTTGAGGGACGGCTCGTTGTGTCGGGCGACAAACCTAATGGCCCAACGGGCGCCGAACTGCTTCGCTTTTTCCGCGATCTGCGCCGATGCACTGGCCATGATGCCCTGATTCCGATATTTAGGGACGGTGTAAGCGCCCTCGAGCAATGCCTCGTCCGGATTGAGTAGCGGAAATTGATTAAAATTGGCCTGAATCTTTTCATTCTCGGTTGCTGGCATCAGCCACTGCATATAGCAGATGTCGCGGTTAGGTGCGACGGCCACATAGCATGTGGGGAGATTTAACTTGATCATCCGCAGCTGACCAAATCGGGTGAAGCTCTCCTCGTCCCCGCCGAAATGGAGAAATGCAAGGTCATCGTCTGGTCGAAGCGGCCGGACGACGATCGGCAGCTTCGCCCTGGGGACCTGGAAAGCTTTTGAAAGGTCGCGACGAAGACCGACTGATGAGTCGTTCCCATACAACCTCTCCGCTACCGCTTGGAGCGCTAATTTGCTGTGACCATCAAGCGCGAAGCGGGTGAGATCGTAGGCTTTGGAAAGGAGCCCTGCCATGCTGGTGCATCCTGTCATGCCGGCCGCGTTGAGTGCTCCAATTGAAATTAGATTTCCGGCGACGAAGTACTATGGGCTTATTTGCCTTAAAAAGCAAGCTATTTCTCCGCTCAACGGCGGCCCTCGAGCGAAGAACCTCACTTAGGATGGACTTAGATAGCACGACGACCGCATAGGTAAGTGATGAGATAACTGGTCGTTGCCAACCGGCTTCGGCAATATAGCTGATGATGAGCCGAGCCAGAGGGCATTGCATTTAGTCATTCGGTTCGGGAACGACAGAAACCGAATCGGATCATTGCGCCCTGGTTGGCAGCCAGAGTCGACAATGTTGAGCAATCCTTATTAGCCGAGTGGAGGGGACACCTACAACGCATCCCGACCAGAAAAACTTCGGCACTGATAGCGAAGAGCTGCAACCCAACGTAGCAGGGTAATTGCGGTCCGCCGCCGAGGGTCGGTCAATTCGCGCAACTGTAAGGCTCCTTTTCCGGAATCAGATGCCACTTGCCGATTGCTGCCGTCGCGTAGCCGTTCTCGCGTAGTACCTCGGATACCAGCGCCGCACTCTTCGGGATGGAACCCGTATATCCAGGGAAGTCTGTGGTAAGGTTTGTAATCATCCCCACGCCGACGGCATGGCTGTTCCGTCCCGTTAGCAATGCGGCGCGCGAAGGAGAACACAGCGCGGTGACGTGGAAGCGCGTCTAGCGCAGACCGCCGGCTGCAAGCCGATCCAACGTCGGTGTCGGGATCAGGCCCCCGAAAGTGCCCTACTATCCGTATCCCTCATCATCCAACAACACCAAAAGTACGTTCCACTGGCAGGCGCAGTAATCGGCGGGATGGAATCTTTGTATGTGGTGCCGATGGTTCCGCGAAATGGAGGCTGGCGCTGTGGGCAGGACAGTGCGATTGCTGCGCAGCAACCAGATGCGCTGTGACGAAGAGGCAAGCCGTCGCCACTGCGCAAACACACGGCATCGACCTGACGGCCGATGAATGCCTCGGGGCGGAGATCGTTCCACGTGGTCTTCGCATTCGCTGATCATCCCGCGCGTGACGCCAAGGAAGCTTCTACCCAATGAAAGTCGGCAGGCAGCTGGAAGGACATTTGATTGCGCCCATGTACCTCGTAGATCATCAGGTGCTTCCGGTGAATACGCATGTCTCGGGCACCATCATCGCAACCCACCATGCCGATAAAGGCACGCGTACCGATGCCCTCTTGAACGGCGACTTCACCCCGTTGGCCGTTCCAGAGCTACGATTCGACCATCTAACTCTGCCGAATGGCGATATCGCCGAGATTGAGACGCGTGTGGTTCAACGCGATGCATCTGTGGTGCGGATGCGGTCCCCAGGCAAGCAGCCCTCGATCAAGGACCATGCGATGGAACAGATCAAGCAACGCAAGCAGGACGCACTCGACACGATCACCAAGCCGGGCAAGACTGACCGCTTGCGTCGACTTCTCTATGCTCAGCTTCCCTATCACGGCAGGAGATATGGGCAGGTACCCAGTACGACGCCGAATTGACACAGCCGCTGGCGGTGCCGCAAGAGAGCCCGCCTGCCCCTTGCCTCTTCAGCCGATCGGAGATCGCACACCCACGGGTATCATCGACGCCTGGGTCACAGATCTCGTTCTGTTGTCGGCCAGCTATTCCATTCTGTTGGCGGAACTCAAGCTGGAAGTGCTTGCCCAGCCAACGTACCCTACGGCGAAACAGATTGTCGAGACACTGTCACGACAATTGGTGGCCGAGTACTGTCGAGGCTCGCGGGCCTAACTACACCAATCCTCATCTGACCCGCTGCACCGCCTATGCTGCCTACGACTCAACTCGACGGGGAATCTTAACGAAGTTTGATCGGTCGCCACCCCACGCTGACACCAAGTCGAAATTCCTATCCGCTAGTGCAGGAGGCTGGTTCAAAGGTCAAGATCCCAGCTGCTCGCCGAACATCATTCCTCGACAGCCAAAGTACGAAGAGACGTTGCCGACGATCAAATCGACGGCCCTCTGTGCATTTGCGGCGGTCTGAACGATCAGCCGGTTAACCTCGCCCGGTCAGGCATGCTTTCGATCCTTTCGCGTTCAGCTAAATTGCTGAAAACAGGGCAACGAAATCTTCAGATTTGAGTGCACGCGCCATTAGCCACGCGCCATTAGCGCGCCATTAGCCATTGGCACTCAATGCTTGCTGTGCTAGACTCTGCGCACTCCCCGGGTTCACATATCACCTCGCTTTTCCCTAAGAGCTAGATCGAGGTTCCCACCATGGCCTCTGTGCCGCATGACGTCGTCGCACGTCCGTTCAATCCGGTATCTGGAAGAAACGGGCTGCTGGACAAGTATTTCTATTTCTCCATGTCGCTGCTTGTTGCCGCGATCGTGGTGTGGGGCTTTAGCCATACCGTCAACGCCAACCTGTTCCATCCTGCTTTGCCGCGGCCCTTCCTTCTCTGGATGCATGCTACCGCCTTCTCCGGGTGGGTGGTCTTCTTCATCCTTCAGTCGACGTTGGTGCGCACACACAACGTGAGCGTGCACCGCTCGCTCGGCTGGTTCGGCGTGGCGCTGGGCACGGTGATGGTTCCGCTGGGCATCACCACGGCCATTGTGATGGGCCGCTTTGACACGTACCGGTTGCACCAGAAGGGCGCGGATGCTTTTCTGATCGTCCCGTTCTATGACATGCTCGCCTTTGCGGTGTGCCTGGCGCTCGCCATCTATTGGCGCAGAAAGCCCGAGCTGCATCGCCGGCTCATGTTCATTGCCACCTGCGGGCTGCT
Source organism: Acidobacteriaceae bacterium (assembly GCA_036500845.1). Lineage (GTDB taxonomy): Bacteria > Acidobacteriota > Terriglobia > Terriglobales > Acidobacteriaceae > PALSA-350. Next base: position 5,664 of record DASYBJ010000346.1, read on the forward strand.
CGACGCAGCTTTCGGCCGCGTAGATTATGTGTTCAACAACAGCCTCTACTTCCTTTGCCTGGACGCGGTGATCCTTCTGGGCGTGGGGCGCGATCTGATCGTGAACCGGCGCGTACACAAGGTCTATCTCATTGC
>DASYBJ010000347.1:0-3489 GCA_036500845.1 Acidobacteriaceae bacterium
ATCTCGGGTGACCTGATGAGGAACGCATGCGGCCTGCCCAGAGGGAGAAATGCACATTCCCCTGGTCCAACCTGGAATACGTTATCTTCAACGTATACATCGAGTTTCCCATCAAGAACATAAAAGAACTCATGTTCACGCGTGTGAACGTGAGGAGGAGGCTCGCTCCCGCTTCTCATGTTCCCGAGCACTAAATCGAAGGTTCCGGCTGTCTCTTCGGCTGTTGCCAATTGGGTAATCAGGATGCTCTTGTACCAAGTGGATATATCTATGGATGGTGCGTGTTTGAACGGCTTCAGATTCATAATTTATACTTTTGCTGGATGACCAAAAGTCACGCAGGATCGCATCTGCTGTTCTCAGTGAATGCGAGTACTTGAGGGCGAATTGAATGATACGTGGGTACGGCCAGCTTGCTCTCCGGTGATGCGTTTCTAGCGTATTCTCGGTGGCGGTTTGCTTGAGACAAGTGTCAAGAAAACAATTCTCCGACTTGTCACTGATTTGTCATTGCTTTGTACCGATCTACGCACAACATTTCCTATGAATGGCCCGGCTAGCACTGATTCATTTGAAGGTTAGTATTTTGGTAAGACCCGCCTTGAAGGCCCTACTCGATAAGAACTACTCCGATCGATGAGAATATCTGGGTGAAAGCCTGTTCCTTGGCCACATTACCCAAAAGATTCGTCTCCACTTTGGTTGTTTTCCGGTTTGGAGCACATGAAGTGTGAAGAGGATACAGTTGAAGGAGACTAAGGCTTTACATGACAATGACAATTCGTCGATTTATTAGTGACAACCTCATTATCGTCGACTGCTAGCATACGAACGTAAATGCGTACCCATCGTTCAGCACCCCAATCCGCCAGCAAATGTGACCTGTAGCTGCACTGATCATCCATCGCTTGGATCAGAGGGATGGATTGGAGTGAACTAATTCCACGAGAGATGAAGAAAAACGTCCACGTATCAACTTCCTTCGGCGGAAAACATTGGAATTGAGAGGCAAGGCAGGGTGGCTCTATGCCTTATCGGATAAACAAATGAGCGCGGCGATTTCGTCGATGCACGACGGGCCGGCACATGATTGGACAGTCGAGGAGTTGGGGTGGCGTGCCGGCATGTCCCGATCGACCTTAGCGCTGAGTTCAAAGAGACGGTTGGGGCGTCGCCAATGGAGTACCTGACACGCTGGCGAGCGCCGCTCTACGATATCGGCGTCCTGAGCGATCGGGGGAGTGCTCCCAGGTCTCGGCGTGGACCGCATCAAGCAAGACACTAACCTCACTTTTTAGAAGTCCCTCGATCACAAAAACAGCTTCCTTGATACCTGGCGGAAGAAAATGGGCAAAGTGAGACCGTCATCCTATCTGGGTCTGCAGACTACTCTGTGGACGGACCTTCTCATTGATCAGGATGAGATCTTCTGCCGACACGGGTCGACCAAGCCGAAAAGAACTCAAGGCTATTGTTTCAAACCGAGAACTCGGACGGAGTGTCCACTCTCCATACGCGGCATTATAGGCAGCGATTGCCGCCTGTACGACGACGTGGACGAGCAGGTTCTGCTTGGTCGGTGATCGCACTCTCGCTTTCACCGCCGGGACCAGCCTTTCTGCCGCCCAGATGTAGAAGTCGTACTTCTTAGCCAGCAGCGCCGGCTCGAGGTGAATCAGTCGGCGAAGTTTTCGCGTGCGCTCTTCATCTCCTCCGTAATGCTTGTGCATTTCAAGGAAGGCGGCGGTTAGTGAGTCCCATGGGGACTCGCTTTGTGGCCGCCGATTGAAAGCTGCTGCAAGATACTCGCCCTGTTGTGCATACCATGCGGTGACGACATCCTGCTTCGCCGGAAAGTAGTGGAAAAAGGTGCGGCGTGAAATTCCGGCCGCCTCTGCGATGCGGTCGACAGTCGTTCCGTGAAATCCGTGCTCCAGAAATAGATCAATCGTCGTGTCGGTGAGGAGACGCTGCAATGCTGTCTTCTTCCGCTCCCGCAACCCATTTTGCTCGTTTGCCATAGTGCAATATTGCACTATTTGACATGATTCTTCAACTCGCACACTCTTGAGAAGGAAGAGGGAGACGCACATGAAGGAACGATTCGTATGGCTTGTGACGGGCAGTTCCCGCGGACTGGGAAGGGCTATCATGGAAGGCATCCTTGACCGAGGCGACATTGTTGTAGCCACCGCACGTAAACTCGGCGAGTTGGAGAGCCTCACTGAAAAATATGCTGACAGGTTGCTCCTTGTCGCACTTGACGTAACAAGTCCTGAGCAAGCGCAAGCTGCTATTGGGCAGGTGTTACAGCACTATGGAAGGCTCGATGTGCTAGTGAACAACGCCGGCAATGGTTTGATTGGCGCCTTCGAAGAAATGTCCCCTGAAGAGTTCAGCAGCCAAATTGCAACTAACTTCTTGGGAGTGGTCAATATGTGCCGGGCTGCTCTACCAGCGCTCCGTAAGCAAGGCTCTGGACACATCATGCAGATTTCCTCAGTCGGGGGACGACGGGCTTCCGCGGGCCTGTCAGGCTATCAAGCCGCGAAGTTTGCTGTCGAGGGTTTTAGCGAGGTCTTAGCACAAGAGATCGGGCCGCTCGGGGTCAAGATGACGATTGTAGAACCGGGAGGCTTTCGTACAGACTGGGGAGGCGCATCTATGAGCTTCGCCTCGCCGATGAAGAGCTATGAACCGGTGGTCGGGGCTTTTAGGGAATGGTACAAGACGTACAGCGGCACCGAACCTGGAGATCCGGCGAAGGCTGCGAAGGTACTATTCGACATTTCTCGCATGGATGAACCACCTTTGCGCCTCCCGCTTGGCGTCTTCGCCAAGCAGTTTCTGAAGGAAGGCTACACGACGAGTCTCACGGAACTCGATCGGTGGTCAAGCCTCACCGAAGCCACTGAGATCGACGGGACCACGGATCTATCCCATACATTTCGCGCCACACGGACTTAGCCCAGGCGCTTGGAGACAGAAGCAAATGAAACAGATATCGACCCAGTACATCAACGGGAAGTTTGTGCCATCACATGGGACGGCTCAATTCGATCTGATCAACCCATCAAGTAATGCCGTGATCGGTCGGTTGAGCCTAGCCGACGAGCAGGACACGCAAGATGCTATCGCCGCCGCCCGATCTGCTTTTGGGGGATTCTCGAAGACGACCAAACAGCAACGCAGCGAGTATCTGCAGCAAATGTATGATGTCGTAATGTCTCGGGCAGACGAATTGATTGATGCCGTGATGGAAGAATACGGCGCCCCTCAGCCTCGCGCCAAAGGCGCAACACTCGATGCAGCAAATAACTTTCTCGCGGCGAAGGAGGCACTGCAAGGATTCGAGTTCGTTCGAAGCATCGGCAAGTCGCGTGTTCTGCTGGAGCCTTTAGGGGTTGTTGGCATTATCACGCCTTGGAACTCCACCTATGGTTTTATTTGCAATAAGTTGGCGATGGCGATCGCAACGGGATGCACCGC
>DASYBJ010000348.1:0-4876 GCA_036500845.1 Acidobacteriaceae bacterium
CGCTGCTGATCGAGCAGACGAGATATAGCTTGCGAGAAGCAATTCAACGCACCCGGCGTTGCTGGTAGGAAAGCAGATCCCTCGGCTCGCTGCGCCTCGCTCGGGATGACAGCGTTTAGGTTGAGAGGATGGATGGCAGCAGATCACAGATCTGCTGGCGCCTCGCCTGCAGCTTCGGGCGCGTTCTTCAGAGTCTCCCTAGGCTGATAAGAAGACTGGCTTGGTTGTTCGCCGCAAGGCTTCGTCTTTCGCCGCGAACGGGGCCAATTTCCCCGGCCTCGTTGTCGTAGCCGGCACAGCTGTAGCGGGAGCAATGACCGGAAAGAGTCATCGTAAAGACAGCATTCATCGACGCGTTCTGGAGACGAATCGCACCGGCCACCGGTTTGGTACCAAAAATGTGCGCACTAAGCGCACTAAGTCATTTTTGCAGCGTATCCAGGGTTGGATAGCCGACGGAAATACTGCGCGAAAAGCGCGGTAAGCGCGAGAAGTTACCTTTTGTTACCAACGATTGGTTTTGCACGCATCAACAGGCATCGTCACTGAAGACGACGATCCTATACCCGTCTGGAGTCGGCCGGTACAGGCAGTGTTACCACTCATACTTCGACAGTAGTACGGTTTGGCAAGTCTGTCGAGGCCCTCTGATCATCTTTATATGACGGTGGTTTTCCTGTGTCGGCGTATTGATTCCAAGTGGGTGGACTTCTGATGAATGGCAGTGCGCGCCCCCATTTCATTGAAGCGGACTGGCCCGTCCTTAGGCTACTGCTACTGCGGCGCACCTCCTAGCGTGCCTGTAGCGAAAGCAAGGGTAGCAGCGGCAGAGAGAGCGGAACTGTAAGCATCGTCCGCGGCCAGGCTGGCCTGCATCAATTGCGTTTGAGCTGCCAAGGCCACAGTGATGGTGCCAACTCCCTGCTTGTAGGGCGTCCAAAGCGGCCTCATACGAGGTCTCTGTCGCTTCCCGGAGGACGCCGGCCGCCTCGTGTGCAGATACGCTCGTTGTTAAAGCATTCTGTGAGGCAACGATTTCACGGATCGCATCGATCCGAACACGATCAAGAACAGCCTCGGATTTCGTAGCGTTGTTCTTTGCTTGCTTGATTGCGTTCTCTCTCACGTGCCCGTCGACGGCTTTGCTGGCCGGTTGGCCAACGGGCACCTGAATGGGTGTAGCCTGTTTCCGTGAGCAAAGAAGCAGCCGCGGAGGTGCTCTCGATCGAGGGGCGCGAGGTCCGCGTGACGCACCCCGATAAGCCCTATTTTTCGAAGCAGACGAAGGTTTCGAAACTTGACCTCGTACGCTATTACCTGTCGGTCGCGCCGGGTGCTCTCGGCGGAATCCAGGATCGTCCACTCGTTCTCAAGCGCTTCGTGAACGGCGCCGAAGGGGAAGCGTTCTATCAGAAGCGCGCCCCCTCGGAACGTCCAGCATGGCTACGAACAGTGACGCTGGCATTCCCTTCGGGCCGTACTGCCGAAGAGATCGTGGTCGACGATGCGGCCGGGCTTGCCTGGGTCGTCAACCTCGGTTGCATCGAGCTGCACCCGCATCCGGTACGCACCGGCGATCTCGAACATCCGGACGAATTGCGGGTCGATCTCGATCCCGGTCCCGGCGTCAGTTGGGCGGACGTCCGCCGAGCCACGCTCGAGGTGAAATCACTGCTCGAGGAGGTTGGGCTTCGCGGCTGGCCCAAGACCAGCGGATCCCGTGGAATGCATGTGAATGTTCGGATTGAACCGCGCTGGACGTTCAGTGAAGTTCGCCGCGCCGCGCTGGCTCTATCGCGTGCGGTCGAGCGGCGCGCGCCCTCTTTGACCACCTCCAAATGGTGGAAAGAGGAACGTCACGGCGTGTTCCTCGACTACAACCAAAATGCGAAGGATCGGACGACCTGCTCCGGGTACTCGGTGCGACCGCTCCCCGACGCCCGTGTCTCCGCGCCGCTTCATTGGAACGAGGTCCCTGAATGCGAGCCGGCCGACTTTACCGTGCTCACAATTCCAAAGCGTTTTGCGGAGATCGGCGATCCACACCGAGACATGGATGCCTCGGCCGGATCGCTCGACAAATTACTTGAGCTTGCAGCGGAAGACGAGGCCTCGGGCCTGGGCGACGCACCCTGGCCGCCGCACTTTCGCAAGACGGAGGGGGAAGCGCCAAGGGTAGCTCCGTCACGCGCCAAATCCGCCGGAAAGAAAACACAAACGAAGAAGCCGCGGACGAAAATGCCGCTCCTAGTGGTGGCGAACTCGCCCGATAAGGGGGCCGCATTGGCCGGTCTCGAACGGTGGAAAACCAAGCATGGCGAGGTGGCCAGAATGCTTGCCATGGATGACGTGCTGGTCGACTCCATGCGTGGCAGATCCTCTACATGGACCCGCATCCGGGTGAACCTGCGTCATGTTCCCGAAGCGTTGCGGCCGCCGCAGGAAACGCCGGATCCTGACGACGATCCCACGCGTGAATGGCGCACCGGCCGCCCCGCAAAGCCCGCAACAGAAAAAGGAAAGCGCGCAACGGAGAAGGAAGAGGTGTGAGCTCCGCCTCCCAATTTCAACGACCGCTGGCGAAAATCGCCATCAGCTCTTGCGGCGGGACGACTTCAAGCTGAGCATAGGTGCAGTCGCTGGGCTTCTTGTCGGTCCGCCATCTGCGAAAGTGCGTTAAATGGCGGAAGCGTCTTCCTTGCATGTGCTCATACGCCACTTCCACCACGAGCTCGGGACGCAACGGCTCCCACGATAGATCCTTGCCTTGGCTCCAACGGCTCTGGCCACCCGGCATACGATGCTCACCTTCACCAGCCGCGCTTCCTTCCTCCGCCCAAGACCTCCACGGGTGATCGGCGAGCGCGTTCTCGCGGTAGGGCGCGAGGTACTTTGCGAGCTCGAGCCGCATCTCTTGGGTAAAGCTGGCGCAAACGCCGACGTGCTGCAGCATGCCCGCTTCATCAAAGAGCCCAAGCAGCAGAGAGCCGACAGCGGTGCGCTCCCCTTTCTTGTGCCAGCGAAAACCAGCCACAACGCAGTCGCAATCGCGTTGGTGCTTCACCTTGAGCATCACACGCTTGTCAGGCTCGTAGACGCCTGTAACCGGTTTGGCGATCACCCCATCGAGACCTGCGCCCTCGAAGCGGCGGAACCAATCGAACGCGACGCCGGTCTCGCGGGTTGCCGGCGTAAGATGGATCGGTGGCGCCGCGGAGGAAAGTAGCAATTCGAGCTTTTCGCGCCGGCTTTGGAACGGCTCGCTGCGGAGATCCTGGTCGCCCTCGGAAAGCAGGTCAAAGAATACGATCGAGGCTGGGATTTGTTGGGACAGAAGTTTGACCCTCGACGCAGCCGGATGAATGCGAAGCTGCAAGCTCTCGAAGTCGAGACCATGGTCTCTGGCGACGACGATCTCGCCATCAAGTACGCAACGGGAGGGAAGCGCCGAGCGGAGCGGCTCGAACAGCTCAGGAAAATAGCGGTTCAGTGATTTTTCGTCGCGGCTCTGGATCAGAATCTCGTCCCCGTCTCGGAAGACCAGTGCGCGAAACCCATCCCACTTCGGTTCGAAAATCCATGTCTCGCCAAGCGGGAGCTCTCCAACTCGCTTGGCGAGCATCGGTAAGACCGGCGGATTCACGGGAAGATCCACCGCCTAATGGTATACCGGCTTCACTCTCGTAAAGGAGGAGGTTGGCCGGACGGGATCGGCCCTGAAAGACTCAAACGACATTTTGCTGCGCAGGCAGCTACCGTGGGGCTTTTGGGACCTTCTCCGCTGCAAGACGAAGCATCCTAGTTAGTAAGATAGCGTTCAGCCGGTCGGTTTCGCCCTTGAAAAGGAGCCCTATGGCACGTCCCTTCTGGTCAGGCACGATTCAGATTTCTCTGGTAAGTTTCGCCGTCGAAATTTATCCGGCGACCAGCACCACCCGGCCAATCTCGTTCCATGAGGTCGACCGGAAAACGTTGGGCCGGATTCACCGCCAGAATGTGGCCGCGGGCCCTGCCTCCCCGGAGAAATCAGCAGAGGCGGATGATTCAGAAGAACGCGATCAACCGGAAGAAGCCGAAGCGGCTTCCGCGAGGCACAAAACCTCAATTCACATTGCTCCAAACGCCAGTGCTCAAAGTACGGCTGCTGCGAGCCACAACGATCAAGTACACACCTCCATTTCAGACAGTGCAAACCAACACACCGTGCAGAAGGCCGATGTGGTCAAGGGCTATGAATACGAAAAGGGAAAGTACGCGATCGTGGAACCTGCGGAGCTGAAGAACCTGCGTCTCGCGGGGAAAAAAACCGTCGAACTTTCGCAATTCTCGAAATCGACAGAAATCGATCCCGCCCTTTATGAGAGACCATATTTCGTACTGCCAAAGCCCGGTCCTCAAGCGACGGCCTTCGCCGTGATTCGGCAAAGCATGATCGATACCGGGATGGTTGGACTCGGCGAGATTGTTTTCAGTGGGCGCCAGCATCTGATGGCGCTCTCGCCTCCTCATGATCCGAAACAACCCGGAATGATGCTCTACACCTTGCGCTTTGCGACCGAGCTTCGCGACGTGCATGAGGTCGCCAAAGAGGTGGAGAGCATACCTGTCGACACTGCGCAACTGAAACTCGCGAAGCAATTGATCGACGCTTATACGCGTCCCTTCAATCTTGAAGATTTCAAGGACCACTATGAAGAAGCACTTCGTGAACTGGTGGAAGCCAAGATGCAGCACCTCCCGGTGCCTGCGGCAGAACCCGAGAAGAAACCTGCCAAGGTGATCGATTTGATGGAAGCCTTGCGCCGGAGTCTCTCGCAGGGAAAATCCCTCCAAGCCTCCGGTACAGGTGCAGAATCAAAATCTGCAACTGGCAGCG
>DASYBJ010000349.1:0-11110 GCA_036500845.1 Acidobacteriaceae bacterium
TCTGCGTCCCTGTTTGATTTTTTCAGGTCTTCTGGTCTCTTAGCGATCCTATCCATCATCTCGGACAAGTGCCGGCTAAGGCATGCTTGGGGGATCAGTACTGATGGGTCGGCCAGTGTTCAGAAATCTGGCAGCGGCGCCGTCGCCCGAAAAAAATGGCGCAATGGGCGTTTACCGGGACTGAGCGTGAGCTTCTAATCCACGTTTGAGGTATTCCCCAGGATTAGCTCCAACCACTCGCTTGAACGCCTTACTGAACGCAGCATCAGATTCGTAACCGACCGACCGAGCCACGTCTATGAGCTTCTTGTCACGCTGTTCGAGTAAGTGCATCGCCTTCTGCATCCGCCACTCGGTTACATATTCCAGCGGTGTTTGTCCGAGCAGGTCTTTGAAGCGCACTGCGAACGCGGAGCGAGACACGCCCGCTGCTTCGGACAGAGACTCGACTGTCCATGGCGCACCCACACTATCGTGAAAGGCAGTCAGGGCAGCGCCGATTTGAGGATCAAAGACCGCACGAAGCCATCCCTGGTTGCGCTCCGGTTCCGACGCGATATACGCCCGGAGTACCTGGATAAATAGAACCTCGGCCAGGCGCGTCGCGACGATTTCAGACCCCGGCACCTGGTCTGCCATCTCTGATGCCAGCGCCTGCATGGTGTTGCGAACAGCAAACGTGCGTGCCTGATCGGCCCTGATCAGAATGAAGCTCGGCAATAACTGAGTGATCGGTTTCAGACTGGCGCGGTCGAAACTAAGAGACCCACAGACGATGGTCGTCGGTGCGCCACCACCTCCACAATGAGCGACGTTGCTCTTAGCCTTGGCCGCGATCTCACGGAAACTCCATTTTGGAGATGTTCGACGGCTATCGCGCATGACGATCGAAGTGTCACGGGCCAGCAACATGCAATCACCACCGGTGAGTGGAATCGCCTCCGCAATGCCTTCGACTTTGAGCCAGCAATTGCCGCGCGACAGCATGGCGAAGTGCGCCAAACCTGTCGGCGAACTCTTCTTGCCGGCATTCGGCGCTTTCTCTTCGGTCTCCGCTCCTCCTCTAAGGCCCCACGGGGCAGTGGCTTCCAACCTGTGCTGACCGAAAGCGGTTACGTGCAACGTTCTGAAGATATCTGAGATCGGGTCCAATTCAGCCTCCTTGTTTGGACGAATAGACAAAAGCTTTGGACTCCTGAGCAGTTCTCGTCCACCGCAAGAGGAATCTACCTCTGTGTAGTGGATGTCCAACGGCTACTAAAGGGAGCAAGCATGGGGAAGCTAGAAGGTAAGGTTGCGGTCATCACAGGTGGATCGAGCGGTTTGGCGCTGGAGAGCGCCAAGCGTTTCGTTGACGAGGGTGCCTACGTTTTCATCACGGGTCGAGGGCAGGAGCAGCTTGATCAGGCTGTCAGGCTTATCGGCCGGAACGTGACAGGGGTGCGCGGCGACGCGGCCAAGCTCGACGACCTTGACCATCTGTTCGACACGGTCAAGCGGGAAAAGGGCGAGATCGACATTCTGTTCGCGAGCGCCGGCAAGGGCGAAGCCGCCCAACTGAGCGAGGTTACTGAGCAGCATTTTGATAGGGAGTTCGGCCTGATTGTGCGAGGGACGTTGTTTACGGCGCAAAAAGCGTTGCCGCTGATCAACGACGGCGGATCAATCATCTTGACTGGATCGGTTGCGTCGGTGAAGGGATTTCCTGGCTTCGGCGTGTACGCGGCGAGCAAGGCGGCCTTGCGCTCCTTTGCACGCACGTGGCTGAACGAATTGAAGGGCAGAAAGATTCGGGTTAACGTGCTGAGCCCGGGGCAGGTGGACACACCGGACTCCCAGCGGCTCGACAAGGCAACGAGGGAGATGTTCGAGTCCCTGATCCCCCGCGGAAAGATGGGTCGTCCTGAGGAGATTGCGGCGGCAGCGCTCTTTCTTGCTTCAGACGATTCGAGCTACGTGAATGGAATGGATTTCGCAGTCGACGGCGGCTTCTCGGCTATCTGAAATCGCGCTAAACCGCCAAAGGTGGCTGATCTGCCAGACCGCCACCACAGAACCTTATCGCACTGAATATCACACATCTATCAAAGGAAAAATCATGGGAAAGCTTGAAGGAAAAGTTGCAGTCATCACGGGTGGATCGAGCGGTATGGCGCTAGCGAGCGCCAAGCGGTTCGTTGAAGAAGGTGCCTACGTTTTCATCACCGGCCGCAGGCAAGAGCAGCTCGATGAGGCTGTCAAGGCGATTAACCGGAACGTGACCGGCGTGCGCGGTGACGCAGCCAATCTGGACGATCTGGACCGCCTGTTCGATACGGTCAAACGCGAGAAGGGCAAGATCGACATCCTGTTCGCGAGTGCCGGCAAGGGGGAGCCACTGCCACTGGGCCAAATTACCGAGGAGCATTTCGATGCGGCCTTCGACCTGAATGTGCGCGGCACGTTGTTTACGGTTCAGAAGGCGTTGCCGCTGTTCAGCGATGGCGGATCGATCATCATGACCGGGTCCAATGCTTCGGCGAAGGGTTTCCCGGGTTTCGGTGTCTATGCCGCGAGCAAGTTGGCGTTGCGCTCCTTCGCACGCACGTGGCTCAACGAACTGAAGGGCAGACAGATCCGTGTGAACCTGCTGGTTCCGGGGGCTGTCACCTCACCGATGCAGGAAGAAGTTCTCACCAAAGAGGCGCGGGAGTTCTTCGAGTCGCTGATTCCGCGGGGAACGATGGGGCAGCCCGACGAAATTGCGAGGGTTGCGTTGTTCCTTGCTTCAGACGACTCCAGTTACGTGAACGGGGTGGAATTGTTCGTCGATGGCGGCATGACGGCCGTTTGAGATCGCCGGGGCTCGATGAGTGGATGGTCGCTAACGCACTCACCGGGATTCGATCAGCGGGAAAGCAACACCAACGGTATCGGAGAAATTTATGAGCTACGCAATTATTGGGTTCGGCAAGATAGGCCAGGCCCTCGCTCACGCCTTTGCGCGTAACAACATCGACGTGACCGTCGCGGGCCGCCGCCCGCCCGAGGAGTTGGCACTGCAGGCTCGGGCGATTGGACTTACGGTCGTCGCCAAATCGCTCCAGGAAGCGCTCAAGGCGGACACCATCTTCCTGGCTGTCCTGTTCGATCAACATCTCGACGTTGCGAAGGCCCTGCCGAGCTGGAAAGGCAAGACGATCATCGACGTGACGAACGCGTTTGGAGTTCCGCCGGAAGACTTGGATGGTCTCCCGTCCTCCGCCTTCGTGGCGAAGTCCTTCCCCGGAGCGAAGGTCGTGAAAGGGTTCAATCACCTGATTGCAGCCACCCTAGCGACCGATCCGGTGGTCGAGGGAGGTCATCGGGTCGTCTTTCTGTCGAGCGACGATGAAGACGCGGTCGCTCCCGTGGCGGACCTGGCCCAACAACTCGGGTTCGCACCCGTCAAGCTGGGAAAGCTGAACGAGGGGGGATGGCTGGTGCACGCACGGGGCCGCACTTGGGGTCAGCTCATATTCCAAGATGTGTTCAAGAAGCAGCAGTAATCGGTTTGCCACTGTGTGATTTGGTCCGAGAAAGATGATTCCGAAACGTCCCACTCGATCGGACGAGCTTGATAAAGGAAAGGAGAGATTCGATGAGCATCGAAGAAAACATACAGGTTGTGAAAGATTTCTTTGCAGCGATGGGCAGCGGCGATAAGGAACGTCTGCTGGCGTTGGTTGCCGAAGACATAGAGTGGATCATTCCAGGCAAGGACTGGCCGCTGGCCGGTACGCACCGCGGGCTCGCGGGATTGGCGGCTACGCTTCGGAAGGCATCCGAAGAGGTGGAAATGACTTACCCAAAGCCCCCCGAATTCGTGGCGCAAGGAGATCGGGTTCTGGCCATCGGCGTCGCCGTGGGGAAGATCAAAGCCACGGATAAGCCGTTCGAGGACCACTGAGTCTTCGACATTACCCTTCAGAATGGCAAACTGAAGAGCGTCCGGGAGTATATCGACACGCAAGCACTGGCGCGGGCCTCCGAGACAGAGGCAAGCCCCAGACACTGACGCCTCTGGATTGGCGGGTCTCGGTGAGTGCATCTTGGCTAACGCACTCATCGGGACACGATAACCACCGAGAAGTCGGCGAACCATACATAGGGTCCAGGTTTCCAGCACCGAGTTTGACAGACTCGTTGGCATGTCCCATGCGCGTTTTTCGATATCTAACTTGACTCAGTGTTTACTCTTGAGTTATTTCCGGGTGGGCGACCATACGGCCGGAACTCGGTCAATGGCAACGAGGATTGCGTCAAAGCGGCGTCGTGCTCTGACCACGACCCTCTCAGCGGGCGGCACGACACGGCCAGCTCCAGCCCACCATTTCTGGGGCTTGATAGCATTCGGTCTGCAGACAGAATGAAGGCTCAACGCTCATGAGACAGACAACCGTAAATTTCTACGACATGCTAGCAATCGGACTTGCGCAATTCGGCCATCGGGTCGTTGCATCCGTCCTCAGTCAAGCCGCTGTAGCTCGCGCAAAGCGTGAAACGATGAAGCGCATGTTAGATATTTCGTTCTTCGTTTCAGATATGACCTCCCTCACGGAAATCTCTGATACGGACTTCGACGTAGTTGCAGCCTTAGATAGTGCGCTGCCGCATCTGTCGCTCACCTCCGTCATTCGGATCTTTTAGATTGGAAGTTTGAAAGGGGTCGTATGCCTCGATGGGAAGTTCTATTTGACGGATTCACTGAAGACGAGATTCTTAGGCGAGCTGCCGAGACGATTGAGGGGCTGATCGTTCTCGGGGAGCCGCTGGTATTTCGAGTTGGTTCAGCAACCTTCTCGGCTCTCTCAAACTCAGTTCGGGTCGACTCGTGATGGAGCTAGCTCAGATCGAGGGTGGAGGCGAGGGAGTTCCACTCTCCCTCGCCTCCATCGCCCGGCGGTACGCAACTCTGCGCAACGTCGTAGGCGTCGAATGGATCGCGCTGTGTATCCGCTGCTTACCTTCTTTGATGGTGTACTTTTCGTCTGTCCCGCCTTTGCCCGATTGGTTTTACGAGCGCAAAAGCTCCAGTGGACGGTTTGCGAGCGCGGTTTCGAATGCTTGCTCGATGACTTCTGCCGCGACATCGAGTCCGCGACGCTTCTCGATGATGTACTTGAAGTACCTCGCCTTCTCGCGATAGGAAGGAGTATTCAGAACTTTCTGAATGAGCGCGTGCAGGCCGTCGACCGACAGGTCGTCGATTCCTAGTGATTCACCGACTCCGTGGTAGACAATGCGGACAGCCACGCCGAACTGGTCATATCCGAGGGGGATGGCAACCATCGGCACGCCCTGCGCGAGCGATTCCAGCGCAGTGTTGACCCCAGCATGTGTGATGCAGAGCGCACTGCGCTTGAGCAGCTCGATCTGCGGAGCCGTGTCGACCACGATGACGTTCGACGGGATGGAGCCTAGTTCGGAGAGCTCGATATTGTTCCCCTTGGCGAGGACCACCTGGATCTCGGGCAGCTTGCCGACAGCGGCGAGGATGGTTTTGTAGATACTCTCGATGCCGTTCAGGAGCGTTCCCAGCGAGGTATAGACGAGTGACCGGCCATCCAGCTTTTCCCAGGCAAAGGGAATGGGCTCGCGTCCCGCATCATCGAAGAACGGACCGGCATAGTGAAACTCCGGAGGCCAGGGTATACCGGGGAGGTCGAACTCTTTCGGCGTTTGCGAAACGATGGCAAGCTTGGAGAAGGTGGGGGTCGGATTGCTCCAGTCGATCTTCAAGCCGGCACGCTCGGCGTAGGGTGCGGCCAACTCTTGCACGATCCCAAAGAACGCGTTGTCGCTCTTCTTCAGGGCTTCGAGATTCCGTTGGCGCGCCCCAGGCGTATTGTCATAAGGTCCGGGCACCACAGAAGGGAGTGTGGCTCCGGAAAAATCGATGTTCAGAATGGCCCACACATGCGCATAGGGTATGCCCAGGCTCATCGGCACGACCTCCAGGTACATGTGGATCGTGTCGAGTACCACCGCCTCAACGCCAGCTTCGGCGAGTTTGCGCGGCAGGTGCTTCGACGCCGCCTGGAAGTGAGCTCTGCCCGCCCCCTGAATCGTCAACCGTGTTACTTCCGGGCCGTGGACCTTCGAAACAGAAACGAGAGCTTTTGCTCCTGATCCTTCAGGGAACTCTTCTTCGCAGTAAGGGACGAAAGGCAGGCCTGCGGCGCGAACGTAAGAGCCGACATCGGGGACCCCGATGAAGACGATCTCGTGTCCTCGGGATTGCAATTTGCGGGCCAGCGCGATCATCGGATTGAGATGACCGGTAAGCGGCATGCTGACAAAACCAATTTTCATTTTTCGTTCTCCATTCTTGTGTGTCTCGTTTCCTGCGGAAGCAACCTCGGGCCAGGCGTACAGACGCTGGCTAAGGCGCTCCTAATAGAAGAACAAGGATGGGAAACATTTATTCCGACCAGTCGGTAGTATTTGTAACACTGAGATTCGCCACCCCTTGCGTTTCAGGCGACTAAGACCATTCCCTCAGCCGGACCGATGAACTACTGCCCTACCGGTTAGACACTGACGGTTGGGCGACTGACGTTGGGCGACTATCCACCCAGAACCCTGTCGATGAGTGTATCGGCCTGTTAACCGGCCAATCGCCGCCCATTCTGAGGGTTTGTGCAATGCATCGTGCGCTGCAGAGCCATGCTATTCCACGCAAACATGGCCATATGCGACACAACTAAAATCGCGGCGGCTCATTCGCGACTTCTGCGGCGCCGCAATGGATTCCCAATCAGAGGCCGCGAGGCCGAGTTCTTCGGCTCGGTTGCTCTCCCAGAACGCAACGACTTCAGCTCTGCGCTCAGAGACGGAGTGACTTACTCTGCCTAGAGGTAAGGAACTCAGCTGAAAAATAATACAAAACCTCTCTCACCCGCGCTCGATCGGGCTATTTCGCAAATTTGCACGATTCAAAGCATTGGCCGGTTATCCTACTGTTATCTATAGTCGAGTAGTCGGATCAGCAGATAGGCTGCATTTGAAGAGTATTCCCATTCGAGTTGATATGGGGCTCTTCCAACCACGTTCTAAACTAGCGGAAGGGCAATGCTGTCGAGATAAGAGATAATATGCCTTCCGGCTCTTTGCAGAAAACCGGACTTCTTATCGAGCCGGTCAAGAGCCGCTGCACCTTCGAGCAGAGAGATCATCAGGGCAACGACGTCCGCAGGCTGTATCTCGGGACGGATCTCCTTCCGGTCCTGACCTTCTTTTACTATACCTTCGAGAAGAAATCGCCATGTCTTGAAAGCGTCGCGCCCCGTTTTTCTGAGCTCTGGATTCCCGTCATCCGTTTCAGTGGTGGTATTGAGCAGGGGACACCCACCGGGAAAGGATGGGGACGACACGAAATTGTTTACGTGGATCTTTAGTTTTTCAATTGCATTGGTAACCGTATCCATTTTCGCCGTGCGCACGGCGCAGGTTTCGCTCCATGCGTATTCAAAGGCCGCAACCGCAAGTGCCTCTTTAGTTGGAAAATGACCATAAAGGCTGCCCTTCTCCAGACCGACTGCCTCGACAATATCCTGCATGGAGCAGCCCTCGAAACCCTTGCGATTGAAGAGAGGAGCTGCTTTAGCAATGATCCGCTTCCGGGTTTCCATTCCTTTACTCATATCGATCCAAGTTTTCTGCCTGCCGTAGTTTGAAATGACAAACTACTTGGCTTCTTATTCTGGAGCTGGCTCTCTCCCTTTACCATGAGGCCGCAATCTCATCATCGAGAGCATGCGCCCTTGCCCTCGAGATCAGAGAGCTTACCAGGGCAGTTCCTTGCCGTCGTGAATGAACTTTCCGTTCGGACCGCCCGCTCCGACCAGAGCAAGGTCTACACTGGTCTTCGCGCCATCGACGATCTCCAACTGAGCGTGTTGCGTCCCCAGCTCAGTCTTCACCCATCCCGGATGGGCCGAATTCACCTTGATGTTGGTGTTCTTCAGTTCAGCGGCCAAGTGAACTGTAAACTGATTCAGCGCAGTTTTCGACGCGTTGTACGCAAATGCCTTCAGGGGCGCAATCGGGCTTCCAGGCATCGCCTGCAGCGTGAGTGAGCCTGTGATGCTGGACAGATTCACGATGCGCCCAGCCGAGCTCTTTTTGAGCAGCGGCAGGAACTCTCGCGTGACTGCAATTACAGAAAAGAGATTCGTATTGAAGACCACCTGAAGTTCCGATTCGCTTGTCTCGATGGTCCGGGAATCGAGAAGTCCGCCGTCACCGGTGATGCCCGCATTATTCACAAGGATGTCGAGTTTACCGAAGTTCTCCGCAACGAAGCTGGCGGCGGCCTTACGGTCCTCATCTTTGGTTACATCCAGAGTCACGGGATAAGCTTCGATTCCCTCCGCAATCAGCTTGTCCACGGCCTCCTTCGCCGCCCGTTGTGACCTGGCGGCAACGATCACGGTGATGCCCTTTTGCCCGAGTTGACGGGCCGTCTCAAAGCCGATTCCATGGTTCGCGCCGGTAATGAGTGCTACTTTCTTATCGTTGGACATATATATTCTCTCCTTGCTTCCATGAGATGTGTGTCTTCGGGTTGCGATTCTAAAATCAAACGACTGGTCGGAAATGTTGACTATACATGATCCTGCTTATTCACCCCACGGTTAAAGCGATCTTTCCCACGTGAGAGTTCGATTCCATGTACTGGTAGGCCCGGACCACCTGCTCGAAGGGAAATGTCTTCGCAACCAGTGGTTTGAACTGTTTGCTGTTCAGCTTTTCGAACACATAGTTCTTCGCCCTTGCAAGCCTTTCCGGATGTGACAAAATCTCCACCAGCCAGTAGCCACGAATGGTGAGTGCCTTGATGATGGACTGCGCCAGCGGATAGGGCGTGCTGCTTTGTGACAGCGACCCATATTCGAAAATCGTTGCACCTTGCGCGGCGGCCTCCGCCAATTGATTTACAAAGGGCCCCGCAATGGGATCAAAGATAATGCGAGCGCCAGCATCGTTTGTTATTTCTTTTACCCGCTCTATAAAATTTTCCTGGTCGATAACGATCACGTGATCTGCGCCTAGGTTAAGTAGCTCGTCGCGCTTGGAACGGGAGCGAGTGGTGGCGATTGCAATGCCACCTTCAGCTTTTACGGTCTCCATGGCAGCTAGGCCAGCGCTGCTGGAAGCTGCTGTGATGATGACAAACTCCCCTGCGCGGAGCCGGCCGAATTCAATCAGTGCTCCATACGCCGTCAGGTATTGCATCCAGATCGAGGTGCCTTCCACTGGAGAAAGATGCTCCGGATATGCGGCCAGCGCATGCACTGGAACCACTACCTCTTCACCCGCCACGCCGTATTGATTCAACGAGAACGCCGGCATGGTGGATACCTTTTGGTCGATCAAGCTCCGGTCGACATCAGGCCCTGCGGCGATGACAACGCCCGAGGCTTCGTACCCTAAAGTCGCTGGAAGCTGGGTCGGTTCGAAATAGTGACCGTGCATAAACATCGAATCCGCACGATTTAGACCAATCGCTTTCACCCGGAGGATGACTTCTCCGTTGCCGGGCTTTCGGGCCGGGGCCTCTTCCAGCTTCAAGACCTCTGGTCCACCTGTTTCATAGAAACGTACTATTTTTGCCATTGAAATTCCCTCTCGCCCTGATCGCGTTTTTCCCTGTCGCCGCGCTGGTCGTACCTCTAAAATACGACCAGTCGGTAGATTATGATGAATCATACCCCCCGCCTGATTCATCTCTTTTGCAAACGCCGTTTCAGGGGCGTCGATGGAGAGGCGGCAGAGGGACCTCCCAATTCCGCAGTTACTTCTGCCGAACACGAGACACGTACCAGAGAATGGAGAGCACAAAAATTGAGAATTGGTTTTGTCAGCATGCCGGTTGTAGGTCATCATCAATGCGATGACCGCTGACTACGTCGAACGCAAGAAAGCAGAATTCAAGTGCGGCAGCCACAAGTGCGACAACCGACCCCGGAGAAGTCCAAGTAGGCGCCGATCGCCGCAATCTTAAATCTGTGGATGACGATAACGAGGTGAAAGGTCATGGAAACACCATGGCGCACTGCGTGATCATCGGCGAACGGGCCGCCGAGGCGTTGCAGAGCGACCACAGATTGAGGACTTCTTCGGTCTGGTTGAACGCCCACTCGGACATTAGCCTTGAGCAATCACCAGGTTGGCAACCCTGAGCAGCCCACTCGGCGAATCTTCGCGTTTTGGGCCGTATGACCGCCTAACCGGACGTGTAACCGTCAATCAATTAATACTTAATCAAGAGGTAAATACGGCCTGTGTGGCGGTCGACCAGATTACTACCGGAAAGTCGGCCAGTGTTACGAATCATAGCCACCGGGGCCGAGTCTCCGCTGGGTGGTTCGATTTCTGCTGTCGAAACGCGTTTTGGCGATTTTGAGTCAACTGACACTTTGACACCTACACTTGCGACTAGGACACGTGGCGGACAGAGCGCCTTTGTTTTTCGCTGGAGGCTACCGGCTGAGGCCCGTAACCCTCCAAAGCGGAGTTGGATTTCGTGCCTCACCCATGTGTCGAACAGTGGGCTACTCTCCGAGCATGCCCTTGAAGGCGGATGCGACTCGCAGCCGGAGATCGGATCCGATTACGTGGCCGAAACCCCTCGCAGCTCACTGTGCAAGTGGATTTCCGGCGCGGGTCAGGTACGTGATCAGCGGAGATTTTATAAAGCCTTCTCGCGAAGCAGCCACCGGAAAGTCCGTAGGGTGGCCCAATCTTGTCCCCGGTTCTGACACACTCATTCAGCTATGACCAACTCTCGGGGGCCCGGCTCACTCCCAGAAGACGATCGCGCGGCATATCGGATTCAGACTGTCCTACCCGCAATGGCTCGCCAAAAGGCGCCAGAACGAGCATGCCGGTTCGGTTTCTTGGGTGACTATCCCTGGAAGAAAGCCGAGCGGCATGAGATGGAATCCCTGTTTTCGCAGGGTCACCGGCTTTCGGAACCGCCGGCTCCACTAAAATAGCCTTTGGATGGCTTTTACCGAACATTACGACATTGTGGTGGTGGGCGCGGGACACGCCGGGTGCGAGGCAGCGATGGCCGCCGCGCGCA
>DASYBJ010000350.1:0-28241 GCA_036500845.1 Acidobacteriaceae bacterium
GTGGGGTCTTGCGGCGTGAAGCAGGGCGTGAACGGCGACCGGCCGGCGCTCGGAATTGCCGTATTGTAAGAGGCGGGCCAGCCGTACTGAGTCAAGTCAAAATTCGAGTTCTTCGGCGAACGCAAGTAGTGGAACCGGCTACCGCTTAGGTTGAAGTGGAACAACACATCAGGCCGGATCGAATAGGTGTAGTCGATGACGGCGGCGTTGGTCTGATACGTTTCCGCGCAACGATCCGCGCAAAGCCCCGTGCCGAAGGGATCGGTAGGCAAATCCAGAAGGTTAAAGAAGTTGTAACGGGTAAAAATATGTTGCGTCGAGGACAAATTTTGGTCAACACGCGCTACGTATTGATTGGTGTTTCCGCCGGAGGCCGCAGCCGCGTTGAAATTATTGTTTTCGGCGCTGTTGGTCGGCATCGGAAGGTATTTAAGTTCAACCAATGCCGCCGAGTTAATCTTCGCAGTAGGAATCGTGTTGTTGGCGAATTGCTTACGGCCGCAATTCGCCGCCGTGGGAGCTCCGACACACGCCGCGCTCACGCTTAACGGATCGTAAATTGGAATGTCCGCGGGAAATACGCCGCTCCTCATCCCAACTGTGGGCACTGTCGTAGTGTAAATCGAGGATGCCCGCTGACGGTACCCATCATAGGCAAAGAAGAAAAACGTCTTGTCTTTGATAACCGGGCCGCCAAACGTGCCGCCGAACTGATTCTGCACGTAGGGGGGATTCTTCGTCGCAAACCACGGCCGGGAATTTAAGACCTTGTTGCGGAGATATTCATATGCTTCGCCGTGGAACGTGTTCGATCCCCCCTTCGTGCTCAGGTTGACAACGCCGCCGGCGAACCTGCCCCATTCCGGGCCGAGGTTGTTGTACTGCACCTTGAATTCGGATATGGCGTCCTGGTCGGGAATCAGAACAGGCAGGTTGATATAACCAATATTCACGGGCTGGCCGTCGACGTACTCGGCGCTCTCGTTGCCGAATGAGCCGCCTACCTGGTAGTTGCCCCAGCTGAACGGATTCTGTCCCACCTGCGAACCGCCGGAGCCGCCCTGCGCGATAGCAGCGGGAGAAAGAGTGATGAGGTTGAAAACGTTGCGGCCATTCAAAGGAGTGTCGTTGGTCTTGCGTTCGTCAATGACTTGGCCAAGCGACGCATTCGCGGTCTGCAGCAGCGGAGTCTCCGCGGTAACTTCGACGGTCTCGCTAACCGCGCCGACCTCCATGGCGACGTCAATGCGGACATTCTGTTGCACCTGCACGACAACGGCGTCGCGCTTGAAATGCTTGAAGCCGGTCTTCTCCACATCAAGGACGTACGTACCGGGATTCAAGTTGACGAAGGAATACAATCCGTCTGCGCCTGTAGTAAATGTCTCCTTTGCACCGGTGGCGGTGTTGGTCAACGTAACCTGCGCGCTTGAGAGAGCGGCGCCCGAGGCGTCCAGGACAGAGCCTGAAATCGAACCGAAGGTGGACTGCCCGCGGGCAGGAAAGCAACAGCCGAGGAACAGCACGGTTGCAAGGATAGGAAACCAGAACTTGTGTGAAATCACGACGCCTCCTTAGAAATTCAGCAAACCAGCGGGCCCTACCGGACCACATGTACCCGGTGCGACTTCGACAGAGACCTCGGCGTATCTTCCGCCTGTTTTGTATACAGAGTCATCAGCCCTGGCAAACTCTGCGGTTACGCACGTCTACCGGGATGAAATCGAAGAATGAAATGCAGAACGACATACACGAGACCTCAGCTTTTTTCCACAAGTTACTGGTCTCAGAATGATTGCGGCCCGAATCTGACCATAGGGATGTGACGGTTGTCAATATTGCTGTTCGAGAGATCTTGCGCGATCTGAACATGATGCGTTCCGCCGGCGCCGTTGCTGCCTAAAACAGCTCTTTCAGAAAACGTTTTCGATCCGATCACATGCGTTGATAAAACCAGCGGGCAGATCCGGATCATGAGGAACAACCGGATTGCATTGGGCATCAGCAATACCCCATTTGTTGTATCGACCCGTTTGTGTTACTGGGACTACTCCTTTGGTTGCGTCCTCATTCGCATCGCTTGAAGCAAAAGGCCCTGAGAGCGATTCGAATCTCTACCTTTTGCTTGTGACGCGGATCCCGCCGACTTGCTTATGTGATGGAAAGGCTGAACAGACGATATGACCCAAGCATTTGAATGGCATGATTTTGATCCCAACGACATCAATACCCACCCGCAAAGCAATTGCCTTATCCAGGTGAAATACGCCGATGGAAGGCAGGCCGATGAGACCTATTCTCGCGAACTTGGTGCGTTCTTCCGCGCTTGCGTGCTTCCTGAGTCCACGCTCGCGCTGCAGAAGCGCTGGAGATACGTTACTCCGCGACAATCGTTAGGCAATATTTTGGGCCGCGGCGCTGGCCACTCGACGCCTTATTCGTCCCGATCGGCTGCCGCGTAAGCAGTACAGCAATTCTCCATCACAGGCACCGAAAAGACCGTACCCCCAACCCTGTTGCATGCCAGTCATGACACCCGGGCAGCGTCGTGCCCCTTCAAGGCGCAAGCTCATGACTGACGGAACAAAAAATGGAGATGACTGGATCGCGAGGACCGGGATCGCGAGACCGGGATGGAATCGCCTCCGCGATAGGAAAAGACTACTGCCGGCCCTGAGAGCCTTTCGGGCGCTTCCGCAATTCTTGGACAATGTACGTGGTATAGACTCCGGACGTGACGAACTCAGCGCCGTCGCGCATCATCATCGAAAGGACAGTTTCTCCATCCTTGTCGATCGTTGTTATCTCGCTGAGATCGACGATGCGGGCCACTGACTGATTCTGCTTCGCGTTCCAGTGGGAGATGAGTTCGGGAGCGGAGAATTTCGTTAGGCGACCTTGCAGAGTCCACCTCTGCCCAGAGTCACCTTCGGTGACAGTGATTCTTAACATGCGCTTCTCTCCCCGCGGGATCAACGAAGTCTTGTCCTGGTGAGCTTGTAAAGCCTCCCGTCTCTCTTTCAGGGAAAGATATTAGCAAGTCGCTTGCCGAGAATTGAATCCACCAACGTAGAAATTAGAAATCGCTTACTGCAGTGAGAAAATCATGATCAGCGCATGCTTATAGCCGTTGAAAGCGCCTCTGGTGGAGACTGGTCGGATGCGGGATTCGTTGGCAGTGTGCCAGCCGGTTGGCAGGACTTTCCCGCGTGATCTCCGCGGCAGCCTTGGGAACCAACCAACCTAAGCTTATTGAAGTGATCTCTGAGGACGGGAGATGCCCAGCTTTTGCATTCGAAACTGCAGGGTTGGGCGCTTCATACCTAAACGGGCGGCAGCTCCATTCGGACCAGCGAAGACCCAGTTTGTCTGCTCGAGGACGGCCAGGATATGCCTTCTTTCCATTTCCTCGAGGGTGAGGTGCCCAATGCTAGCCGGCCCGTTCTGAAGCTGTTTCGGCTTGAGATCACTAAGCTGAACGTTCAGCACTCGCCCCTGCGACAGAATAACGGCACGCTCAATCACGTTTTGTAACTCCCGAATGTTCCCTGGCCATGGATACCGCGTCAGCGCTTGCATGGTCTCAGAAGAAATGGCATTGATCTGCTTGTTTATGTTTCGGGAAAAGTACTGGACGAAGTGCCGAACCAGCACGGGGATATCTTCCGCGCGTTCGCGCAAAGAAGGAACGTATACAGGAAAGACGTTCAGACGATAGTACAGATCTGACCGGAAGCGGCTCTCGTCAACCATAGCGCGCAAATCCCGGTTCGTAGCGGCGATCAGCCGGGCATTGGTGCGAAGGGTCCTTGAACCTCCCAGCCGTTCAAACTCGCGCTCCTGCAATACGCGTAGAAGCTTGGGCTGTAATTCGAGCGGGATCTCCCCGATCTCATCGAGGAAGATCGTTCCGTCGGAAGCCAGTTCGAAGCGCCCGATTCTCTGTGCGATAGCTCCGGTGAAGGCGCCTTTTTCGTGCCCGAAGAGCTCACTCTCGAGGAGGCCCGTTGGGATAGCAGCGCAGTTAAGCTTTACAAAGGCGGAGGACTGGCGCCGGCTGAGATTGTGTACAGCTCGGGCAATCAGTTCCTTTCCGCTGCCCGTCTCACCGTAGATCAGAACGGTGGACTCGGTTGGGGCGACCGTTTCAATCTGTCTCAGAACTTGCCGCAGCGCCGGGCTATTTCCGACGATCTCTTCGAAGTTCATTTCGCTGCGGATCTCGTCTTCAAAGTAAAGCTTCTCTTGAGTCAGTTTCTCTTTGAGCTCAGCGATCTGGCCATAGGCGAGCGCATTGTCGACTGCAATCGCAACTTGATTGGCAATTTGTCCGAGAAACTCCACCTCTTCGGCGCTGAAGGAGCTTCCGCGCTGACGCGCCAAGTTGAGAATTCCAAGCACCTTGCCGCAGCGGATCAGGGGCAGAAAGCACAAGCTCTCGATGCCCTCCTCAAGAGCCATCCTGCTACTCAACTCTGATCCTCGGAGATCTTCCAAGCCGCCGATCCAGGGGGTCCCAGTGCGGAAAACCTCACCGGCAATTGTGCCATCAGTCGACGTCAGCAGGTCCTGGCGGACGATTCCTTTGCTAGCCGGGAAATCGAGCGCATAGAGCCGCAGTTCCTTCCGCCCTGGCTCCGGCAGGATCAGCGCTACGCCGTCTAACTGCATGATCTTTCTGATCTTGGGCGCGATCGCCTGCAGAAGACTGCGCAATTCCAGAGTAGAGACTACGCTGTTGTTGAGATCGAGAATGAGTCTGAGTCTGGTCTCTTCACTTTCCAGCCGAGCGCGCACCTTCTCCGAGTTCACAAAGTTCAATTGGTTATCGACGGCGAGGGCCGCATGTTCGACGACTAGATTCAGAAAGCGAAGCTCCTCTTGCGGGAAGGCATTTCTTTCCCTTCTGCCTATGCAAACCAATCCCAAGAGCCGAATGGATGTCGCAAGAGGAAGCACGCACAACGATTGATTGCCGCTGGCGCTGAACTGTTTGATCAGATCGCCAAGTCCGTCCGCTTGGTCAATAGATTGCACAACTAAAGGCGGAGGATATGGGTGCGGTCTCGCGTCTGCGTACTCATCTACAGTCTGGGCTGTGCTGAGGGTCTGGGTTGTATCGGGGTTGTGGGCGCTGTTAGCGACCACCGACGGTTCCGGTCTTCTGTGGTTAAAGCAACAGAAAGACTTGCACATGCTTGCAGTTGGGACAATGGACGGAACCGCCTGGCCCTCGGCATCAACAGCAAACCACAGTTGTTCCTGAAGGTCGCCGCAGGTGATAAGCGCGATAGTCTCCGCGGCGACGATCGCATGCAGTTCGTGTGGCACTGAACGCAGGAGGTCTACGGGTTCGTGATGGTTCCCAATATTTTGGGCAAGAGTGAGCAACGCCTCATATTGCTCCCCGTACAAGGCGTCGCCAGCTGTCCGCAGAGAAATCTTTTTGTGCGATTTCCGCATGGCCTGGGGTGAAAAGCCTTTCAGTCTCAACCAGCAGGTCTTTCAGATGAACTTGCCGACGGCAAAGTCGCAGCTATTTCAAAGCTTCCCTTTTTCCTCGACGATCTGTTTTCGGGCTGAATCCGATCGAAGCAGCTGCCAATAGTTTGGCACACCCGCCGGCCAGTTGGCACTCTACTTCCGAAATGGAGGGGCATGGCGCTTCTGCCCGTGCATGTAATTCAAGTACTTGCCAATGTCGACGACGCCCCTGACCAGATGGCAGATGGTGTGCAGGGTGATGGTCAACGTGACTCGAGTCAGATATTTGGCTCGTGCGCGGGTTCGAGCCGACACGCTGCCGGAGGAGCAGCATATCGCCCGAGTCGACCGATCTCCATAGTCGTCCCCACTTTGGATGAAGAGAGGAATGCAGTTGGAAACGCACACAGAACAGCCGTCTTCTTTCCGCCTTGATGTTCCCTTGCATAATCTGCTTACCAACCAAGCCGAGGCCGCAGGAGGGCTTCCACCCGGACTCCAACCGAAAGGCAAACCGCAAAGATTTCCAGAACCGGTCTTTCCGCAACGGCCCGAACTACTCGGTCCTGTCGTAGAAGATGGGCAGTGGGCTCCGCCGGACAAGCGCAAATATTCGCCGTCGCAGATTTACCACGCCATGCAGGGATGGCTCTTCCCGTACATCCGGTCGCGCTTGACAGCCGGCGACTTCCACCCGCTCATTGCGTATCTGTTTACTGAATTCAAGTGCAATCTGGATTGTCACTACTGCTGGGCTTTCGACAATCGCGTGAAAGGAATGACCGAGGATACGGCGAAGAGGTCCGTCGATTGGCTTCATGGGACCGGCTGCCGTGTGCTAGCCTACATGGGCGGTGAACCTCTTCTGCGTCCGGACTTTATTCACAAGATCACCTATTACGCAGCGAAAAAGAATTTCTGGATCTATCTCCCCACAAATGCTCGTCTATTGAGAACGGAGGTCATCGACAAGCTGGCTGACGCAGGTTTGTCGACCTTCAATATCGCGGTCGACGCAGTCGATATCAAGCCCGGGCTGCCAAAGGCGCTAGTTCCCATCCGCAAGCAGTTCGATTATCTTGTTCGGAAGCAGTACCGTTATGGCTATACGGTGTTCCTCAACATCAACATTTGCCGTAACAACCTGGACGACGTGCGCGAACTTACAGAAATTGCGCATGATAACGGCATCGCGACCGATTACCACATCAATGAGTCTCCATTGCTGCAGCAGGATGAGCATTTCAAACACGCCGAGCAGAATGTCACCTATATCACCCGGGACGATTGGCCGGCCGTCGAAGAAACTATTCATTGGCTGACGGAAAAACAGGATTCCGGTTATAAAATGGTGAACTCAAACACGAGGCTGTGGCAGATGGTGGATTTCATGAAGGGAAATCACTTCCCATGGAATTGCCGGGCGGGTCAGAACTCTATGATCATCCGCGTCGATGGTACGCTTGCCCCGTGTTTCCCCATGTACACCGCAAGTTATGACTGGGGCGTGGTTGAGGATCACAAGTTCGACACCAAGCAGCTGGACCATCAAAAAGAGACTTGCCAGACACACTGTTTTTCCACACTTAACCACATCCTGGGCTGGTGCTATAACGATCAACGCGTGATTAAATTTTTCTTCAAGCAATTGGCGCACGGATTCCAGGGAATGAAAGGACAGATTTAGAACGGCACGGGAGGATCCGTCTTGCTCCTCTCGGCGCCGCAAAGAGATTTTTCGAACGTAATAGTCGATGCCGCTTAGACCTCATTCAGGAAAAGGAGACTTCCAATGCCCGCAGCCCCGCATGAGATTGTTCAGACAGACTTCGAAGTGGAAATTCAGGCGCGCATCGATGCCGAGCGCGCGCGGCTTCGCGCTCAAGCCGGATTGGCCCGTATGCGCGAATTCAAAAAACCTGTAGAGCGCACTTTTACCGCAGCGGAGCGCGACTATGTGACCATTCTTTTCGGCGGCCTTACCTGGAAGCACGAAGAGATGATCAAGGCCGTATTCCACGGCAGCGGTTATAAGTGCGAGAACATTCCCACCCCCGAGGTCGCTGACTTTCAAGCGGGGAAAGAGTTCGGAAATAACGGCCAGTGCAACCCAACCTACTTTACGGTGGGTAACTTGGTTCGCTATTTGCAAAAGCTTGAGGAGCGAGGGGAGACGCGCCAGCAGATCATCGACAACTACGTCTTCTTCACGGCAGGCTCGTGCGGACCCTGCCGCTTCGGTATGTATGAAGCCGAGTATCGCTTCGCCTTGCAGAATGCGGGCTTCGATGGCTTCCGCGTACTGCTATTCCAGCAAACGGACGGCATCAAGGCCGCGAGCGGCGAGCCGGGGCTCAAGTTTTCCGTTGATTTCGGGATGGGCATGCTCAATGCATTGAACCTCGGGGACGTGATCAACGAGCTTGTCTACCAAGTACGGCCCTTCGAAGTGAACAAAGGCGAAACAGACCGTGTGATCGCTGAGTCAGTCAAAACCTTGACTGACACTTTGCGGGACAGGAAACGCTGGCACATCAAAGACACCGCGCCGACATGGGCTGTGCCTTACCTAGAAAAACACAAGAAGATTGAGGGAATTAGCTGCACACTGGGAAAGATTGCCCACAACTTGTACGGGAAAGAGTATGTGGGTGCGCTACACGCGTGCCGCGACAGTATCAACGCGATTGAAGTTGACCGCCTGCGAGTGAAACCAATCATCAAGATTACCGGTGAGTTCTGGGCGCAGACGACGGAGGGGGACGGCAACTTCAATATGTTTGGCTTTCTCGAGAAGGAAGGGGCACAGGTGCTGGTGGAACCGATTGCTACCTGGATTGCTTACATGATGTATGTGGCGAAAGCGGGCGCTAAGGCGAGGGCCGAAGCGGAGGCGCCCTACCGTGACCCCAAGTGGTATGAGGTGAAGAAGCAGCTTGCGAATGAGCTTAAGACGTTCAAGAAGACAGGCGGCCTAAGTGCCGGGAGCGCCATGTGGACCTACTTCTATCACCGGACGATCAAGCACATGGGCGACACAGCTCATCATCTGGTGCCGCAGAAGGAGCTCTCCAGACTCGCGCATCCCTTCTACCATCAGCTCGCCCGCGGTGGTGAGGGCTACATGGAAGTGGGCAAGAACGTCTACTACACGGTCAACCATCTTTGCCATATGGTATTGGCATTGAAGCCCTTCGGTTGCATGCCTTCCACGCAGTCCGACGGTGTGCAGTCGCGAGTGGTCAATAAGTACAAAGACATGATCTTCCTGCCGATCGAGACTTCCGGCGAGGGAGAGGTGAATGCGCACAGCCGGGTTCAGATGGCATTGGCTGAGGCCAAAGCGAAGGCGCGAGCGGAGTTCGAAGGTGAGCTGGAGAAAACCGGAAAATCGCTCGATGATCTGCGCGGTTATGTCGACGAAAATCCCAAATTGAAGAAAGCCCTGTACAAAGTTCCCCACCGCGCCGGCGTGGCTGGGACTGCCGCTCAGTTCGCTTGGCACGTGAGCGATCTGATGAACAAAGATGGCGCCTATCGCCGCCGGACGCGCGTACCCGTAGCAGTCTCCCGGGTCGCTTGACCGGTTTCTGATTCGTGGCCGCCGGGCGCGCTGCATGCTCCCGGCGACCGCGCAGAACGTGGTGATAGCGCAGTAGGCTTTGCGGTCTTGAAGTGGATCGCAGAGACCACGCTTCTCAGTCCTCAGCCATCAGCAGCAATCAGGAGATGAGAGATGGAGCGCTTTCTTGTTGGGCTCGATGTAGGTTCGACAACGGTCAAGGCGATTGTGGTCGATGCCGCAACGGACAAAACCTTGTGGCAGGATTATCAGCGCCATGAGACGCGACAACCCGAGAAGGTCTTAGAATTCCTGCGGCGCATGGAAGCTGACACCGGCATATCGGCCGAGAACACTCGCATCTTCATTACCGGTTCTGGCGGGGGAACGATCGCAGAGATGGTCGGCGCCAAGTTCGTGCAGGAAGTTCATGCCGTATCTCTTGCAGTCGAGAAGCTCCATCCTGAGGTGTACTCCGTCATCGAGTTGGGCGGACAGGACGCGAAGATCATCGTCTTCAAAGACGACGAAGAGACCGGGCGTAAGAAGAAGATTCCCTCTATGAACGATAAGTGTGCGGGCGGCACTGGGGCGGTGATCGACAAGATCAATGCCAAGCTGAAAATTCCCGCGGCCGAGCTCTCCAACCAGGGCTATCACGGTGTCAAGCTTCACAAGGTAGCGGGAAAGTGCGGAGTCTTCGCAGAGACCGACATCAATGGGCTGCAAAAGACCGGCACGCCGTCAAACGAACTGATGGCTTCGCTCTTCGAGGCTATCGTCCTGCAGAATCTCAGTGTCCTGACTCGCGGCCACACACTGCGTCCTCATGTGCTGTTGCTGGGAGGGCCTAACGGATTTATTCGGGGTATGCGAGAGGCATGGCAGGCGAACATCCCGCGCATGTGGAAAGAACGCAAGGTCGAGATCCCGGAGGGTACGTCACCGGAAGACCTGATCAAGGTACCGGAGAATGCACAGTACTTCGCGGCGTTGGGTGCAGTCGAGTTCGGTAAAGATGAGCCGGGAGAGGGCCGCTATCTGGGGACGGAAAAGCTCGTTTACTACATCGATTACGGGCGGGCAGAAGAGAAAGCTGTGTCCGGAGGTAAGGGCTTGGTCGCGGAGGACGCTGAATTGGTGGCCTTCCAGGCGGCGTACAAGAAGAAGAAGTTCACTCCGGCAGCATTCGTTCCTGGCGAGGTGGTCTCAGGCTTCATCGGAATCGATGGTGGGTCCACCTCGACGAAGGCCGCGCTGTTGGGGAAAGAGGGCGAGATTCTCTGCAAGACCTATCAACTCTCGAATGGCAATCCGATTCAGGACACGATCGAGATGTTCGAGAAGTTACGGGTACAGGTCGAGAGCAAAGGCGCCACGCTCGACGTGCTTGGTGTCGGGACGACCGGCTACGCGAAGGACATTATCAAGGATGTACTCCACGCCGACGTCGCGCTAGTCGAGACAGTCGCGCATACCGAGTCGGCATTGAAGTTCTATGACGATCCCCATGTCATCGTCGACGTGGGCGGTCAGGACATCAAGCTGATCGTTCTCAAAGATGGCCGGGTGAAGGATTTCAAACTGAATACGCAGTGCTCGGCCGGCAACGGATACTTTCTCCAATCGACCGCTGAAGGCTTCGGCATGAAGGTCGAAGAGTTCGCAGACCTCGCGTTCTCCGCAAAATCGATGCCATCCTTCGGCTACGGCTGCGCAGTATTCATGCAGTCCGATATTGTGAACTTCCAGCGGCAGGGCTGGCGGTCGGAAGAGATTCTGGCCGGACTGGCCGATGTGCTGCCGAAGAACGTTTTCCTCTACGTCGCCAGCATTCCGAATCTGGCAGCGCTTGGGTCCCGCTTTGTGCTGCAAGGCGGCACGCAAAACAACATGGCGGTAGTAAAGGCAGAGGTCGATTTCATCAAGTCCAGTTTTCGCGCGAACGGCAAAGAGCCGGAGATCATTGTGCACGAGCACTGCGGCGAGTCAGGCGCGATCGGAGCGGCACAAGAAGCGCTGCGACTGTGGAAGAACGGCCGGAAGACGACCTTTATCGGGCTTGAGGCGGTCGAACATATTCGCTATCGAACCACGCGCAATGAAGACACCCGCTGCTATTTCTGCAAGAACAATTGCCTACGTACGTTCATTGACGTGGATGTGACCGGCGCGCAAGATCATGCCGAGGCTCATTCCCATACTCACGCGCACGCCGTAGCAGAGGATCGCGAGGCTACTCCCGAAGAAGTGGCTACGGCGGTAGCGCAACTCCCGTCGCTCGATCAAATACAGGCGAATCTGCCCCCAGCTCCATCCCATGGTTCTTCGTGCAGCACAGGTGGCGGGTGCGGATCTTCCTCTCCCTCGACTTTCAAGGCCAAAGTGGAACCGCTCATTCAAATTCAGATCGCGCCCGGATCAAGCAAAGTGGTTGAGTTGCCGAAGCCAGTGGAGTTTCAGCCGCGCAAGACCAAAGTTCCGCTACGTATGGGAGAACAGCGACTGATCATCGCCACCTGTGAAAAAGGGACCGTCGAGGATCTGGGCGATATGAAGGACATCAAAGCGGATATTGACAAGATCAAGGAAGCCAATCCGAATTATGTCGATGTAGCCGCGCGCGACGTCTTCCGTCATCGCCAGACAGAGATTGTCTCCGATGCTGTTCCAAATACAAAGGGATTTTTTGTCTCGAAGTCGGTGAAGGAACGCGCCGCTTTGATGGAGAAGCGCAAAGACTTTCGCGTTGGGATTCCGCGTCTTCTCAACACCTATACGTACGCTCCGATGTTCAACGCCTACTTCGCTAGCTTGGGAATGAAGGCGGAAAATATTGTCTACTCCGACTACACCACGCCGGAGCTCTACCGTGCAGGCGCGAGTCGCGGCGCTATCGACCCCTGCTATCCCTCAAAGATCGGGATCGCGCACGTCTATAACTTGCTCGCAACCAAACACTCTAAGAAGCCGCTCAACGCCATCTGGTTCCCCATGTACGATGTGCTGCACACTCACTTGGTGAACCTGACGGGTTCGAATGCCTGTCCTACGGTGACTGCTACGCCTGAGACGGTAAAGGCTGCCTTTACGAAGGAGAGTGACATTTTTGCGGAGAACGGGATCGTCTACATCGATCCAATCCTGAATTTGCAAGACCATAGGTTCTGCGCGGACCAGATGTTCAAGGCTTGGGGACCGATCCTTGGGCTCTCTCGTGAAGAGAACGAGCGTGCCCTGGAGGCAGGGTTCAAGGCTCTTTCTGAGTGCGAAGCCGAGATTCGCCGCCAGGCGCGTGAGACGCTGGACCAACTCGAACGCGAGGATCGCATCGGTATCGTCATGTTGGGGCGCGTGTACCATCATGATCCCGGCCTCAATCACGAGATCATGGAGGAGTTCCAAAAACTGGGTTATCCGGTCTTCTCGCAAAGTACGCTGCCGGTGGATGAGGACTTGCTCGACCGGCTCTTCGGCGATGAGGTCCGCGCGGGACTCATCACGCATCCTCTCGACATTTCCGACGTATGGAAGAATCGCTACTCCACGAGCACGAACCATAAGGTGTGGGCTGCGAAGTTCACCGCGCGCCATCCGAACCTTGTCGCTCTTGAGGTCTCAAGTTTCAAGTGCGGGCATGACGCTCCGATCTATGGCGTTATCGAAGGCATTATTGAGCAGTCCGGAACGCCGTACTTCTCGTTCAAGGACCTCGATGAGAATAAGCCTTCGGGGTCCATCCGCATCCGGGTCGAGACGATCGATTATTTCCTCCGCCGTTATCGCGAAGACATCATCAAGCGCCGCCAGTTAGAAGGAAACATCGAGGAGCAGCTGGCCGCGTTGGAGCGCTCTCTACGGAATCAGCAGGCGGAGAGCCAGGAGATGGCCGTCGCGGGAGATTAGGGCCTGTTGCTCAGACTGGATGGATCAAGCACATCAAGTCTGAGCATCTCGCTCGGACAGTCTGTCCGAGCGAGATGCGACTAACTGGCTCTCGTATTCATCGAATTGGCCTTGAAAGTCGAGGGCCGCACAGTTGTGGTCTCCCATCCTCTGCGCCGCTTGCTTCGTGAAAAAATGGCTCTCTTTGGAGTCCGTAGTTGTGAGGAGCGCTCTCGCTCGTAGTAGCAATCTTGGGCTTGAAGCGTCGAGCAAAAAGTCTTAGCAGCCTTCTAACTTTGAGCAGCTTCTACTATCTCTTCGCTCACGCAAGAGTCATGCCCGCACTCGCAGATCAGCTCTATGAGTCCTTGTGCGTCTTTGCAGATCTGGCTGCAGTAGTCTTCGTACTCCGGAATCGGGCAGGTACAGGTGGGATGTTTGCACGTCTTTTCTGCCATGGAGAACTCCCCCCTTTAATTAAGATGCACTGGCACCGTCGAGGGCGCTCGATTTTACACGCCGGTCGGCCCCCTTCGGTGGGTGAGAGAAGTTCCGGTCCAAAAAGCGCTTTCTATGCGGCGCGGTTATCCCGAAGGGCCTTGATTTTTTCGTGCACCGCAACGATATGCTCTTGCTGGCTCGCAAGGATTTGCCTCAACGGGAGCGGGAGTTCTCTATGCTCCAAGGCTTTCTGATAGACCTTCTTGGCTTCATCCTCACCTTCTTCCGCGGTAACCAGCAGCGTGTGGTCGCTGCCGCCAAGGTGCGCTTTCAGCTCACTCCAAGCACGATGAACCGCCCCGGAAGCCGTTCCTCCTTCTTTCACATCGTGGACGCCGCTGCGTTGTAGCTCGGCCTCCAGTTCCCCTGCAAACTGCTGGCGTGTAAGAGATTCCTTCAGGAAGAACTCTTTCGCACTGCGATCTCTCAGGTGATGACCAATTTCAGCAAAGCCAAGATGCCCATCGTGTAGCACCTGGATGATCGAACGCACTAACGATTCGATTGAGTCTGGCATAGTTCACCGTTCTCCTGTGGTTCTGAGATGACGGAAGCCAGGGAATCAGTTGTGACCACTCAATTACCTGGCAGCGTGTTTTAGGCTTGTGTCGAGATCGGAATCAATGATGAAGAGCGGTGCGGTGTGAGTGATTTGGAAGATTTGCATGAGGCGAGGGCTGGGGGCCACCAAGCGTACCGACGCACCGACATCTCTGGCCGCGCCGTTCAGAAAAAGCAGCATGCCCAAACCTGCGCTATCCGCGTACTCAACTTTCGAGAGATCCAGGATGAGAACCGTGGCCGGCTTTTCGACCAGCGACATAAGCTGCGATTTCAGGTTCTGAAGTTCAGGTCCGTACTCCAGGCGGCCTTCCAGAACGGCCAAGGACAAGCCTTCTCCGGGCTGGCGAATAATCGCGGACTCGATACCCATGGTGCGATCACTCTAGCATAAAGTCCGGCAGCCCAGAGCTTACGGCGAGCACCAAACTCCAGTGAAATAAAGGACTCAAATGTCGTATAGCGACGTGGCAAAAACACCATGCTGGCCAGACAGAGGTTCTCCAAGGTGAGGTTCACCTATTGATGCTCTTTGGCCTCCATTCGCGGGTGGAGTGCCTGAACCTTCACGCGTTGAGCGGGGAGTTGGCGATTTCCTCCGGCTGAATGGGGTCCGGACCGATCACGCTTTTCGTCACCGGACATGGAAGCTCAGGGAAGATGGAAGCTTAGGGTTGGCTGGAGAGGGTCTTTTTGTGCACACTCGCCTCTACCTCCGGAACCGTCCCGTCGTTCACTGCTACCTCCTCTGGCTGTCCGGCAAGCAGGAAACGATGCGTGATGCTCGACTTGGCCGGGACACGCAGACGCTCTGTAACCATAGTGGATGCGGAGCGAACTGAAACCGGGACTTCGGCCTCGGCGTTCCCGCTGTTCGCAACATCGACAGCAACGATATAGGAGCCGGGAGCATTGGCGGTGTTTGGGTGAATGCCGGCGATCGAAAGATCCGGCAAGCCATGATCGTGGTAGACCCAGTCAGTGAAGAACCATTTCAAGTCTTTCCCGCTCGCCTGTTCGATCAACCGCTCAAATTCCCTTCCGTCCGCGTCCGCCGCTGGGTCATAGTCGCGGATGGACTGGGCCAAAGCGTCATCGCCTGCCAAGTCACGCAACATCCAAAGAACGTAGGCGGCCTTCGTGCGGTAGTAGATGGCATCTTTCGCGGCAAGAAGGCTCTCCCCACCCTGGTCGCTGCCGATCTGGCCGGGGCTCGGAGGATCGGAAACGGGACTCTTCCCAGCCGAACTGTTCAAGCCCTGAGTTTCGATTGCAGTGCGTTCGACTCCCGTACCCTCGAGCGGAAGGTTGGCGGGCTCTGCCAAAGCGAGTGCTCCGCGCGCATTGTCCAGCAGGGTTATCGCGCTCTCGCGTCCGCTCTTTTGCTCCACCCAGAGCGTTCCCATGAAATAGGCTATCCCTTCATCCAGCCATGGGTAAGGTGAGACGAAGCGCGCATGGCTTAAAGAATGAATCAGAACGCCGGCAGCCTGGTCGGGACCGGTACTCTGAAGCGCGGTAAAGAGCACAGCACCTTGTTCGAACGAAGCATCGCCCGGCTCGGGAAGATCAACGATCGCCGGATCTCGTCTCATCTTCGAGCTTAGCCAGTGCATAGCCAGAGGCTGGACGATGTTCGCAGCAGACTCGTAAGCCGCCGTGTTCGTCTCGTTCCCGTCCTTGGTGAAGAAGCGAGTTCCGTTGCTGCTGGTTTCTGTTCGGCTGAGAATAAAAAGACTCGGCGGAACAAAGCCAAGGCGAGTCTGGGGCAAAGCCGCTGTGATGATTCCCGGCAAAGTCGCGCTGGGCAGCAATTGAGGCTTGATCGTGGACACCACTCCATCGAGGACCGCCAGGTTTGGAACGTCGCCGGAAAACTCCTCAGTGACCTTCATCGAAACCATTGCTCCGCTCTGCCGAACCCGCTGATCGGCAACCTCGGCGAAGAATTTATCTCCATCCCCGAGCGCTACGGGGACAGAGAGTACGGGATACCAAATCACATTCCCAAAGCCACGCAGGCCAACGAAGTCCTGTGTTACCCGGTCCCAATCGGAACGAGCTGCTGTGTCTGGAGGCGTGCCAATCTGTTCGAGTCTCACGGTCGAGGGACCGAGGTGGCCTTCATAGGTCGCGTCGACAACGACGCTCTGCTTCGGGGCCAGGAGCTGAGGCAGTGCGATCACCGCCTCATGCAACGCGCCAGTGTGATCGACGTCACTCCTGACCGGCTGCTGGACGAAGGTGGCAGGACGATTCCCTATTCGGACAGCGGTCCACGACAGCGAAGCGGAAATTTGGAGGGGAAGCCTATGTAGCGCCTGGTTTCCATCATTCCGGAGAACCATCCGAGCGCGAACGGCAATTGCCTCTTGCTGAGGCTGCAAATGCACGTCCAGGTCGTAGGAGAGGAAAGTGATCGGCTGCCGCCGCTCCATATCGGTCATCGGTCCGCCCGGTAGAAGGTGGGCAGCCTTGCCATCGCTGGATTCAGGCTCACTGGGCTTCTCTGGCACCGATGGAGTCACCGATGAGCTTTGGGAGTCTGAGCTCTGGGAACGCGAGAAGATCACTTGAGGCGTATGGGAAGTCGTCTCAGTCGCCGGGGACGACGGTGTTGAACCTGCCGAAGACGAGGGTGGGGATGGCTGTTGTGCAGCGGCACAAACGACAGTGGCAATGGCTAAAACCCCAGGTCTCAGAAGCGAGATTTGGCACATCCGCCGAGCACGACTTCCCAACAACTTCATGAACCCAGACCCTTCTTTGGCTTTTCTACAGGTATCGTGGCTATCCGGCTATGGATCGCTTTGCCTGCTAGGCGCCGCTGCCGGGCAGCCTCAAATAAAACGACGGCCCCAGCCGCGCTCACGTTCAGCGACGGCATGCTGCCGGACATGGGGATTCGCAACAGGTGGTCGCAGGAGCGTTTGACGAGGTCATGCAATCCTGCTCCCTCGCGTCCCAGCACCAGAACGCAGCCGATGGTGTAATCGAATTCGTCGTAGTCCATTGTGCCCCGCTCGTCCAATCCGACGCACCACAGGCCTTTCTGCTTGAGTTCTTCGAGAGCGCGAACAAGATTGACGACTCTGGCGATCCTTATGTGTTCGGCCGCGCCAGCCGAAGCCTTGACTGCTGTCGGGCTCAGGGGCGCCGACCGCCGCTCGGTGACCAATACCCCATCCACTCCCGCTGCATCGGCGGTCCGGAGGAGAGCTCCTAGATTCTGAGGGTCTTCCACTCCATCGAGTGCCAAAAAGAGTTGTGCGGCGGCGGACCCTTGCAGCAGATCGTGCAAATCCAAGAACTGCCGCTCACGGACGATGGCAACTACTCCTTGATGGGAGCCGCTTTTGGCGAGCTTCGTGAGCTGCTCACGAGGTTCGAAGCGTATACGAACCTGAGCGTCGCGGCAAGCGTCAACCAGCTTTTGAAGCCGCAGATCGTTTCGTTCCTTGGCCACGCATACGTGGTCAAATCGCCTGGTCCCAGAGCGAAGCGCTTCTTCGACGGGATGCAGACCAAACAGAATCTCCATTCCTACAGTTTAGTGCCTTGGTTTCGGACTCTTCCCAATGGAGGGTCTACTCTTTTAGCGCCCCGTTTTTAGCGCCCCGATTGATGCGGGCATCCGCAGGGCACAGGGGAGTCGAAGCTGGTGGCGGAAACCGGCTCTCTCCGTGAGGCAAAACCCACCCCATTCTGTTCCCTTGTGCACGATGCAAAAAACCGCGTTGGTCGATGTAGATTCCGGTCAGCCAGGTAAGGGTAGAGGGTCACGCCGTCGCTGGTTTCTAATCAAATACTGATATATTCTGGGTTTTTCAGGTATTTTGTACGGCTCAACCGAGGTCTGAACAGATGGCTCTTGCCGGTGAACTGAAAAAAGTGGCGGAAAAGGGCGTCTTTGCAAGACTGGCTCGCGTCTCAGAAGAAGCTATGGGCGCAGCCTCTATCACGTTCGCCGACCAGACCCAGAGCGAGAATCTTCGTGTCGCCAAGGGCCTAAAACGTCACGACCCCGAGCTAATCGACCAGCTTATCGTCCAATATCAGCATCGCCTGCTTCGTTATCTTCTTTATTTAACGGGCGACAGGGAGATGGCAGAGGATCTCTTCCAGGAGACCTGGATGCGGGTGCTTATGCGCGGGGCGCAATTCAACGGCAACTCCAGATTCGATACTTGGCTGTTTACGATCGCGCGGAACCTGGTAATCGATCTGCGCCGAAAGAAAACGGCCAGCAGCCTGGAGGCACTTTGCGAAGGCGGGGACGACGATCGCCCGTTTGAAGTTCCAGCCGAGGGGCCTTCGCCGTTAGATCTTTACGAATCGAGGGAGAACGGGCAACGGGTTGCGGAAGCGCTACTCTCTCTCGAACCGTTACATCGTGAAGTGCTAGTGCTCCGATTCCACGAGGAGCTTTCTCTGGAAGAGATTGCCGAAGTTACCCGCGCGCCGCTCTCGACAGTGAAGTCGCGATTGTATCGCGGTCTGGCAGCGCTCAGGCCGCGGATTCTCGCGATAACAGAGCGCCCGTTGGCTACGCAAGGCGGAGAGGTGGCGCGATGAACGACAACAGCAAACAGCTGATGAGCAACGAGCCGGTCTCTGACGATCTTGTCCAAGCGATTCTGAATCTGAATTGTCCTCGGAACTTGGCCACGGTCCAGAGAACACGCCGTGTTCTGCGCGACGCGGCATTGGCATTGGACGAGCGGCGCCTCCGGCAACGGCGGAGTACTGGATTTGCTCTGATCGCACTCTTCACAATCCTAGTTTTTTTGGCCCCGGCCATCTGGAACAGCGTTGAGGACATTCTTACTGGAGAACACCTTGGCGATCTACCCGCCCAGGCCGCTTTCCTTCTGGTGACGCTGACGCCCGCGATGCTGGCCGGTTTGGCCGCAGTTTGGAAAGAACAACGCGATATTGATCACCGGAAGCGCAACTTTTAGCGTTATCCCCGGGAACTGAGAATTGCCAATGGCTCCTTCCAATTCGTTGCGCGACTCTGAGGCAACGTCTTCTTTCGCGGAAGAGATGAAACTGATTCCCTCCTGGAGTGTTGGTCTCGCCGTCATTGCTGCGGTCTACATGCAGTATCTATATTGGGTAATTATTCCCGCTCACAGGCATCATCCTTCCAATCTTGCTATCGGAGTCCGCATTTATCTTGCCTTTTCGTGGAGCGCAATGGCGGCACTCTACTTCCTCATGGTTGGCTATGTCAGCAAAGATGCACCGCGGCGAAATATGAGTACAAGCTTTTGGACCTTTGTCTGCTTGATGCCAGGGGGAATTGGCTCTGTTCTATACTTCCTGCTTCGCCAGCCGGTTACTGCGGCTTGCCCGTCCTGCGGCACGCGTATCCTCGCGGAGTTCCATTTCTGCCCGCAATGCGCCTTCCAGGTTTCGGCGGCTTGCGGTAACTGCTATCGCGGCGTCCGCATCATCGACCTCTACTGCGTACATTGCGGTCACGATCTGACCACGGATAACACTCCATCCCGTCTGCGGGCATTTCAACCCTAGACTCCTCTCTGCATTCCGCCGTACGAAAAGCGGTATAACTAGAGAGACATGGCAATGACTGCGCTCATCGTCGATGACGAGCAACTTGCACGCGACGAGCTGAAATATCTACTGGATTCAGTCGGGGGCGTGGAGGTCGTTGCGCAAGGCGAAAATGGAATCGAGGCGGTCGAGCTCATCCGTACTCACCATCCCGATGTTGTGTTCCTGGATGTGCAGATGCCCGGCCTGGACGGCTTCGCTGTTTTGAAGAAGTTGCTGGAACAGAATCGCGGGGCCAGCATGCCGCAGATCATCTTTGCGACCGCATTCGATCAGTACGCGGTCCGCGCCTTCGATGTGAATGCGATCGATTACTTGTTGAAGCCTTTCGATCGTGCGCGGGTACGGCAGGCGCTCGAGCGCGCGCGCCACCGCATACAAGAGCATGAAGCTGAATCCGAATCAGGCGCAACCGCGGCGCCGGTAGCCGCCGCAGCGTTGACTCCCGCACCGATCACCGATGACCGGCTCGATGCGTTGCTCCGCCTGATCGAGCAACAACAACCAGGAGGACGACCCCGCACCGGGAAAATTATTCTGCAAGCACAGAGTAGATTGCTGCTGGTGGATCAGAAAGATGTCTGCTTCGCAGCGATCGACGAAGGCGTAATCTCTGTCGTCACGCCCACTCTCGAGGGCCAATCCAGATGCCGCACGCTCGAAGAACTTCTAGAGCTGCTCGATCCCTCCATTTTCTGGAGAGCGCACCGTTCTTTCGTGGTGAATATCAACCACATCAAGGAAGT
Organism: Acidobacteriaceae bacterium; assembly: GCA_036500845.1. Classification (GTDB taxonomy): domain Bacteria; phylum Acidobacteriota; class Terriglobia; order Terriglobales; family Acidobacteriaceae; genus PALSA-350. The sequence continues at coordinate 20,320 of DASYBJ010000350.1, forward strand.
GGTCCCCTGGTTCAAGAGCAGCTATCAGCTGCGGATGGCGGACCGCAAACAGACGGAAATTCCTGTAAGCCGGGCGCAGACGCGCCGGCTGCGGGAGCTGTTTAAGTTGTGAACGGCAGCGGGTCGGCGAGTCAGCAAGTCGGCGAGTCAGCGAAAAACCACCGCCACTCTCGAATACCGGAGCTGCGGCAAAGGTCGAAGAGTTCTTCTTCCCAGGAGATTGAAGTTCGGGGAGAAGTCTTTTGCGCCGGTAGGCTGGCAAGCCGGTCACATCCAGCGAACCACGCTGACTCGCCGATTTGCTGATTCGCGGACTTGCGCCTCTCAGTCGTAACGCTCGAAGATGATCTGTTTCCTCTGCCATCCCAGGGTAGTCAGGCGATCGCGATTCCCTGAGACCATGTCATTCAATCCGCATATGTAGGCATGCACGCCGAAGCCGTGCGGATCGGTGAATGGCTCGCTTTCCTTGGCCCGCTCGTGGGCGTGCTGCTCGGCAATTTTCGCCACCAGTTCCTGTACGTAGCCACGCGTCCCATGCCAAGTATCGTGAGGCCGGCTCAACGTAACCGCGTAATGGAAATTGGGGTGCTGTGCCGCTACTTTCGCAAAATAGTGTTGGTAGTAGATCTCGGTCTCATGCCGCGTTCCGTAGACCAACCAGAACTTGCGGCCTTCGCACAGATCCTCGCCGTTCTCCGGAAAAAGCTTTTGGACAAAACCGCGCATCGGAGCGATCCCCGTGCCTGTCGCGATAAATATTCCGTCGGTGAGCGGCCTGCGCAGAACAAAGAGCCCATGTGGTCCGTGGACTTGGATCGTTTGTCCGACTTCGAGATCGCATAGAAGGTTTGAGAAGAAGCCCTCCTCTACGCGGTTCACACAAATATCAAACTGATTCCCGCGTGGGGCGGATGCGATCGAATAGGCCCGCGTCTGCTGTTTTCCATTCGGGTCGTTCGCAACCGTGGAAACGAACTGGCCAGCGTCGAAGTCGAACCGATCCAGTTCATCGATGGCGAACTCCAGATGGAAACATTGGGCGGGCTCGGAGAGCAAGACCTTATGCGTCAGTCGGGCAGTATATAGCTGTCGTGCCAAGTTGTGGCCGCCTATGAAATCTGGATTAAAGGGCTGCCCTTAGAGTAGCAAGCAGAAGGCCCGAAGCGGTACAACTGCCGGTGCCTCCAACCATCTTTTTGGAATCGGGAATCAGCTGGGAGCTATTCGACCGTTACAGACTTTGCCAAGTTTCGCGGCTGATCAACATCGCAGCCGCGCCGGACAGCGATGTGATAGGCGAGCAGTTGCAACGGTACAACCTCAATTATGGGAAGGAGCAGTTCCGGCGCCGAAGGAACATAGATCACATGCTCGACCAACTGGCGGATGTGTTCATCGCCCTCGACCGCGACGGCAATCACCCGACCGGAGCGAGCAGTGACCTCCTGGATGTTCGATAGCGTTTTTTCATACCGCAGCACCGAATCGGGATTGCAGTCGTCTTTGGTTGCCAGAACTACGACGGGCAGGTCTTCGTCGATCAGCGCGTTCGGCCCGTGCTTCATCTCGCCCGCGGGGTATCCCTCTGCGTGAATGTAAGAGATCTCTTTGAGCTTGAGCGCGCCTTCGAGAGCGATGGGGAAGTGAATGCCGCGGCCAAGATAAAGAAAATCCTTGGCCGACGAGTAGACCTTTGCCAGCCGCTCGCAATCACGATTCCGTTGACGCAGTACCTGTTCGATTTTTCCTGGGATGCGGCTCAACGCATCGACTATGGCGCGGCTCTCCTCATTCGAGATCGCCTCCCGGACCTGTGCAAGATGGAGCGCCAACAAAAAGACCGCTGTGAGCTGGGCTGTGAATGCCTTGGTCGACGCGACTCCGATTTCCGGTCCGGCATGCGTGTAGATCGTTCCGTGCGCCTCGCGCGCGATCATCGCGCCTACGACGTTGCAGATAGCGACGGTCTTCGATCCCTTGGCAATCATCTCCCGTTGCGCCGCAAGCGTGTCGGCCGTCTCCCCGGATTGAGTAATCAGCACGCCTAGAGAGTTGGCGTCAGGAATGGGATCGCGATAGCGGTATTCGCTGGCATAGTCCACCTCAACGGGAACTCGCGCTAGCCGCTCGATCATGTACTTACCGGCGAGCGCGGCGTGCCAACTCGTGCCGCAGGCCGCGATATGGATCTGATTTACGCTCCGGAATTCCGCATCGGTGATCTTCATCTCGCTGAGGAAGGCCTTGCCGGTCTCGAGGGAGATTCGCCCGAGCGTGGTGTCGCGAACGGCCCGCGGCTGCTCAAATATTTCCTTGAGCATGAAATGCTTATAGCCGCCCTTTTCCGCTTGAATCGGATCCCACTGAATGGTTTGCAGCGGGCGTTCCACAGGGTTGCCGTGAAAGTCGGTGAGCTTGACCCCGCCGGCAGTCAGAACGGCGGCATCTCCATCGCCTAGAAAGTACAGCTTACGAGTGTGGTGAAGAATGCCAGGCACATCGGATGCGACGAAGAATTCCCCTTCTCCTACGCCGATCACAACCGGCGGCCCAAGGCGGGCACTAACTACCTTGCTGGGCTCGTCGGCAGAGATGACACTGATTGCGAAGGCTCCGGTCAGCCGCCGCACAGCCCGGCGCACAGCATCCTCGAGCAGCATCGTCTTGCCGGAGTCCTCAGCGGAGCGGAGTTCCTGCTCAATGAGGTGGGCAATGATTTCTGTATCGGTTTCGGTGACAAAGACGTGTCCTTCCTTGACCAGTTCGCTTTTCAAGGAAAGATAGTTCTCGACAATGCCGTTGTGCACCACAACAATCCGCCCGGTGCAATCGCGATGCGGATGCGCATTCTCTTCCGTCGGACGGCCGTGGGTCGCCCATCGCGTGTGCCCGATGCCGTAGGAACCGTGAATCGGGTGCTGCTTGATGACCTCTTCGAGGTTTCTTAACTTCCCCGGAGCGCGGCGCAGTTGGAGCTCCTCGCCGTGGTTGCCACCGACGGCGATCCCTGCCGAATCATAGCCGCGGTACTCCAGGCGCCGCAGGCCACCCAGGATGACCTGCACGACTTCCTTCGGACCGACGTATCCCACGATGCCGCACATACCGGTTTATTGTACGGGTAGCGGATCTTGGGGTGTGGGTTCGGTACGTCTTTGGCGGAGAGCAGGCTGGTGATTGGGAGGCATCTCGGAAAACCCAGGTTTTCAAAGCGAGACCTAGGCCAGGCCGTGCTGTCGACATATTGTGCTCAGAGATTGGAAGAGCTCGCCGTTAGAAGTGTTATTCCTCCAAGCGGTAAGAGAATTCTTCGATTACAGGATTGGTGAGCACATCTCGCGCAATGCGCTCTACCTCTTCGCGTGCGGCCGACGGGTCCAATGTGTTGTCGAGCGTGAGTTCGAAGTACTTTCCTTGCCGGACGTCGCCAATGCCCTTGTACTGCATCTTCTTCAAAGCGCCGTAGATCGTCTGTCCTTGGGGATCAAGAACAGTTCGTTTGGGAATGACGTAGACATGAGCCTTCATCGTGCACGATTATAAACTGTGGGCCGCGAGCGGCCCGCCGCATCTCCCCTCAACCCTCGCGAGCAACCCGTAAGCGATCCAATCCCAGAAAGGCTTTGGTACTAGAGGATTATGGTGAATTATCTCGAATTGCCCCTTGGCGAGAATGCGCCTGAGGTCATCACAGCGGTCATTGAGATCCCCTTTGAGGGCATTAATAAATATGAATACGACAAGAAATTGCACGTATTCCGTCTGGACCGCAATCTGTACTCACCAGTGCACTATCCGGGCGACTATGGCTTTATCCCTTCCACGCTGAGCGAAGACGGCGACCCGCTAGACGTGCTCGTGTTGGTGGACGCGGCAAGTTTCCCGGGCTGCGTGATGCAGGTGCGTCCGATCGGCCTGCTCGAGATGCTTGATCAAGGGGTACCTGATGAGAAGGTTCTGGCTGTAGGCAAAAGGAATCCGCGCTACACGGATGTGTGGAATTATTCTGAGATCTATCCGCACATGCTCAAGGAGATCACCCACTTCTTTGCGATTTACAAAGATCTCGAGGGCAAGCGAGTCGAGGTGAAGGGCTGGCACGACGCCGCCTTCGCGCGCAATAAGGTCATCGAGGCTGCCAACCGCTTCAAGGATCAAAAGATGCAGCAGGAGGCATAATGCTCGCGAACCGGTCGATACCACGCTGCACCGTGATTCCAACCGCGGACACTCGTAGCAGGTCCACTCTACTCCGCTGGTTCTTCTCGCGCAGCAGCGGAGAGCGGTGTTGGTTGTTCGACTGCGTCGAGATGAGGATCGCGGCGGACGATTCTGGTCAGCAGATAGAGGAGAGGTCCAACGGCCATCAAAATTCCACCGAAAGCGAGCGTGGGCAGATGCGCCATGCGCTCCGCCCGCGCCGCGTACATCGCGAAAAGAATCAGCGCGGTTGGGCCCACGCCGATCAAGCAGGCCGAGAGCAATCCCTTGCCGGCCGAGAACGGCCGAGGAAGCGACGGCTCTTTCTTGCGCAGAACAGCGAGCGCAGTGAACTCCAAGATAAGACTCGAACCGTAGAGGATGAGATCCATCGAGATCAAGCGCTCGAAGCCCCAATGTAGGGCCAGAGCCCAAGCGGCTCCGCAGAGCAGGACCGCGACCCATGGAACACCACGGCTGTTTTTCCAGCCAACCCAACCAGGCAACAAGCCGTCCTCTGCCAGCGCCATGGGCAGCCGCGTATACGAGAGCACGAGTGCGTTGAACATGGCGAAGCCATTGATCATTCCGCCGAGAACCACGGCAAGACCAAGCACCGGGCCACCCAGGATGCGGGCCGCATCGGTCCAAGAGCCGGTGCTGAAGCGGCTCACCGAGATGCCGGCGGCCGCGATGGCGGCCAGCGGCAGCACATAGGAAAAGATCACCAGGGCGGCGCTGCTGAACATAGCGAGCGGATAATTCCGGCGGGGATTCTCGACTTCCTGGGCGACCGTCGAAGCATTGTCCCAACCCATGTAGTTCCACATCGCGACCAGGATCGCGGCGGTGATATCCGGATCTGCCGAAGGTCCAGTGTGCGCGACGTGAGAGGAGATTCCGCGCCAGAAGCCGGCAAGGATCATCCACACAAATGGCGCAAGCAATACCACAGACAAAATCACTGAGCCTTCGCCAATTTCCGGAGCTCCACGCAAGTTCCACAAGCAGCAGACTACGATCACGGCCAACGACCACAGACCAGCTCGTGCGCCTGCTGTCCATGACGGGGCGAGCCGGCCGAGGTAAAGGACGAAGATCGTCGGGTAGATGGCCATGTCGAAGATGCTGGCCGCCAGCGATAGCCATGCTTCCTGAAAACCCCAGAAGGGACCCAGGGCGCGACGCACCCAGATGTAGAAGCCTCCGTTCTGCGGGATCGCGCTGGCCAGCTCGCCAATCATGAGGGTCGTGGGGAGTGTCCAAAGGAGAGGCAGAACGAGCAGGATGATGAGCGCGCGGCCGTAGCCGGCTCCCCCGAGAATGTCCTCAATGCCGTATGGGCCGCCCGAGACCATGAAGAAGGTAGCGGCCACAAGAGGAATAATCCGCATCTTCCTCGCCTTGTCTGGGCGATCCTGCTGCGGGGGATGCTGCGCATCAATCTTGAGAAGGTTAGCTACCGGATTACTCCTCAGACCGCTCCTGAAAGTTAGCCGGGCCGATCGGCCACGAGTCATCCGGCCACAGCTCCAGGAGGTTAGTGAAATTCTCGCGATGTATGCAGAAATGTACAGCAAAATTGCCTGCCGGCTCGTAAAGAAAACCGTGAAATCTCCAATCGTTAGCGTGGGAAAAAGAAAACCAAGGCGGCGTCGAACCATCTAACGCGGTATGAGCATGAAGAAGGTGAAGCTTGGTTCGCAAGGCGCGATCGTTTCCCGCTTGGGACTCGGTTGCATGGGGATGAGCGACGTTTACGGCGAGCGGAACGATCCTGAGTCGGCGGCTACGATTCTGCGGGCGCTGGAGCTGGGTATCAACTTCCTGGATACGGCAGATTTGTACGGGATTGGGGATAACGAGGAGCTAGTGGGAAAGACGATCCGGGGACGGCGCGACGAAGTATTTCTCGCGACGAAGTTTGCCCACGTGCGGAAGAAGGAAGACCCGACGTATTCGGCAATCAGCGGCAAGCCGGAGTATGTGAAGTCTGCTTGCGATGCGTCGTTGAAGCGGCTGGGGGTGAATCACATCGATCTCTATTACCAGCACCGGGTGGACCCGCAGACTCCCATTGAGGACACGGTCGGCGCAATGGCCGAGCTGGTCAAAGCGGGCAAGGTGAAGTACTTGGGATTGTCGGAGGCTTCCCCTGCAACGATCCGGCGAGCACACAAAGTGCATCCCATTACCGCACTGCAGACGGAGTACTCGTTGTGGGAGCGGCATGCCGAGCAAGAGATTATCCCGACAGTACGCGAGTTGGGAATCGGGTTTGTGCCCTACAGCCCGCTGGGCCGTGGGTTCCTGACAGGCACGATTAAGGACCTGAACGATCTCGGCAGCAAGGACTTAAGATCGCAGCGCTATCCTCGATTTTCGAGCGAGAACTTCGGCAAGAACCAGGTGCTGGTCGAGCGTGTGCAGGTGATCGCAGAGCGCAAGGGCGTGACGGCCGGGCAATTGGCGCTGGCATGGGTGCTTTCGAAAGGCGAGGACTTTGTGCCGATTCCCGGGACCAAGCGGAGAAAGTATCTCGAGGAAAATGCCGCCGCGGTCGATATTCGATTGAGTCCGGAAGAGATTGCCGAGCTCGAGGCTGCGGTTCCAGCCAGCGAGATCGCAGGCGACCGCTACACTGCAGCGAACATGCAGGCGATCGACCGGTAGGCGGTTTTTCGGTCGTTTGCGCCGGAACCTGGGCATGGGGGCCTCTTTTTCTCAATTGAACCGGGTAAACGGTTCCGTGCGAGTCAGAGAAAAAGGGGCTTTTTTGTGGGTTGCGGGTGTAATCACGTAAGCTTTATTTAAAAGCTATTTAAAGCAGTAAACTGCTTATATCAACGGTTACTTATATAAGCAGATATGGATGGATGGCGTTCCAATAGGGAATTTGGGGCTGAAAATGGCTTGTCTAAGGAATCTCTGCTTAAGCTGGCCAGGTGGAATTCCCGATCCTCAAGCCTCTTCTCGTTGCATGGTTGGCGGCACGGCTAAAAGCCGTGCCCTTCCCAAACTGCTCCCACACGGCTAAGGCCCGGAAAAAGCAGATCCCTCGGCTTCGCTCGTGATGACAGTCCTATTCCGATCCCGGATCCCTGGTCAGTCCCTTAAGCACCAAATTTAATCAGAGATTCCCTAAGGGAGTCAGAAGGGGTTTGACTTCCCAGGTAAGAGAGCAATTGCTCTGGGGTGGGGAAGGTTGCGATCCGAATCGTCACACATACTGTTACTCATACGCACCATCCTTCGCTCTCTTGGGGGTACTCGGAACCGGTTTATCGTATCCATGGAGGTGACATTTCTGTTGAGCCTTCAAGTTCTTAATGGGTGATTGAGACGCGCCAGACTGTATTGCCGACGTCGTCCGCGACGAGGAGCGCGCCGGTGCGATCGACCGCCACGCCTACCGGTCTGCCGTAAGAGATGCCCGGTTTGTCTGCCGGCATAAATCCTGTGAGGAAGTCTTCGGGCCGCCCTGCGGGATGGCCATCGCGGAAGGGGACGAAGACAACCTTATATCCGGAGAATGGTCTGCGGTTCCAGGAGCCGTGCTCTCCGATGAATGCTCCGCCGCGATAGCGTTCCGGAAATTGTTGCCCTGAGTAAAACGCGAGGCCTAGCGCGGCCACATGGCCGCCCAGCGCGTAATCCGGCGGGATGGCCTTGGCGACCAGGTCAGGACGCTGATGCGAGACTCTGAAGTCGATGTGTTG
>DASYBJ010000351.1:0-26575 GCA_036500845.1 Acidobacteriaceae bacterium
GGTGGGAGGACTCATCCTTGCCCGTGCAGTAAACGACGATCAGTTCTCTAACGAGATCCTGAGCGAGGTCCGCAAGCATATTGACTGAGGCTGCTGGGTCGACGCAACCCGACTTTAGTGTCTGTCGTGGTGGGTTTCGTGCGGCGTGCCCAACCCGCCGAATTGTCACTGTTCTCCTACGCTAGCGTTGGATTGTCAACGGCACTCTTATAACGTGGGCACAAAAAAGAACCCTGTACACCGATGCAATTGGTGAGAACGCACTTCGAGACGATCATGGGATCGAAAGATTAGGATCACCGGAGAAAGCGTGACCGGGTGAACCGTCCACGGCGCATGGAGGGCACGCGCCATCGGTGATCTCATTTGAGTTTGCGCGTCGTCGTTTTCTCGATAAGTGTGGAAGCTTTTTTTGCGTCTTCAGCGTTTTCAAATCCAATGACTGCTGTGTATTTTCTCCCAAATTAGGGGTAGACCCAACATTGCTGTCACCCGGGGGCAATCTGCCATCAGCTCGCAAAGTGACCAACCGAAATCTTGCGCCACGTTTCATGCGACACTCAAAAGCGATCGCTATTGGAGGGAGTTCAACGCCCTGGAGATCGCGCATGTCAATTTTCGGACAACAGTACAGTGGCTACTACCCCGAGCACGAATTCCGGCTTCACTCTCTTTTAGTAACTCTGCCTGATGCTTTCGTTGTTCAGGGCGAACGACTTATCTGCTGCCCGTCCACAGGAGGCTCTCAATCCACTTCTACTTTAGATGCCTGGCAAGCTGGCGGCTAAGGCGCAGCAACTCCGGATTCGGTGAAGAATCTCATCTTGATTGCTGAAAGGTGATACGACGTTCTGAGTGAGGCTACGACTGGTCTCATAGATCCACCGCACTTCTTGTGACCAGTATGAGCCCACCCGCCATCGAGCCGGCAAGCTCGCTTGCTGGCGTGGGAAGCACCCGGGGTCCCGGCAAGCTCGCTTGCTGGGGGGCTCATGCATGGATCAAAGCTGCAAAGCCATCTATGGGACCAGCTGTAGAACGGTTCTGACAGAGAACGGGCTCGAGTTTCGTCATCGGTCTCTATGAATGAGGCACCGGGCACATCGCTGCGCTCTAAGCGGTCTTTGCAGAACCCTGGGACCAATGTGCCTGGATCCCCTCCTTGTTGTTGCGCAAGTAGCTTTCGAAGTCGTCCCACCAGCGAGGCTTCAATAAGGTGGTGCCTGAAGCAGCGTCCTCAGCACGCGCGACAGATTTCGGACGCAGCATTACTTTGCTGCTGCCCGGAGCGGGATCGGAGAACACCGGCGTTATCCGCTCGGGGTAAAGTTTGGCGGGATTCAGCTTGCGGCTACCTGATTCATTCGTTTCATTCGTCGCAGCCGCCTGAGGGATGGGTTCTTCGGACGGTGTATCCTTCCGGGCCATAACCGGCTGCTCTTCCCAATACTCCTTGAATTCCTGCTCGTATTTTCTCCAGTCATCCTCTGAACGCAGCATATCAGCGTTGTATTGCACGGACTCTTCGATCTGCTGCCTCGTGACGGCAGCGACAAGACCATCTTCGTCTTGTTCGTCCGCTGAAATGCGGTCGGCAGGCAGGAGATAGGTAAAACGCTTGAACATGCCCTCGCTATCGACCACTAAGTAGCGGATCTTCATCGTCGCATGGTCTAAGATCGCCTCAACCACTCTTCCCAGACTCGTTCCGTCCGCTCCGCTAACCTTGGTGCCGCGGACATCGTGAATCTCCTTTGAAGCAGCTTGAGAGCCAATAGTGCCGTAGTGAGCCAAAACGTACCTCCTTTCGTTTCATTCATCTTTCATGGTCTTTGTTTGCGTGAAGATTGCTTCAAAGCCTTCACAAGGCGAGACTTACACAGACAAGATTGGACCCAACGACGAACCAATATCAATTCTACAGAGCTCCTAACCGTGCCTACATCTTCCGATTTATTCTTCAAAAAGCTAAGAAGGGATTTAGAAATAGCAGGCTGGCTGGGGACCGGAGCAGCATTTAAAGCCTGGGCGAGGTATCTGCCCTGAATTCATCCACGTGCACGGGCGGTGGCGCCAGCAGCTGTTCTCCAGGTGGCGTGCCGACGAAACGCAGGGAGAACTGGCTTCCGTCTCCTGGAACACTCTGCACCTCAATCTGGAGAGCGGCAAAAAGTCGGGAGGGAGCCAAAAGATGCGTTTCGAATCAATGCCACTTCCGGCAAGCAAAGTACCCGAGATTGAGAAATACCAAGTTTCGATTCGGGAAAGCTAGCTTTAAAACGAGTGCGTCTTCTTACGGTTCAGCGAAATTCTTGCGTTAACGTACTATTTTCCGGATTCGGTGTGGTGGCCCCAAAGTTTGCCATCAAACTTACGAGTCCTCGCCGAGATTTGTTGAGCGGCAAGCATGCGAGAGGTTCGTTGGCACGGAGCCGCTGAGCACGGCAGGATGACTCCTCCTGGCCGCCCAATCGAACGATCATGGGTTCACGTGTTGGAGTGATCGTGTTCCTATCAGTGCCTTCGATGCGAAAACGAGGTCTTCACAAACTCTCGCCTCGAACAAACTGTGTGTCCCGGCATCGGTCATGATCTCTTCTTTTCTCGGGGCCACTATTCCGTAGCTTCGCACCATTTGAGGCACCGTAGGGCGCGAACCATTGCGGCGGACAAACGCGTTACACAGCTCACGCATAACACCAGAGATAGTCCCATCATGGATATTCGGATCTGTTCCCCCCGAGGTCGCTGAGAGAACGATCGACCCGATACCGTTCAGTTCCACAGACGAACCATGTGTGAAGAGTTGGATTGAGTTTGGCCCAGGTGACAGTCAGGCCAAGCTCAAATGGCATGTTGAATCTGGAGAGCGCGGAGTTCTTCTCGAGACCTCGACGCGGGAGAGGTCGTCGATCGAATATCGGCAGCTTTGAATAAGCTCTGGAATTCGATCGAGCCGCCGCTCGCCTCCTGGGATGCCCAGCGTGACCCGCGGCTGCAGACCGAGTTGGATGAGACCAACGATATAGGCGAGAAAAGACTCTCGAAATTTTTGTCGTACGGGATGTTGAGGAAGACCGCGTCTTGGACAACAGGTGGAATTGGCACTAGCTTTTGTTACGAGCCGCTACCTTACGTTCTGTTTTGCGACCCCGTACAGAGGTGGCGTCGCTCCGGGGCGTCGTAAACTTCCCGGTGCTCGAATTCCGAATGATCTTAAGCAAGCGGGTACGGCGCGCCTGGCTCATACCCAACCGGTCCCCGATCTCTTGAAGAGTCGGAATCGGAGTCGTGATTTCTACGGAACGTGACACCTCAATTCCTTTCTTTATTAGATTCTGAATCGCATGAGCGGACCTACAAAAACACGGCCGTCAGAGAGCAACGCATGGAACAACATTGTTGCAAAGCGCCTACCGAATTGTAGCGCCGCAGGACCTTGTCTCTCTTGTGGCGGTCTGTAGCATGATATCCCGTTTCTGCTGACCGGACAGCGCGGCCGACGTTGCCGGGGCTGCCCGCTAGGAATGGCCGCTGAACCGGAGGTATTTGAGCATTTCCCTTTCATTTTGCGCTTCAAACACAATCATCCTCGCTCATATTCGCTGCAGTATACTCAGCTTCCTCATATCTCCTCTTGCCTTGGACAAAATCTCTCATTTGTTGTGTACCTCCAGGCATTTTATTTTTTCCACTCCCAACGGCTTGGCGCGCCGGAATGTAGTTGCCGTTTACGCGATTGAACTCTTCGTGAAATGTTGACGTTCCGTCTGCGATCCGTCGCGGTGAACCGCGTGCAAGTGCCGCGGAATCTGGAGTTCGATTGTGGTGTTGTTCGGCCAATTGAGTAATGCCCACAACATGGCTCATCCCTCGTTTTTCCGCATCCGTGTACTGGCTCAGGTTCGGCGTTTTACCCTGGGTCATATCAAGAATATCTTGTGCCATTTTCTCTTGCCGCATCGGATTCGGGTGATTCAAAGCGGAAACAATGCTGTCGTAGTCCAAGCCAACCTTGGCGTTGTTAGTCTGACCTCTTACTATTCAACAAAGGGGCGCCGCCGTAGCCTTGTCTGATCGAAATGTCTCCGGAAGATAATTCAAACCGTTTTGACTGTCCCTTTACGGCGGCAGCCGGTGCCTCCTGTTCCAGTGGGTAATTTGCGTCTCCTTGGATCTCCTCCCGATTGCGTCTCTTCATAATGTGCATCGGGCGTATTCGTCATGATTTTCATCATCATCTTCTTCATGGAGAACTCCTCCCAAAATCGAGGCATCGAGCTTTAGCTTAGGCGGTATTGGGTAACCTGGTGGAAGAGGAACGTTATCGCTTTTTATGTCGTTTTTTAGATCTTCTACCTCGGATTCGCCTATTTCCTGGTCTTCAGCATGTTGTGTCTGTACTTGGGCGTGGTGTTGTCCAAGTCCGCTATAACCCAGACTGCTTAGATCAGGTTTATCCGTCTGCTGATCCTCAGTATGCGATGTCTGGGCTTGATCGTGATGTTGTTGAATATAGCCCTCACCCTCTGTGTCAGATACTTGCATTTCGTCAAACGTAGAATGACTGAAGAACTAACCTCCGTAAATTCCCCTTCCTTGAACCTTTAATGGACTCGCATCCCTGCCACCAGTTATCGTCGTCCGGTAGTTGAATGTTGCGCCTGTCGCTGGACTTTCCGTATCTCACGGCAGCCAGAGCCGCGTCATGCCAGCGTGTTCAAGAGCTGTGCTATCTTAGCAGGCGGGTTGGGACCAAGAGTAAGAGCTTCACGATATCCCGGGCGCCTCAACCACTCCCGACGCCAAGAACGTATATATGGGTGAACAGGCAATCCGTCTTTTAAACTCGCAGCAATTGAGGCCCTCGAAGTGCAATCCCAGATGTATTCACTGACCTGTCATTCGATGAAGGTTGTAGCCGTTTCGGGCGGGAGGGAATAACTCCCCGTGTGCAGGGGTTTACTTCCAGGAGTGGGGCTGGGAGATCAGTGGAACTTGCCAGCCCGCGTCCATGAACAGCAGGCCAGAAACCTTTATGACCCCAGAAGGATCAACCAACACGATGCAGAGGATTGGAAGATACCGCGTCACCGGCGAGCTCGGACGGGGTGGAATGGGTGTCGTGTACCGCGGCGAAGACCGGCTGATTGGCCGGCGGGTAGCCATCAAGACCCTGACTGAAGTCACGCCTGAGCTGCGCGAGCGGTTCTACATTGAGGCCAGGTCGGGAATCCTGAACCACCCAAATATCGTCACTGTGTACGAGCTGGGTGAGCATGAAGGAAGACCGTTCATTGCAATGGAGTTCGTCGAAGGCGACTCCCTTGAGAAGGTGTTGCTCCTACGAAAGCGCCTGCCACTGCTCGAGGCGCTCTCCATTGTGGAGCAGCTTTGTGCAGGCCTTGGCTACGCGCATGGGCACGGCGTGGTGCACCGCGATGTGAAGCCCGCGAACGTTCTGGTACGACCGGACGGACGCGTGACGATCGTGGACTTTGGGATCGCCCGTCTTGCCGATCAAGCGCAGCAGCTGACCAAGACCGACACATTGCTCGGCACCTTCCACTACATTGCGCCGGAGCGCCTGAAAGGCGAAGCCAGCGATGGAAGGGCTGACATCTGGTCTGTAGGCGTGATGCTCTACGAGATGCTTACGGGCGAGTTGCCGTTTAGAGGCAGCGATGTCTCCTCCTTGTACCGTGTGATCCACGAGCCCTATGTTCCGCTTGCGGGCTATGTGCAGGACTTGCCCGACGGCCTGACCCGTGTACTCGATAAAGCATTGGCAAAACAGGTTGATGCGCGTTATGCAACCGCCGAGGAGATGGCGTTTGATCTGCAGGAGCTAGCCGACGGCATGAAGCACGACCGGTTGGGCACGCTGCTTGGAACCGCCCGACGCCTCACGGAAGAAAGCCAGTACGTTAGTGCGCGGACGGTGCTGCTGCAGGCGCAGCGGATTGATCCTGCCAACACCGACACTAAGACTCTGCTGAGTGACGTGCAGGACCGCCTCAGCCACATGCAGCGCGGCGAACAATTGAGCCGGCTCGTAGAGCAGGCCCAGGATGCCTCCAACGGCCGACGCTGGAACGATGCCGTCGAACTTTTTCAACAGGCTCGGAAGCTCGATAAGGAAAACACATTCAACCTGGACGAGCGGCTGCAGCAGGCCCGGAGCGAGAAAGTACAGCAGGAAAGAGTTCTGGAGCTATGGCGGCAGGCCGAAGAAGCGCGCAACATTGGCGACCTAACAAAGGCGCAGGACTACCTGGGCCAGGCGCTGCGGATCGACGACCGCAGCACGGAGTTACGGAATGCATACTCTGATGTGCTGCGCGAAGTGAAGCGCAAGCAGCAACAGTTGCGCGTGGAAGAGCTGTTACGAAGCGCGCGCGAAGAGAGCGGCAGGCAGCGATACACACAGGCAATCTCGCGTTTGCGCGAAGCGGCAGAGATCGATCCGGCGCATGCGGAAGTGAAGGAACTCCTGCTTTCTGTCACAGCCCGCCAGAAGGAGGATCGCCCGCAGCAGGTGCTGGACCAAGCCGCCTCGGATGTCGAGAAGTCGCGTGATCGTGAGGATTTCGGTTCAGCCGACAACCAGGCGACACGCACGCTGGAAACCTTGTCTGCAGACGGATTGCTGTTCCGGCGCAAATCGGAGCTCGATGGCAAGAAGCAGGACGTCGACGTCCGGCGCTCAGCTCGTGCCCGGGCCCTGGAAGAACCGCATGCCGCTCAGAAACCCGAGCAGCACGGTGAAGTGCAACGCGTGCTGGAGGCAGGCTTGCTCGAGCACGGCCCAAGCGAAGACCTGCAGCCGCAGCTCTCACTCGTCAAAGCAGAGCAGGGCAAAGCGGAGCAGAAAGCGCAACGTGATGCGGCGCGGGAAGAGGCACACGAGCTTCTCGAGACCGCCCTATTTCCAACGATGATAGACCGGCTTGAGCCGCTCGCGTCTGCAAATGACGATGCCGGTCTGACGAAGCTGCTGGAAAAGACGCCGCGCAAGCAAGACGAGGGGGAAGGGGAGGTTGGCCTCACGGCACAGTTCACAGAGGTACTGCTTAAAGCGCAGCCAGGCGAGGCGCCGAGTTCGCCGCAGAAGAAGTCCCACGAAGTTCGAGCGAAAGAAAATAAAGCTTCGCCGGCAGCGCAGCCTCGACGGGCGGCAGACATTCGTACTGCTGTTGAGAATGCTGTGGCCGCGTGCGACACCGCGATAGCCCGGGGCGAACTGGACCACTGCATGCGCCCCCTCGAGGATTTGGCAAAGCAGTACGGTGAAGACCCAGCGCTCGCCACCGCGAGAGAAGCATGCGAGTCGAAGCGCGGGAACAGGGCAACACAGGTGTTGCGCGAGGCACTGCAAGCGGCGGAGCGGCAACTGGGCAACAGTTCCGCCAAAAAGGCTGAAAGAGCCTTGAAAGGAGTGGAATATGCGCTGCCGTTTGCAGATGCGGATCTTCGCAGTGAGTGGCAATGGCTGAAGGCTGAGTGTGCGGCTGCACTGAACGCGAAGCAGCCAATTTCGAAGGGCAGTGCGCCTGCGAAACGCGACAATGCGCGGTGGTATGTCGCCGGCTCCGTAGTAGCCGTCGCAGCACTTGCAGTTGTAGGACTGTCGCCTGGGCGGCATGAGGCGCCTGCTCCCCAGACGACGGTTGCAGTACGTGCGCCAGCACCAGCGTCTACAGTGGCGTCACCCGCAATCGTGCCAACATACGTGGAGATAAATGCTTCGCCTTGGGCAAAGGTCGTGAGTTTTCAGGATAAAACCGGCAAAAGCATTGCTTTGCCTGATGGAGACCAAACGACTCCACTACGGTTAGACGGAGTGAATAGTGGCACATACGAGGTTACATTTGCTGGCGCGGACGGCAAGCAACAGACGGTGGAGTGTAATGTATCTGCCGCAGAGCACCTCTGCGCCGCCGATATGGGAACGCCTGACACCGAGCGGGTGCTCATGGGAAAGCAGCCATGAAGGTAAAACTGAGCGGAGCGTTGTTTCTGGCGGCGACGACAATTCTGGCGCAGAGCACGATTGCCGGCAAAAGCCCCGACCAACTGCGAGATCTTGCAACCCAAGCGAAGAATTCCGGCGACCTGCAAAGCGAAGCGAACTATCTTTGTCAGGCGGCTGCTCTTGACGGAAAGAAGTACGGGAAGAAGTGCGACCGAGCGAAGGACAATGCGGCCAAAGCGCTCGCGCAGTTCCAGGCAGACCTGGACATGGGTCGTACGGAACTGCAGCGCAAAGACTATCCCGGCGCGCTGCGGGATCTTGGCAAGATCACGTTCGGGCCAAACAAGGCAGAAGCGCAGGAGCTGATGCAGCAGGCGCGCATCGGAAACAGTGGCGGCATTCCCGTAGATCCGGCGAGCCTTTCGGCTTATAAGGCGGCTCGTGAGGCCTACTACCGCGGCGACTTCGACGTAGCGGAATCACAGGCGAAACGTGTTCAGTCGCCGGTTCTTCAGGCTGCGGCGAGCCAGCTGCTAACCAACATTAGCATTTACCGGGACACCATGAAGGAGGCCGATGCCATGGTCCACAATGGTGACCTGAAGGGAGCGGAACAGAAGTATCAGTTCGCCGCAGTAATCCAGCAGAATGGACCCGGCCGTCCGGTCGAGCGTTTGCGAGAAGTGCAGGCAGCGGAAGCGCAAGCCGCAACGGCAAAGCCGCAGCCGCAACCAGCGTCACCCGCTCAGACGACGGCACAGGGCAAACCAACTCAACCGCAGCCAAAGGCGAACAATGCGGCTAAGCCCAAGAACTCGCTCGACACGGCTCGTGGAGAGGAGAAACCGGGCAATCTGAAAAACGCACAGGCTTACAACGCTGCGCCGAAGCTGGATGCACGGCAGGCTGAGGACGCTGCCGGCAAGAAGCGCGTGCTCGGGGAGATGCAGAACGATCCGAACGAGATGAAAGACAGCCTGACAGAAGGAGTCGCAGATTTTTACGCCTCGCACTTTTCGCATGCAGACGAGGCGATCGGCCTGTATTTGCGGGACGGGGGAAAGCATTATGCCGGTGCGGCTCACTTCTATCTGGGAGCGTCGCTGCTTAGCCAGGCACTCCTGACCTCTCCGAAGGATCAGGCCCAGGCCGAGGTACTTCGCCACCGGGCGCGGGATCAGTTTGTTCTCGCAAAACAACTTCACTACAAACCCATAGAGTCGGATGTGCCACCCAAGATTCTCGCGCAGTGGATGCAGCCAGGTAACCAGCAAAGATGAATCAGCACAGAAAAGAGTTCGTCCCGCAACAGCACGGCTTCCAGTCAACGAGCAAAGCGACAACAATGATGACGGACTTGCTGATGGACGTAGCGGGACTCTCAGACATAGGCGACCGGCGGTCGAACAACGAAGACTGCTTCGGGTATGACCTGGAGACAAACATCTTCGTCGTGTGCGATGGCATGGGCGGCCTGGCCGCTGGGGAGGTCGCCAGCAGTACGGCGGTCGAGCTCACACTGCGGACCTACAAAGAGCTATACCACCAGGAGATGGACCCGGAGAAGCGGCTCCACTCCGCTATTGCCAACGCAAACCAGACAGTTTGGAATATGGCCCAGCAAGACCGCAACCTACGCGGTATGGGAACTACGCTGGTCGCGGCATGCGTTCTCCGCAACCGACTTCTTATCGGCAACGTTGGCGATAGCCGCGCGTATTTTTTAAGAGACGGCGACTGCGTGCAGATCACCGAAGACCACTCATATGCAGCAGAGCAGATGCGGCGCGGAGGGACCGGTGTGTCTGCGCGGCTGAAGCAGTTCATCACGCGCGCGGTGGGCGTCGATGCGGCAGTGAAGCCTGACTTCTTCGTTGTCGATCTGGAACCTGGAGATATTGTGCTGCTGACGACCGACGGTCTGACTCGTTATGCCGACGCGGAGAAGCTCGCGCATCAGATCTACACGCACTCTGATCTGGAGGAAATATGCCGCAGACTGATCGCAATCGCGCACGAAGGCGGCGCCGAGGACAACGTGACTTGCCTGCTGTTGCGCGTACGCTGAACAAAGCCGAGTGGCCTATCGAATCTGAGTAGGCCTTCGCATTTACACTGCGCCCCGCTGTGTGGCGCGTGTTCTGTTGGCCAGCTCCAGGCTGGGCTTGTCGTCTCCCTGGCCGGCAAGCACCAAGGGGATTTCTTTTGTGTTATTTCCGTTTATCACGGCCTCCGTTGCCCTCTCTCGGGGCGCGACTTGCTCACCCTTAGTTGAGATAAAACGGCGAACACCTCGATTTTGTCGATCCGCTGAGCGGATGTGACCTCAAAAAAATCGCATATATAAGTTAACGCGGTTTCGTCATTTGTGGAATAGAAATACGTTCGCTGCATTGTTAAATGAGAACTCTCCGCGGACACATGCGATTGAGCTCCTAAGCTGCGTTCCCAAGGGAAACGAATGACGAATAATGACGGTTGGATTCCGCCCGGTTCAACGTTCAAGGATCGAACTGACCCGGCCTATTCGGAGCAGAAACGAAGCGTACACGATCTTAGTCGGCTTCTGTCTTCCGAACCCGCACCCACGGGGCTCGTTATTCCGAGTTTCCTGAGTGTAATCGCGGCCGTGGAAGAAGCGCGTCGCGGAAACAAAGGGCCTTGCAACCTGGATCCGCGGAGGATTTTCTTTAGAAGTGACGGTACCGTTGAGCTATCAACCCTGGCTCCAGCCGAATCCGGAATGACCGTCGTCCTTAGTTCTCCAAAATACTCCGCTCCGGAGATGGTTGAAGAGACCACCGAGCAAACCGACAGCGGTCTACTGGACAGCTATGTGCTTGGATTCGTGTTCTACGAGATATTGCTGGGCAAGGACCTCTTCGAGCGGCAGTTCCAGGATGTGTCCGGAGACGGAGAGTTTGGCTGGTTTACCTGGCATGCCGATAAAACAAAACGAGCAAAACCGCTCAGCGAAGTTATAAGCGGATTCCCTCCCGTGCTTTCCAGCTTGATCGACGGAATGATGGAGAAAGAGGGTTCGCAGAGGATAACGGACCTTCAGAGGATCGCTGACACAGTCGGCCGTGCCTCGCAGGCGACCATGGTGATCCGCAATCTTTCGGCGTTGCAGCGTGGCGACGAAACGCGCGCCCCGCAGAGGGAATCTATCGCGCAAAAGGTCGAGACTTTCTGGCAGAAGCTTATGAGTACAGCCCGCGGCGGTCTGCGAAATGTATCGAGGGGCCGCATCTTTGCCAAAAAGCATGAACGGGCCCCTTCAAGGGCCAAGGATGCACAACAGTTCTTCAGGCAGGGAGGAGCAGGGCAAGCCCACTCCGTTGAAGGTTATAGCTCGCCGAATACAAGGAGAGGATCCGGACTTGAACGATGAACGAGTTGATCGAAAGCCATCTTGGATATGCCCACGCCATAGCCGCCGAACTTGCGGGAAAATATCCACCTAACATCACGCGTGCTGATCTGGAGGGTGCTGCCGAGTTTGGTCTCGTGCAGGCTGCACGTAGCTACGATCCGTCAAGGAAGGTTTCATTCGCAACCTTCGCGTACTACCGGGTCCGTGGCGCCATCTTCGACGAGGTGCGCAAGTCATGGCAAGCCTCTCATCTGAAAGGCGGCTCCGACAAGTCCGCGTCTGAGGAAATCACGGAAGCAGCACCGCACTGGGAGGCGTACGCTGCACGGGAAGAGTTTGAAGATTACACCTCTTCCCTGGGCGGTACTTATTTCATTTCGCTGGACAGCGCCTACCCGGAGAGCGTTCCGGCCGCGACTGACTCGCCGGCAACTCAGCTTCTCAAAAAAGAAGAGTTCGAAGCAATACGAGAAGCGCTTCGGCAGTTGCCCAAACGCCATCGGTTTGTGCTCCAGGCGCATTACTACGAGGATCTTTCACTGGTCAGCATAGGAAGACGGCTGAATCTGTCGAAGTCGTGGGTTTCACGAATTCACGCGCAGGCTCTTGCAATGGTTCGCAAGATTTTGCAGGAAGTCCCGGAGGCGCTCTCGCCTCCTCCAGCCGGCCCCTTCCCGTGGCAGCGGGAGCGCGATTCCGCTGCAAGCAACCTTTGCTCCGAGTAAGCGATAACTGAAAGAACCATGGACCCTATTGTAAATAAGTTAACGACGAGTCTGCCTGACTCTACGAGCTCGGAAACCGGAGGTCAGCCCGGGAAAGCCGGGGCGTCGAAGTTCGACAAGATCAGGGGCCAGTTAAAAGACAACGCTGGCAATGAAGCTTCGCCGACGCAGTCGGCATCGCCCGCGAATCCTCCTGTGGCGAACAGCGAACCCAACGTCGACCGAGTACAACGCGTTGGCGCGGCCGCGCCGGATCGAGTACACCAGAGTCTCGCAGCAAGCCATTTCCATTTGGCTCGTTTGAGAGAGCGTGTGGAGTCGACTCCGGGGACAAGTTCGATGCAAGGACTTCAAGGCAGATTGACCAGCGTTGAGCATCTGTACGCGCGGCTCGACTCAGCTGTCAAGGCGATGCCGCCGAACGCCAGCCCTCAACAATGGCTGGCGCTGCAACAGCAGGTCTACAGCATGAACGAAAGCATCAGTGCGCTTTCCAAGATGGTCGGCCAAGCTGCGAGCGGCGTGAAGTCCGTTCTGCAAACCCAAGTCTAGTTCTGGAAACACAATGACAAGAGTTCTTTTTGGTGGTCTCTTACTGTCGGCATACCTGCTGCTCCTTGCCGGTTGCTCCCGGCAACTTGAATCAGATTTGACCGAGAATGATGCTCAACAGATCGTCGTGCTCTTGCGCGAGAACGGAATCAACGCGACCACGGAGCTTGATCCGACGGCGAAGAAAGGTACGCCGGCTTGGCTCGTGAATGTGCGGGGTCAAAGCGACACAGTAGTGAGGGCGTGGAAGATTCTAAGCGAGAATGGCCTTCCTCGCGAGAAGGTGAAAGGACTGGACGACGTATTCGCAAATGCCGGCATGATCCCGACCGCAGCGGAAGAAAAGGCCCGCTTACTCTCCGGCCTCAACGGAGAGTTGACGCGCACACTGAATTCGCTTCCAGGAGTCGTCGACGCAAGGGTGCAAGTAGTTCTGCCTGACAATACGCCTCTCCTGGACAAGAGCGAACAGTCTCCTCCCACTGCCTCTGCGCTTATCCAGTACCGCGGCGATGAGCCGCCACTGAAGGATGTGGAAGTGAAGAGCCTGATGGCAAAGAGCATCGAAGGGCTTAGGCCTGAGAACGTTGCGGTTGTGTTCAAGAAGGTTGAAATCAAGCCGATTCCCGAAGAAGGATTCGGTCCACTCTCGATCAGTGCGTGGCTTGAAGTCGCGGCTTTCGGACTGGCCGGGGCGGCGGGTCTTGCTTCCCTAATGGTTATTTCGCTGAGTCAACGGAGGAGGCTCAAGATCAAGGCGCTCGAGAAACAACTGGCTAAGTCAGAAGCCGCCCCGGCGGGCGCTGTCAAGGCCTAAATCACTCATGACTGCCACTGCATTTGCATACCTTCTTCTGCTGCGCGGAGCCGAAGCCAAGGACCAGCTGATGGCTTTGTTATCGGAGGAGCGGCGCGCGGATGTACAAGCTGTTCTGGAGAAGTCGAAAGATCTGCCACCGGAGCAGATTCCCGCGCAGCTCAAAGATCTGCGACACGACCAGCTCAATCGCCAGCGTGAGAGTGCAAAGCGTCGCATTGGCCTCCACGTCGATCACGTCTCGCCAAGACTGTACTCGTGGTTAACCCGGCCGTTTTAGAGAAAAACTCAGATGAGCGCGAATGTAATCAAGGTTCATGGGAATAACGGCACGCCTGCAGTGTCCAAAATCACGAAAGAGGCTCACGAAGCGTCGCTCGAAGCCAAGGAGATTTTGGCGAAGGCCCAGGAACAGGCTGCGCAGTTGCTCGAGGACGCCCGGCGCGAGAAGGAAACGGTGCTGGCGGAGAGCACCAAGCGCGGTTATGCCGCTGGTCTGGAGCAATGGAACGATGCTCTCGCAGATGCCTGGAAGCAGCGCGAAGACTTTCTTGCCAGGCATGAGGCTGAACTTGTAAAGCTGGCTATCGCCGTTGCCAAGAAGGTCATACGCCACAGCGTAGAGGTGGACCCAGGCATAGTTCTTCAGATCGCCAAGGAGGCGCTTCGGTCTGTGCGCAGCGAAAGAAGAGTCACCATAAAGGTGAATCCCTCAGACGAAGCTGCACTGCGTGAACAGGCAGGCGCTCTAAAGATGCTTGGCGTTGAAGTAGGCGAGCTGATCGTCATCGGGAACCCTTCGATCGAAGCCGGTGGATGCATCGTGGAAAGTGATGTGGGCATTATTGATGCTCAGATCGGCACACAAGTGGCATCGATAGAAGGCGCCTTGCTGCGGAGGTTCGATGCCGGCAATCGCTAGTTTCGAGCTCGGCAGATATCTGGCCGAAGTAGACGACTGCTCTCCATTTGTCGCCAAAGGTCGCGTGAAAGCTTTGGTCGGGCTCCTGATTCGAGCTACTGTTCCCGACGTCTGGATAGGAGAGCTGTGCCTGATTTACAACCCACGCTCTGTGCACCCGGTAAAAGCGGAAGTAGTGGGCTTTGAGGATGGTGACGTGCTCCTTATGCCGCTTGGGGCCTTGGTGGACATCGGGCCGCAAAGCGAGGTGGTTCCCACCGGCAAATATCTGAGTGTGAAGGTGGGCGATGAGTTGCTGGGGCGCGTGTTGAACGGCCTGGGGGAGCCTATGGATGCTGAGTTCAAGGGTCCAATTGCCGCCAGCGAAGAATACGCTGTTTACCAGGAAGCCCCTGACCCGCTGCACCGCAATCGCGTTAACAAGGCCATCTCAGTCGGTGTGCGCGCCATTGATTCACTGCTGGCCTGTGGAGAAGGGCAACGCATCGGTCTGTTCGCGGCGGCAGGCGTCGGCAAAAGCACGCTGCTGGGCATGATCGCCCGGAATACGGAAGCCGACGTCAACGTAATTACGCTTGTCGGTGAACGCGGACGAGAGGTTCGGGATTTTCTTGAGCAGGATCTCGGACCGGAGGGTCTGAAGCGTTCGGTTATCGTCTGTGCCACCTCGAATGAGCCTTCGCTCGTCAGACTCAAAGCCGCGTACGTTGGCACGGCCATTGCTGAGTACTTCCGCAATCAAGGCAAGAAGGTCATGCTCATGATGGATTCGGTAACCCGCTTTGCGCGAGCCCAGCGTGAGGTTGGCCTTGCATGCGGCGAGCCTCCTGCTCGAGCCGGTTACACGCCGTCGGTCTTCGCGGAACTGCCCAGGCTGTTAGAGCGCGCCGGGAACTCCGATAAAGGGTCCATCACCGCCTTTTATACCGTGCTTGTTGCCGGCGACGATATGAACGAGCCCGTAGCGGATGAAGTCCGATCGATCCTGGATGGGCACATCATCTTATCCCGAGAGCTGGCGGGAGCGGGTCACTTCCCTGCCATCGATGTTCTCGGAAGCGTGAGCCGTGTGATGAATGCGGTTAGCACGAAAGAGCATCGCGCAGCGGCTTCCGCTATGCGCGGTGTGCTGGCGACGTACAACAAGCAGAAAGATCTCATCGTCCTTGGTGCTTACCAGGCGGGATCCGATCCACGAACCGACGACGCGATCCGGAGAATTGACGACATCAACCGCTTTCTACAACAGCCCACCGATGAAGAGATGCCCCGAACGGCATCCGTAGAAAAACTCTGCGCGATGTTCACGGAATAACATGCCAGTCTTTCAATTTCGTCTTCAGCCACTTCTAGACCAGCGGACTGAGGAAAAGCAACATGCCGAAGAGTTTCTGGCTGCACGCGAGAAGGAATTGGCGGTCGAGCGGCAAACCATGAAGGAGCTGGAGAAGGAAGCGCAGCGTGTCGCAGAACGTTACCAGCGCAAACGCGCGGAACGCTTCGCAACAGGCGTACATGGCGGTTCCACACTTGCGAAGCAGAGCGACTTTCTCTTGGGACTGAAGCTGGACGTGCAGGCGGCACAGTCCGCCATTCTTGCGCAGCAGGTCTTCGTCGATCAAGCGGCCGAGGCAGTGCAACAGGCTCGAACAGCGCTCGAAGAAGCCCGGCGGGAAGTGGATGTTCTCGAGAAGTACCGGGAGAAAGCCGAGAAGCGGTTCCTTCAGGAAGCCGCTTACCGGGAAGAGCTGGAGCAGGACGAGATCGGCAACGTGATGCACCTCAGCAGACAGGTGAGGAGATGAGAATTTCCGCAGAATCTGTGAATCAAGCCAAGCAGAACGCCGAACACCGGGTCGACGAAAAGAAGACCTCAGACCGTTTCTCGCAACTGCTTAAGAGCAAGACTGAAAAGAGCAAGGAGAAGCAGGTCGGCAGCAAGGAAGACGGCGGCGATGCTCAGAAGAAAAACCCATTGGCGGGCCTCGACTTAGCGTCGATGAATGCCCTCGCCGCAGATGCCTCGGCTTCACGCCTTCCACAACCGTCCGTCGCAGCAGATCCGGGCAAGATCGCACAGCCGGGCGCCAGCGTTCCTCCGGAGATCGATCGGCTGACCACCGAGATGGGCCACCAGATCGACATCTTTAGACAAGGAGGAAAGGCGGAGGCATTGAACATTACATTCGATTCCAAAACTCTGGAAGGCCTGCAGGTGCAGATTCGACAGCAGGAGGGAGAATTGGGCATCCGATTCGTCACGCAGTCTGACAACGTGTCCAAGCTGCTCAGCCGCCATACTGGAGAGCTTCGGGAAGCATTGATGAGTAAAGGAGTCAAGATCCGTAACATCGCGATCTCCAATGCTCGTACCTCACCGGTAATGCAAAGGAACGAACGTGCCGGTGTCTGAACAGATGCACAGGACCGCAAAGCTTGCGCTCCTTCGGAACCTGCGGAAGTACACATCAAGCCAGGTAGCTTCGATCAATGCTTATGGAAGGCTGTTCGAGAGCGCTTCGTCCTGGAAGACCTGGGTAGAAGACACGCTGCAGGAACTTCTTGAAGTGCCCTCGGGCCGAAAGCTCGAGATCACGCAATCGAGTCAGCTCCATGGTGAGCAGACGCAGGAGTACGTGTTTGAGCAACGGGAAATCTCCATCGGCAGAGCCAGCGACAACGATATTCCGCTGCGGCTGCGCTCGATCAGCCGCAGGCATGCACGCATTCTCCTGCGGGAGGATGGCTTCTACATCGAGGACCTGGAGAGCTCCAGCGGTACTTACATCAATCGCCAGCGGCTGGAGCCAGGGGATCAGCGGCTGCTGGCAAGCGGAGATGAGGTGCTCATCTTCCCATATGTCCTTCGTATGGACCCGCAGGAACTATGGGCGCGCGACAACGAAGTCGAGTTAGCTTACTCGTGCCGTTCCACTCGCACGGCGGCATCTGAATTCATCTCCAGACTCGGCTCAGACTTGTGCCTCTTCCAGTTCCGCATTCATCCGGAGATGGGCCATGGTGTTCTCGCGCTCGCCCGGCCATTTTTGAAGACCATCCTTTCGCGGCTTACGCGCGAGAGCATATCGGAGCTCGTCGAGAGCGATTCAGGTCTGTTCGAGTTTGTTGTTGTCAGTATTCTCGAACGCGCAAACCGGGAACTTCGGTTCCCTTTTCAGTGTCTTCTAGTGCCCAGCAACCGGTTCGCCTTGCAGGACGAGCCGGGCATCACACTTGAGGCGTCAGTGCGTCTGGCCCAAGTTCAGGGCAGCATCCTGCTGTTTCTCCCAGACACTTGCCTGCAGAGGGTCCAAGGCGCCGTGTCGATCGGGTTGCCCGCCGGCACGAAGGAACAGATTAAATGGCAGGTCATGCTGTGTATTGGCTTCGTCGATCTTGAGGTTAGCGATCTCGAAGAGCTGAAGCCAGCGGACACACTGCTTTACACACCGGAAGTGGAGCTGGTTCTGCCGGTCGGCCTCGGCGGCCACGCACCGGAACGCGGCTGGCGTGCTATGCGAGACGAAAACAATCCCCACAGTTTTGTAGTGAAAGAGTTCTTTGAAAGGAGCGTTTCCATGGATGGAAACACGAATCTCCAAGATGAAGCGAACGGCGCTGGAAAGGTCGAGTTAGCGGCGCTTCCCGTTCGGATCCATGTCGTATTAAGTCAGGTCGAGTTATCGCTCAAAGAACTGGAGGGCCTGACCGACGGAAGCATCATTCAACTCGACAAACAAGACCTCGGAGCGGTTCAACTGGTGGCGAACGGCAGGGTGCTTGGCGCCGGGGAGCTAGTCGAGATAGACGATCGCCTCGGGGTTGAAATCACGCGTTGGCGGAAGCCCTAAATGCCTGCGTTCTGGATCGCCATGGTTGTTGAAGCCCCGTCCTCGCCAACGAGCATGTGGCTCGACTATGCCAAGACGCTGCTCGTTCTTGCGGGCATCTGTCTACTCGCGCTAGTTGTAGCGAAGGTTCTGCTGCCGAGGCTTACAGGCTTTGCGGCGCCAGCTTCATACCCCATCCACATACTCGCGACATATCCTCTCGAGCCCAGGAAAACGCTCTACCTGGTAAGGACCGGCAAGACTGTCATTCTTTTGGCATCTTCCGCAGAAGCAGTCCACTTTATGGCAACACTCAACCCGGAAGACTTTCAAGACATCGTCGCGCCAGCGCAGACCAATCTGACGAGCGGTTCCGGTTTCCGGCGCATCGCACAGGCCATCGCGGATCGGAATCAGGGAAGATCGCTATGACACCAAACCTTCCAAATCCAGTCGTAATGCTGATTGTGCTAGGTGCACTTACCCTGGCGCCATTTGTGCTGGTGATGTTGACGTCTTTCGTCAAGATTTCCGTTGTTCTTTCCATTCTGCGCAATGCTCTCGGCACACAAAATGTACCGCCGAACCAGGTCATCACCGGTTTGGCCTTTGTTCTGAGTTTCTTTATCATGACGCCGGTCGCAAAACAGATGTATACCGCTGCTGGTTCCGTTCCAGACACTCGAGATATGTTCTCTGAGGCAAGCGTCAAAACCCTGTTCGACTCTGTGGGACGAGGACGAGAGCCGCTTCGCCAGTTCTTGGCCAGGCACGCACACCATGAGGATCGAATTCTCTTTATCGAACTTGCGCAGCGGCTCGATGGAGGAAGTGGCAAAACTCAGGCAAACGCCGCTACTTCGGATCCAAATGTGCGGCCAGCGTCGGCCATGCCGGTTTCCACTGCGCCGGCGGGGACGACGGTAGCAGACAACGCCGCCAGTCCACCAGCAGCCACACAGCCGTCTCTCTCCAAGGATGACTTCCAAGTGCTCATTCCTGCGTTTGTGACGAGCCAACTGAAAGAGGCGTTTGAGGTCGGATTTCTTATCTTCATTCCGTTCGTCATCATCGACATGGTGATTGCAAACATCCTGCTCGCGATGGGCATGAGCATGCTTTCTCCGAGCGTCATCTCGCTACCCTTCAAACTCTTACTGTTTGTCCTTGTCGATGGATGGTTCCTGATCGTTCGGGGTCTGGTTCTCAGCTATGTCTAAGACGACACAGGATGGCGACTAATAAATCTGGAAGCGATTCTTATGGATACAGAAACGATTATTAGGATCTTGCGCGAAGCGCTATTGCTGGTTCTGCTGCTGTCGGCAGGTCCCATGCTGGTCAGCCTGCTCGTGGGAGTCATCGTCAGCATTCTCCAGGCGACGACCCAAATCCAGGAGCAGACCCTTAGCTACGTCCCCAAGCTGATCACGGTTTTTCTGACGATTGCTGTCCTTGGTTCGTGGATGCTGCGGCAGGCTGTTCAGTTCACGCAGACGATCCTGAACTCGATCGTCTTGGTGCGCTGATGGGCGTCTTGCCTACATTGCAGAGTCTCCTGCAGAGCGCCGGAATCCATCTGGATGTGCAGTCGTTTCTGCTCGTGTTTTTTCTCATTTTTACCCGCCTGATCTCCGCCTTGAGCCTGGCGCCCTTCATGGGCGGACAGGCCCTCCCGACACAGGCGAAAGTTGGATTTGCGGCGGTTGGCGCTTCACTCCTGTATTCAGGTCTAGCAAAAACCGCTGGTCCGCTTCCTGGTTCTCCCCTGTTCTATTTCGCTTTGCTGGCTAAGGAGTTCGTCGTCGGCATGATGATCGGTTTCATCTCCCAGATGATCTTCTTCGGTGTGCAGATTGCCGGAATCGTCATCGATACCCAGCGAGGATTGAACCAGATCACTTACCTGGCGCCGCAATTGCCCGGTAACGTTTCAGCGCTTGGGAACCTCCAGATCCAAGCTTCGATCGTGCTGTTTCTCCTTTTGGGAGGGCATCTTCTGTTTCTGCGCAGCATGGCGCACAGCTTTCTGGTGATACCTCCGATCCAGATGCCGCATTTCGGAACGGGTTGGGTACCGGTGGCCAGCGAATTCGCTCGCATCAGCGCGTCGGCCATACTGGTCGGCGCGCAACTCTGCGCTCCAGTTGTGTTGACTCTTTTTCTGGTCGACGTCTCCTTTGGGAGCATTCAGAAAGTCGCCTCTTCGATTCGCATGAGCAATGACGCGAATACTGCAAAGTCATGGATCGGGCTGGCCGTCTTCGTTCTCTCGGCTGCTTTCTTCTTCGATAGACTCCAGCAGTTCCTCGCATCCGCAATTCCGATGATCGACCACTTCATCAGGAGTTTGAGCTGACCGGCTTGCAGGCGGTCGAGAAACCCTTCCGTAACCCAAAATAAGTGCAAGCCGTTCGAGAGGAAACATCTACCAAGGATTGAATTCTTGGAATTCTATGCTGTGGCGCCTGCATGAGAAATCCGGCAGGAGTGCGACCGGACTTTTCAAGCACTGGAAGAGCGACGTTTGCCGGCGGCGCAGCTGCTCTAAGGGGAGCGTTGCACAGTCCGAAGTGGCGCGGCAAGTGGGTGCCCATCGCGAGCCTGTGAGTCGTTGGGCGCAGCAACTGAAGCAGCGCGGAGTGCATACGCTGAAGAAGGATGCGCGGGCGGGCCGCCAAGCGCGGTTGCCAGCAGAGGGACCGGAGGACCCACCCTGTCTGCGCCTTCTCGCAATAGACGGAACTCTTCCCGCTGCAACTATATTATGCAATGGTCAATAAACCGGCGTTCCAGAAAAGACTAGGAACCGTCCACCGCCGACTCCCCAGCCTTTTTGACGCCTTGCTTTATTGCACGTCCCGCTACATCGACTACGCCTTTGACGGCCTGTTTGGCGCCTGGAATTTCTGTGAGCGAACCGACCGCCGTCTCCGCTAGGTCGATGCCCGCGTTTTTCTGGGCTTGCTTCACATTGCCGCCGTCAATTGCTGTCTTCGCGACGTCCGCTTCGTCGCCGATGGCCTGATATGCTACCGATGCTCCGGAGGCAATCTGACTAATAAGTGGAATGTGGAGATCACCGATAAAGGAAGCCACCTGCGAAAGAGCCTTCTCCACATCTGACAATCCCGTCAAGATCTGGTCGCCGACAAATTGCGCGGTGCTCTTCGTTGTGCCGTCTTTGTTTACGTACTTGTCAGATGTCGTATCGAGAGCGTGATTCTGGCTCAACGCTCCGTAGCCTTGTTCTCCAAAGTCTTTGAGCGCACCTGCCTCCGTTCCATGACGAGCGTCCCCACTCTTGGTGAATCCGTCGACTCTTCCATCGTCCTTTACGCTACTCGATCGTGTACTGCCGTCGGAAGCATTGGAACTCTTAATGTAGTTCAGCACCTCGCTGGCCCGGTATGCCGCATTAGCACGTTGGTCTGGGGTTAATTTGGGATCGGTCCAGTCGCCAACCTGTTTCTTCAAGTTGTCCATGACATGGGCCTGATTCCCCAGGTTCTTTAGTGTGGGGTTGCCCGCCACAATCTGATCGGCGCTTCGCGTATCGCCCGGCGGCCGCGTGTCGTTCGGTTGCGGCATCTGACCATTTCCACCCTGGGTCGGGGCTTGGCCGGAAGCACTTGATGCCTGG
Source organism: Acidobacteriaceae bacterium (assembly GCA_036500845.1). Taxonomy (GTDB): domain Bacteria; phylum Acidobacteriota; class Terriglobia; order Terriglobales; family Acidobacteriaceae; genus PALSA-350. The sequence continues at coordinate 21,841 of DASYBJ010000351.1, forward strand.
CCGGAAGCACTTGATGCCTGGCCGGAAGCGTTTGATGCCTGGCCTTGAGCTACAGAAAACGCGGCAGCACTCTGACTGAGGGTTCCCATGCTGTCGACGATGCCCTGCAATACCTGCTGGGTGTTAGCAGATCCCTGCGAGGTATTGGGCGTTGCTCCCTGCGGGGTCGCTTGATCGCCACCAGCTGTACTCGATGAGTCTTGATCAAGAACCTGTGGACTCCGCTCATAGTTCACTGTTCCAACGTAACCCGTTCCCTGAACTGCCATGCTTCCTCCTAAATCGATTGGGTGTGAAGTGCGTTTACATCCGGCCTCAGCAGCCGGACATGGACTTCTGAGAACTATCTAACTAAAGGCTTTCTCTCTAAAACGCCTAAGGGCAGAGTTTTGCGTTCGGACTTCTCTTTGTTTATTTATCGTTGCTCCACGACGATTCGTTGCGTAACGCCGGGCAATATCCTTCTGGTTTCTGCTTACGAAATGTCAGATATCTACAGCGCTCTGTTGCAAACCGCGTATGCTGCTCCGCGTAAAGTATCCTCTTGAGAATTGAGGACCCGAAGGTCGCCTCGTGGAGAATCGGAAGATCACTCTCGCAAAACAAAATGAGTGGATATCTCGCGCGACAGAGTACTTGAAGTCTAAGAAGGCCGTCGACCAGCGCGGACCCACAACCGACTTCATGCTGAGCCACTCGCTCTCGCGATGAACGCCGCTGCGCTCTGCACTATGGTGCCGAGGTCAGCCGAAGGCTCTCGATGATACTCCAATCTCGGCCGGATCGCCGTCCCGGTGTTTAGAAGCAACTCTCGGCCTCGCTCAACCGATAATGCTACAGTTCGGTTGTTGTGGATGACCGCGGCCTCACTTTGAAGCCGCGTCTGCGGGCCCTGAGTAAGAATTACGGAGGGTAAAATGCCATTTATTCCAGCCATCGTCGCGGGTGTAGCAGAAGCCGTAGCAGGTGCTGCGACCGCCGCAACCGCGACCGCAGAGGTAGCAGGCGCTGCAACCGCGGGCGCAGAGGTCGCGGCGACCGGTGCCGAAGTAGCGGCAACTGGCGCCGAGGTCGGCGCAACAGCCGGCGAGGTCGGCTCAACAGCTGGGGAAGTTGGCGGTGAGGGGCTCTCAGCAGCTCGCTCCGCCGCGCAGATCGGAAAGCAGGTCCTCCAAGGAGCGAAAAAAGGCTATGATGCTGCCGACAAGGTCAACAGCATCACTAGCAACAATAGCAATGGCAATAACCAAGGCAACCCCTTGTCAAGCGTTATCCAGAGCATAAGCGGAAGCTCCTCCGTAGGCGGTGCCGACGCGTTGCTCCAAGCTGCCGAAACCGCGGCTCAACGTCCTTCGATAAACCCCGGTATCGGCCTTGAACGTGCGCCCGGCCTTGCAGGTCCTTCGATCAACCCTGGTATAGGGCTTGAACACCCCCCCAGCATTGCAGGTCCTTCCATAAATCCCGGTATCGGCCTTGAACATGCTCCCGGCCTTGCGGAGAACGCTCCCTCGATAAACCCGGGTATCGGTCTCGAACATCCACTCAGCGATGATTCCCACTATTCACCCGAAATTGGAACATCGCGCAGTTCCGGGAACATGAGGATCTAAAAAGCGCAGCCTACACTAGCTGGCCAACAGGCGAGCGTCGCGCGAGTTACTGCCTGCAACTGACAAGCGGCGGTTCGAAGGACATGCTTTCGCAGGATACGGCCGGTCTCATTTGTGGGGGAAACAGAGATGATTATTGTTCGTCGTTGCGGAGATCCAGACGCTTTTGCTTCATTCTTGTTTCCGATCTGCTCAAATGAAGTTAAACGCGAGTTTCCTTCCCTGTCCCTCACACCCGATCTCCTGTTCAAAGCGCTCGCGTCTTCACTCGCATCTTGGGCTATCGTGGAGTTTTTTGACACAGAAGATGGAGTTATTGTTGGCGCGGCCGCCCGTGAGCCGAGCGGCTACCTACACATCTATGTAGATAGTTGCCGGCGTGCATCATGGGCGCCGCATATGACCCTTGAAGCAGCGCTTGACATCTTTCTTTCGGATTCCGAAAGTCTTTACGCAGCAATCCCCCTAACGAATAGAATCACAATCAGCATGGTTCGCAAACTGGGATTTATTCACACAAGTACAGAGGACGGCATTGCTTTTCACGTAGTGACTCCTCAAACGCGGAAAAGACTCCCCCGAATCAGCCGGGATGAACGCCGCTCATCTCGGCTGAGAATCTAGAACAAGGCGGGCGACACCGGGGGATGTTCTTGATCGAAGGAGAGGGGTGAGCTCACCAACAGCGAGACCAGTGACGGGAATCTGCGATTCCGACAATCGGCCAAGGCCGCATCGCAACCTATGAGCACACCTTCCGATAACTCATGCGGGTCTACAGATGGCCGACGATAAAACAGAGAAACCGACAGAGAAAAAGCTTAAGGACGCACGAGAAAAGGGTCAGGTATCCAAGAGTACCGATTTGACGCAGTCGGTGCTCTTTTTGACCGCCGCCGCTGTGCTGTCTTTTTCCGGGCCGGCTCTGGTTGAACAGCTAAAGGCCTTCATGATCGAGTCGTTCGGCCCGGGACTGCTGGCTGCCGGCTCGGATAGCAATATGCTCATTACCCGAATCGGGGACGCCTCGACCAAGTTCCTGTTGCTTTCAATGCCGCTGTTGATGGCTCTAGCCGTCGCCGCGATCGCAGTGAACTTCGCCCAACTTCAGGGGTTCCTCTTCGCGCCGAGCGCGCTAGCGCCGAAGTTCTCTAAGCTCAATCCCGTGGCGGGACTGCAAAATATCCTCTTCAAGCCGAAGACCTATCTGGAACTGCTGAAGAACCTGCTCAAGTTCGTCGTCATTCTCTGGCTCGCATACTCGACCCTCTCGTCTGCTCTTCGCGATTTGATTGTCTCCAGCCGGTTGAGCATCGCACAGTTTGCCACCTTGGGGCCAAAATTGTTATTCACTCTGCTGTTCAAAGTGGGCGGTGTATTCCTGCTCTTCGGAGCTGCTGACTTCGTCATACAGAAGCAGCTCTTCATCAAGGGCCTGATGATGTCGAAGGAGGAGGTCAAGCGGGAACACAAGGATGAGGAAGGCGATCCACATGTAAAGAGCCACCGCAGGTCTCTATATATGGCGCTGCTTCGAGAAAACGCCGTTAAGCAGGTACCGAAGGCGAAGGCGGTTGTCGTCAACCCAACCCACATCGCCGTGGCCTTGCAATATGAAGAAGCTCATATGAACGCGCCGCGAGTAGTTGCGAAAGGCGAAATGTTTTTGGCTCAGAAAATCGTTGAGATCGCCAAGAACCATAATGTACCGGTTATCCAAAACATAACACTCGCTCGCAGCCTCTTTCCTCTCGAGCTCGAAGAAGAGATTCCTGAGGAGCTGTATGAGACTGTAGCGGAAATCTTGAACCTTGCCTCCAGGCTTGCAAATGCGAACCAAAATTGACGAACTAAGTACCCACTACCTGATCCCGGGTGTTGAGCTGGGGCCTGCTGCCGTGGCAGACCCGGAAGGTGCCGAAGAAGACTACGGAAATGCACCCTACAGTCAAATGCCGCCCATGGCGAACGTGCCGTCGCCGACCGGCTGGCAGGATCTGCTCGGCCTGAATCAGGTTGCACCGAGTCCCAGCCAGATCGATCCCCCGCCTCGGCCAACTTCCTTCGAAAACCGGAGGACCGCAAATCCAGTAGGAGCTTCTCCACTTCTCACGCAAAGCACTCGCGCTGACGGAATGGACGCGTCGTCAGCGACTCCGAAATTCGACCGGATGATCGCTATGCTCGCCGCCTACGATCAGGCTGCGCGCCGGATTCGCGCACGCGCATCCGAGGGCGGTGGACAATGAGCAGGTTCCTGGCGGGATGGAACGAGCACGTGGCCTACATGGCAAGTGAGCGGGCTTACTTACTGCATACTGAAGGACGCTTCGGGGAATCTTTAGCCCTCTTCGAGGGCCTACTCGAGATTTATCCCGACAATTTGTACTACAGAGATGCGGTAAGCGCACTCCACCTTTCGTTAGGAAACCCAGCTGAAGCCGTTCGGTACGCATCAAGCGTCATTGCCTCTGCGCCCACCTACACCAACGCCTTTGTCAGGCGCTGTGAGGGCTATCTGCTGCTTGGAATGGGCGAGGAGGCTAAACGGGATCTGGAGCGGCTGAAGGATTTGCGGGCTTACGGACCAGCACGCCGCATGGAGATGCGGCTGATGACTGTTAGAAAAATACAGATAGAGAAAGCCAGTCAACGTATCAACAAATTAGAAATAAATAATGCCACCGCGCAACTTTCTGGCAGCGGACAGCGATAACTAACTGTAAGTCTTGTAGCGCAATACAGCACCAATTAACCAGGAGAGGGAAACTATGAAAATGCCTAACATCGGTCCCATAGTGAGTGAAGGCGCCAACGCACTGAGTAGCGGCGCCAACGCACTGAGTAACGGCGCCAGCGCAGCTGGTGCCGTCGGCAATGCATTGGGTGGCAGCGGCAATGCATTGGGTGGCAGCGGCAATGCATTGGCTGGTAGCGGCAATGCATTGGCTGGTAGCGGCAATGCATTGGCTGGTAGCGGCAATGCCACGGCCAGCGGTAACGCTCAAGCGCAGCAGGATCTGCAAATAGCCGAGCAGTTAAACCAACAATTAGAGCAGATCCAATTGGCATCCGCCGAGGAAAAGAATCGCCACGAGCAGGTGTCGGCCGCGATCCAAGCC
>DASYBJ010000352.1:0-16921 GCA_036500845.1 Acidobacteriaceae bacterium
CCTCGATGCCGCATCTTTGACCTTGGGTGGTGTGCGGTTTTGTACGCCTAAGGAATCTCTGCTTAAGCTGGCCAGGTGGAATTCCCGATCCCTCAGGGGCTCTCAAGCCCCTTCTCGTTGCATGGTTGGCGGCACGGCTAGAGCGGTGCCCTTCCCAAACTGCTCCCACACGGCTAAGGCCCGGAAAAAGCAGATCCCTCGGCTTCGCTCGGGATGACAGTCCTATTCCGATCCCTGATCCATGGTCAGTCCCTTAAGCACGAAATTTAATCAGAGATTCCCTAAGTCCAAGCTCTAGCCTACTCAAGCCTGCATTTCTCACCAGGGTTCTCAAGCAAAGACAGTACGGGGCCGCCGTGGTCTCCCCTCCGCGGCGCTCCCATGCTTTGCCAAATACATAAGTTGTGGCTAATTTCTCAAAAAGGTGGTAGGAATGCAGGCTAAGCCCATCCGGTTCCTCTACTGTAGCTGCAGCGATGCCGCACGTACTGTAACTGCAGCAATAGCGCAAGCCATGCCGGAAGTGCAGCTGTAGCGACGCCGTAAGCTCAGCCCATCCTAAGACGGGCTCGCGGACGTGTAACTCGCACTGTGGCTTGTCGCTTCGCCAGGGAAGCAAGACCTGTCGAGGTCGATGTCATTGCTGGAAGAAGCGCACCCAAGAAGCGCACCCAAGGGCCCATTTGGCGGTCACTCTTGCGGTGAAACGGAATCTGGCGCCGCTTCACAATAGTTCATCGCTTTGCGTTTGCCAGTGGGGCCCCACACCGACTTAGTCCAGCATTCATGCCGAGGACGTCGCCCTATTGCTGCCATCTTCCTTTGAATGTTGAATAACCGGTGAAAGGGCCGGTGTGTACGTTTAAAGGAGTAGTGCTCATGAAGACGCTCGTTCGACTACGGAGCTTTTTTCTTCCTGCCTGCATTGGCCTACTCTTAGTCGTTGCGGCCGGCTTGTATAACCTGGTTTGGCTCCCCTCCGAGCACCGATATTTAGACGACCGGAACTTTCGTCTTTTGACCACGCTTAGTGAGCAGATCAGTGCCAGCATCGATAATTTCGACAGGATGATGGACAATGCCTCTGATTCTGGCGTAAGCGATGCCACGTTAGAGTCCTACCTCAACAAAGTGGCTCCTCAGTTGAAGAAGCTGGACGACGAAGACCGGAAAGTACTTGGGAATGCCTATGGCGATCCACCGAATATAGCGATCCAAGCGGACGAGGGGACGCACTTCCTCTATCTGGCTTATAAACGCGACCGGAATAAGACAAAGTACGCGGTTCGCACGGATCTGGACAAACTAATACGCAAGGTTCTGCCACCGGACAATCGCAATCCGTTCGATGTCGTACTGGTAGCGCAGGGCAACGGAACGGTCATCTTTCAGAAATCGTTACCCGGACTTGCTGTAGCACGAATCGATGCGCTCGAGGACACATCCGCAGGAACGAAAGACGGTAAGACCGAGTCTGCGACGAAACCGCCATCGCAGTCCAGCAACTTCGCATTCAGCAGGTTCTCGGAGATCACACTAGAGGGCACTCACTACCGACTCTATTCACAGCCATTGCAGATTTCACTGCGGCAGATCGATGCCGTGAAAAAAAGTGCTCATGACAGTGTTGCCCAGCCCGAACCGTGGGTTTTGTGTGGATTGGTGCGCGCGGAGGCGTTTCGCTCAGAGAGCCAGTCGATATCGTATACGTACCTTCTGTGGCTTTCTTTTGCCATCTTGCTGGTAGTCGCGGCTTACCCGTTCTTGAAACTGATCGTATCCAGCCCCGCAGAAAGATTTCGGGCAAGCGACGTAGTCATCACTGCGATTTTTGCCTGCGCAGCAACTGCGACATTAACTTTCGCACTCTTGGACGTCTACTACTTGCGAAAGGACTTCGACCAGCGAGGACAAGAGGATCCGATGCTGACGCTCGCGAAAGCCATTGATACGAAGTTCAGCCAGGAAAGAGACGGCGCATTTAGACAGCTGCAGGATTTTTATGAGGGGAGCACGCTGCCGGAAGATTTGCACAAAGCACAGGGCTCTTCCCAGCGGCACCCCACGTTCACGGGAGACAAAGGAGAATGCAAACCGAAGTGGGCATGTCGAACCCAGATCCTTGACAAAATTGCTCCCGAGCACCTCTCGGATTACCCCTACCTCCAGTTCGCGAGTTGGGGTGACTCCAACGGCGACCAGCGGATCAAGTGGAGCACAATGTCACATGTTACCCCGTTCATCAACCTCGATGATCCGTCGAATACGTACTATCCAGCCATCAAAAAGGCTTTTGCTTTTGGTAGCTCAGGAGGTCCCGCGCCAGTTCCAGCCAAGGGTATAGGATCCCAATACTCTCCTAATACTGGGGATTACATCACCATCTTTTGGCAACTGCTAGACCTTCACGGAAAACCCGCGTCCGACCTCAAGAATGCGTTTTGCGCGTCGGTTGTAACGCGGCCGATTTCCGTGGTCGACCCCATTCTGCCAGCCGGTTTCCAGTTCGCCATCATCCAGCCCGACGGCACAGTGGTTTTTCACTCCGACTCGACCCGAAACTTGCGTGAAAACTTCTTCGCTGAAACCGACCAGAACCAAGAGGTCCGCTCGCGTGTGTTGATGCGCGCGTCAGGCCCGCTGTTGGCGAACTATATGGGCCGGGGCCACCGCCTCTACATCTATCCTGCCCTTCAATCGAATGAATTGTGGACCGTGATCGTCTTTCGCGACCTGCGAGTCGAGGAGACGATGAACCTGGAGGTACTAAGCCTCGCCTCCATTCTGTTTGCTGTCTATGCGGTGGTGATGCTCCTCGGACTGCTTCTGGTACACCTGTCAGGAAGAGGCCACGTGACGGGCAGCTGGCTCTGGCCTGATTCGCGCAAGGCAGGCGCGTACAAGTGGCTGGTAATAGTAAACCTTGCCGCTATCCTATTGCTTCTTGTTCTACCTAAGCTTCCCGAGATTGTTGTGCTTCTTTTTTTCGTTGTTTGCGTCCCGGTTGTGGTGCTGGTTATCAACGTAATGACCCTTCAAAAGCAAGCCGAGCACTCAAAGTCGGAGGGTGCGCTAGAAGAACCGAAGTCCTCTCGATGGCAACTTGGTTATTTCTCGACGATTTCGACATTGCTGGCGGTGATAGCGATCCTACCGTGTCTCTCTTTTTTTAAGGTGGCCTGGGACTTTGAGCACAGGCTCCTCATCAAACGCAGCCAGCTTCGTCTCGCTGACGATCTCGATGATCGGGCAGAACGTGTTCGAACGCAGTACGTCGGTGTTGATTTAGGACCGAAGGTAGGGCAGGAGTTGCTGGACCCGGACGAGCCAGCAAAACGATATTTTTCTTACTACAATAGCTTTCTCCGGACTGCGATTCATTCTGAAAGGGAGCTTGCGCCGCGGCCTAACGTGCCATGCGGTGTGGGTAGCGCATGCAAGCAGGAACATCTCTTGGAGTCATTCCTGAGTACAATTAGTCCTCTCTATAACGAGATCGCCTACGATGGCCGTTATCTAACCCAACCATCATTCAATAGCCGGACCTGGTCTTCAACTTCATCGAAAGTTAAGGAAGAACTAAAGCTGACGATACAGGAACCGGGTAAGAAGATTCGAAGTATAACTTCTTTGTGGACTCCGCTGCATATCCCATGGGGCGATTGGATATGGTGGATGGGCAGCTTGGCTTACATGGCTGCTCTCTTCTGCCTGGTACGTTTTAGTCTGCGAAAGATCTTTCTTCTCGACCTCTCCGCGCCAGACGGGGAGCAGGGTCAACGCGATGTACAGGAGACGAGCAACCTGCTCACAATGCTGCACCATAACATGGTCGTCATCGGGCGCGATTCCTCTCCCACGATTGAGAGTCTAGTCCATCGTAAGGACGTGCAGGCCTATGATCTTTACGAAATGTTGAAGACGCCTATGGCCAAAGTTGCAACCCGAGTTGGCAGTTCGGTTGCCGTAAGGGCAGTCGCCGATCCCGTCCAAAAAATCGTGCTAGACGGCCGTCCGGTTGAGTTTTACAACTTCGAGCGTGGATTAGACGATCCCGCCAGCAACCAGCAGATGCTTTCTACTTTGGAAAGAGTCCTCTCGATGCTGCATAAACCTGTAGTCATTGCGTCGAAGGTTGATCCTCCGGCAAAGGCATCGGGAGATGAGCGGGAACAGTGGCAAAAGGTACTGCAGTCATTTGTGCGAATCGACTTGAATTCGGGTCCCACACAGCGTGCCGACGAAACGTGGAAAGAGTTCGAGGAAAGGGTTTTTCGAGAAGGTTATTACAACTGGCTCTTTTCCGGCCGTTCGGAGACCCAGAAGCTGGTGCTGGTACAGATGGCGGAAGAACGGCTGGTCAACCCCAACAGTTGGCCCGACGTGCGTGAACTGATGGAACAAGGATTGGTTGTGCGAGCATGTGGAATGTTAAGGATTAGAGATTCCCGCTTCGTGCAATATCTAAAAAGGAGTATTTCTCGCGACCTTGTTAAGGAATGGGAAAGCCATGGTGTGGGCCGTTCAAATACGCTCCGTGCGTTTCTCTTAGTTACAGGTGCGGCAGTCGTGATCTTTGTCCTCTGCACACAAACAGCGGTCGTTAACAGCTGGATCACCTACGCGACCGGCCTTGCGGCGGCGATACCCGCGCTCTTAAAAGTGCTTGATTTATTGCGGGGTGTTTCCGCAACTGCAAGTTCGTTGCCTGCGAACACCAGCCGGGGAGACTGAATTCATCGGCCGCTGGTTTGAGAACGATTGGTCTTCTCCCACCCGTCAGAATGGCGCTGCGATCGTGCGCATTTTCATGAGAATGGATGGAGGAGCCGTGAGGGTTGGAGAGATCGATCTTCCAGGCGGGTGGTCTCGTCATCTTCGAGAGTGTGCCTGGATCATTGTATCTGGATCGTTGTGTTTGGTTCGCTGTGTCTGAATCGCAGATCTTAGGAAACAATCTCTGTACTTGATTCGAGCCGCGGAGTAGCGGAGGCGATCTCCAGCGCGTCTTTGATAAAAAGTAACCAAACAAATCTGCTGGACATTTGTTCCGAAACGGAGGTACGATTTGCCCGCCATCATTCGAGTTGGCAAAGTAGTCCCAGGAAGTGTTCGTCCACTCTACTGCGCCTCGCAGGTTGTCGCAGCAACTTGTCAGGTTGTCGTGCTATCCGGTTCACGAGTCCTTAAACATCGCGGCGAAATCTGGTCCCGACTCAGACCCAAGATATACACGAGCCTCAACCCGGACCGGCTACAAACTACAAGTTAGAAGAGGTGTCTTATGAACATGAATAGACAGCAACGACCGCTTAACGTTTCCTTTCGTCGCGGATCCCGTGCCGAAAAAATCTTCCGCCAACGCGTGGGTCGGCCGGTCGCTGAGGCGATCGTTCCGGGAGAAAAGCCCACACCCGCTCACGACTTGCACTTCAACGGTGGCAAAACCATTCCGAACTTGCATTTCATGAACTACTATGTGGGGGCCGATGCGTGGCCGGCAAGCGACATCACCAACATCGACAATAAACTTGCGGCCGCGATGACCGATGTAAACCTGAACAATGTGATGGAGCAGTATTTCCCGGGCTCGATCACGACTACATTTGATGGCTCGGAGAAACTCCCGGTTCCGGCGCCTGCCACGTTTTCACAGGGAGATGTTGAGGCCCTCGTCGCCTCGATGGCATCTCAAGGCAAATTCGGGGGTCGCGATCTAACCTCAACTGTCTTCAACTTCATGCTTCCACCCGGAACGGTACTGAATGACAACGCCGGCCCTACGGGTGCTGTCTCGCAGAACGTGACGGCGGCAAAGAAGAGTCCAATCCCAAACGACGATGAAGCCGACTCTCTGAACGGGTTGGGCGGCTACCATGGGTCGATCCATACGACCGGCGGAGATATTGTCTACTATGCGGTGGGCGTCTATTCCGAGAAGCGCGCAGATGGAACAGAGAACGGCATCCCAGTGTTCGATCAGCCATGGAAGAACGTGGTTGCGACGTTTTATCACGAATTGAACGAGGCGCGTACCGATAGCGATGTGGAGGATGCAATACGGGCGGGAAATGATCCAAACGCCGTGAAGTTCCTAGGCTGGACCTCGAAACAAGGTGAGGAATGCGGCGATTTCCCAGTGTTTGAGAGTGGAAACGATCTGTCAAAAGTTTTCCAGGAACCGCCGCTCACTGCGGGCGGTGGCACAGTCCCCGTGCAATTTCAGTATTCCGACAATGTCCATGGACCTGAAGGTCCGAGGACAACACCGGCCAAGAAAGTCAAAGTTCAAGTCCAAGCTGCCTGATTCTGCAGGCTGGAACCATCGAACGCGGGAAAGGAAGCTCTGTTCGTTGGTGAGCTTCCTTTTGCTGCGCATGATTGCGAAGACAGAATAGGCCCAAGTGTCTCCCAACTCTTCGGGCTGCGGTGACCGATCTACTGATCCCGATGCACGCCGCCGTGGTCTCCCACCCTCCACGCCGAAAGGCACGGCGCGGAGAATGGGGCACCCTTTTTCGTGGTGCTATGTGCTTTGCCAAATACACAATTGTGGCTCATTCCTCAACCGTTGTGCGACGTACAGGTTAGAATCGCGCAACTTGGCCTTTGCGATTCTAATAGATGGTCGCACGTAGAATCATCGGTTCGCCGCATTCGTTGAGAGCGTCGCCTAAGCAGCCATTTGCATCCAGTAATACAAAGGTCTGAAAAGGCGAGACATTGGGGCGCCCGTACCCGCTAACGCGCGCGCACAGCTCCAGAGCGTCATCAGTAAAACAGCGGGACCGATTACACCAGGCCTAGCTGCCGGATCGCCTCGCCCGCTCCCTTCAGATTGCTAAGCTTCATCTCGGAGTATTTGCGCGAGAGAATGACGCCGTCGGCTCCGCCATGGAATGCCGCCGCCACAGCGTCTTTCGTTCCCTCCGGCGTGCATTTGCTGTTGCCCGGTGAGGTCGGAATGTCGATGTCGATTCCGGGCCACAGGAGCGTCTTGGTGCCTTCGAGGTCTACGCGCGAGCGCTTGGTTTCGCGATAGACGTAGTCTGCTGAGAAGCCGGCGGCCGGAATCTGCGCGAGATCCTTCTCCTCGTAGTTGAGGACACGGTAGTGAAAATCCAGGAGCTCTTGTCCGGGCACGTCACCATAGATCGTGGAGCCAACGCTTTGGATATAGCTTGCCATCCGTTCGCCGGCACAGTTGTGATAGATGACGATCTTGAGAAAGTCGGAATGCGGAGCGATCGCTGCCAGATCCTGCTCGGCGCGATAAATAGGGTTGAACGAGTTATTGTGCCAGATATGCCAGCCCACTCCTAAGCTGGGTTTCACTTCCTTCGCCTTGGTGTAGATTGCTGCATACGTTTCGCGCAGGCTATCTGTCCACAGCATCTCCCAGGCGAGAAGTTCGGGATAGCGCAGCATAAGCCGCCATAAGGCGACGTAGTAACCATCATTGGGCCGTTGTCCGCGACGCCCCGCTTCTACGAACTTGGCAAGTTCAAGGAAGCCTTGTCTCGCGCGTTCCGGATCGATTCCGCGTGCTTTCGCCTTTGCCACGCAATACTGGCAGAAGCACGTTACATGCATAGGATTGGAGGAGCGTCCGCCATGGCTCGCGCCCAGAGCATTCGAGAAGGCGCCCTGGCGCTCTGATCCCCACATGATTCCATCGATGTCATAGGATCGCGACCAATCCTCCACCAGTCCGAGCAAGAAGCCGCGATAGTTTGGATTGTTGAAGCACAGGGTCGTCGCGTTCTGTCCGGATAGCTCCTTCTCCTGGAGCTGGCCGATGTTAGGAAGGTCTGCACGGAAGACATCCTCAAACCAGCAAATGGTCTTGATCCCACGTTTCTTCGCGGCAGGCAGCACAGCTTCGAGGACATCATATTTTCCGAGGTCCGTAGCCTGTGTCCCTTTGAAGACTGTGTCCTTGTAATACTGCGGGTGGATCGTGGCGTAGTTGCCGCCGTAGAATGTGCCGGTGTCGTATTCCTGCTTGCCGTGGTCTGGCAACGGCTGGCCTGGGACCTGCCGTCCAGCGATACCGCGGCCATAGGTGAAGGTAGCCAGGAAGAGCGTGTTGACGAAGGCATCGCGTTGAAACTCGTCGAGGACCTTCTCCGTTCCCTCATCGGCAAAAGAGACAGCGCCTACCTGAATTCCAATCATCTTGCTTTTTGCTGTCGCAGCCTGTGCATGATCTTGGGCTGCGGCCGCTTGTGAAGCTGGAAGGGCCGCACTGAGTGCCGCCGCGCCAGCGCTTTGGAGGAATGTCCTTCGATCCATAACCTGCTTTACCTTTCTGTGATTGCTCTGCTAGTGAAGGCCCAATAAGCGAGCCGGATTCTCTTTGGACATGCGGTCGATCTCAGCCTGGGTGAAGCCTTGCTGCTTTAAACCGTTGAAGAACGAGACAAGGCCATCGGGGTGGATGGGATTGGCGGGCTGGCCCATGTCGCTGGAAAGAATACAGTGTTCGACACCAACGTAGCGGATCGCCTTGGTGTAGTCGGCGAAGGTGAACTCCTTGTTTGGCCCTATGAGGCCGTTGTAAACGAACTCGATATAGGCGCCCATCTTGGCCGCTTCGAGCATCTGTGCGTTCGACATATGGATGGGCGCAATCATGGCATGGGTAACGACCATGTGCTCGATGCCCTGCTTGCGAGCCTCGCGGATCATCATCAAGCCTTCTTCAGGACTCGAGTGGCCGGTAGCAAGAATGAGATGGTCTTTCGCGATGAGCGCAATCACCTGTTTGGTTTCAGGAAGCAGCTCTCCATTTTGTGAGATCCGCACGAATGGCCTGTTTTGCTTCGAATAGCGCACCTGGTTCTCTGAATCGTAGGTCGCCATCCAGACAAAGCGTCCGTATCCACCGGTGATTGCCGCCATGTGTTCCACGGCAGAAGGGTTCATGCCTCCCACGGATAGATTGAGGTCGATACCGCCAAAGACTTCGATTCCAGGAACAACTTTGCGGACGACGTAGGCTAGCGAAGCAGTCGGCTCGTAGTGATTCTTCAGCACCAGGCCTCGCATGCCCCGGTTCTTCGCGATGCGCGCGAGATCGATCGCATCGATCGACCGTGGCGTACTGTCCGGAGCGGAATGGACGTGAATATCGATGACTCCGTTGAGCGGGGTCTGCTGCGCGAACAAGGGCAGAGTAAGCCCGACCCAGGCTAGGAGAACAAGGATTTTGTTCATTTACACGACCTTCAGTTCGCGAAGGGCATCTCCGACGGCCGCAAGGTTGGCGAGTTTCATCTCTGAGTACTTGCGCGAGATCACTAATCCCTTCCCTCCTGCAAGGAAGGCCGCCTTCGTGATTTCCTTGGTTACTGGAGGAGTGCATTGGCTATATTCGACGTTCATGTTCGAGATGTCGACGTCGATTCCGGGCCATATCTCGGTCTTGGTGCCTTTCACGTCGTCGACCGATCGCTTGGTCTCGCGATACACATAGTCGGGGGAGAGCCCCGTATACGGTAGCTCAGCATAGCCGCGTTCCCGCAGATTCATGATCCGGTATTCGAACTCCAGCGCTTCGTCGATCGGCATATCTCCGTAGATCGTGTTCCGTGTGCTGCTGATGTAGGTTTCCATGCGCGTACCCCCCAGGTTGTGATACACGGTCATTTTTAAATAATCGGAATACTTACTCAATTCCGCTAAGTCGGTCTGCGCTCGAAAGAAGGGGCTAAAGCTGTGAGCGTGCCAAACGTGCCAGCCAACCTGGTTCTGCGGCTTGATGGATTTGACTTCCTTATAGATGGCTTCGTAGGTCTCGTGGACGCTGTCGTTCCACATCGTCTCCCATCCGAGGATCTCGGGATAGCGAAATAAGATGCGCCAAAGCGTAACGTAGTAGCCGTCGGTCGGCCTTTCCCCTCCGCGGCAGGAGCGAGCCCACTTCTCGAGCGTATGAAAGCCTTCAAGGGCACGCGCAACGTCAATACCTCGAGCCTTCGCTTTCGCCTGGCAGAAGGTGCAAAAGCACGTGACGCGGGAGGGATCGTTGCCGTCCCGATTATGGACGGACTCGATCATGTTGCCAAATGCGCCATACCTTTCGGAGCCCCACATGATGCCGTCGATGTCATAGGACCGGGTAAAGTCCTCGTGCAGACCGATCCAGAAATTGTGGACATCGGGATTGTTGAAACATACAGTGTGCGCGGCTCTGCCGTAGAGATCGCGTTCTTGAACCTTCTCGATGTTCGGGATGGTAGGGCTGAAGACGTCTTCGCTCCAGGTATAGACTTTCATCCCTCGCTTCTTGGCCGCGGGAATCACCACTTCGAGGATATCGATATTGCCGTGGTCGGGCGCTTTTAGGTTGCCCAGGAGGCTCCCCTTGTAATACTGCGGATGAGGGGTCGCATAATTGCCACCGTGAAAGTGATCATCATGATTCTGTGGGCCGTGATCAGGAAAGGGATGCCCGGGAATCTGCCGTCCGGCGATGCCGTTTCCAAAGGTAAAGCTGGCAAGGAAGAGCGTATTCACGCAGGCCTTCTCTTGGAGGATGTCCAGAACCTTTTCCGTGCCTTCGTCCAGGAACGAGATGGACCCTATCTGGATACCGATCACTGGCTTGGCATTCGGTTCGGCCGCAGCGGGCTGGCCAGCGGTGCCGCCCTGCGCAACGGGCTCCTGCCCCATCGCAGACCGAGCGCCTAACTCGGCAAAACCTGTGCCCGCTGCTGCTACCGTGGAACCGAGGGCAGCTACAAACTTACGACGATCCATTTCCGGCACAACAGCCCCCTTCTAGAAGGAAAATTTGAGTGCGGCTTGAAAGATGCGATTCGAGTTGAGTGTGCTGGTTACTTTGCCTGCGGAACTCGTTCCGATCGTCGCATTCGGCGCTGCGAATGTCGGGTGGTTGGCGAGGTTGAAGCTCTCGAACCGCAACTCAAGAAGTTTCGACTCAGAGAGAGCGAAGTTCTTTTTGAGCGTCATATCGAGGTCGATAAGCCCGCCGGAGCGCAGGATGTTCGGTCTCGAGTTGCCGTATTTATATTGCGCGGGAGCCCTGAAGGCGGTGGTATCGAACCATAATTGCGGTGTGGGGTTCGCCAGGGTACCTTTACCGATGCGATCTGGCCATTGGTTCGAGATTCCGGTGTTGGCCACGTCACTCGAAATGATCGGCGTGAAGGGCAGACCGGTGCGATCCATGAAGATGCCGGCAATCTCCCAACCACCCAATGCGGCATTCACCGGCCAACTCGCGTTAGGCAGGAATTTGCGGCCCTTCCCGAATGGCAGCTGATAGATGGAACTGAGCGTGAAGTTATTGGTTATGTCGTAGCTACAGACTGAATAGTTCTGCGCAAGCAATGCGATCGTTGGTGGTCCAGTTTCATTCGAGCCGTTATCCGTACACTTACTATAGGTGTAGGAAACCAGGGCATAGACACCGTTCGAGAGACGTTTCTCGAGCGAAGCCTGAAGGGCGTTGTAGTGCGCCAATCCGGCGCTCAAGCTCATCCCGATTTGTCCCCATTGCGGGTAGGGTCGCCGGTTTTGAACCGTTCCCGCACCCGGGTTCGGAACATTCTCAGGAACAGAGATCAATTGGCTATGCAAGGTGTGGTTCCCGACATAGGCGAGATCGAGCGACATGTCTTTGCGAAGCTGAAATTGCATCGCGAAGTTATATTGCTCCATGTATGTGTGGTTGAAGGTTCTGGGAGCCGTCGAAATCGCGGGTTGAACGCAACTGAGCAAAACAAGGTTTGTACCTGGACAGACCGAGCCGGGATTCGGATTGGCCGCGACCAGGGCTTGCCCATTGAAGGGATTCGCCCAAGAGAAGGCCGGCTTCGTGCTCGGGTTGATAATGGTCTGCTGAATCAGGAATGGAGGGACGTGCGCCCACTGCAGCGTCATGTTGGTGTCAAGGAATATAGGAAAGAGGCCATATGCCGCTCGTACAACGACACGGTCGCCCTTGCCTGGACGCCAAGCAAATCCGACGCGAGGGACGAACTGTCCTAAAGCAGAAGCCTTGCGGATGGAGTCCGGCAGGCCGAGCGCGTCGGTTCCCAGCACCCGGTCTTTGAAGAGGGGGATGAGCTGTGGGGTTTCCGGTTGGGCAAGCGGATCCAGGATTTGTCCGTTCCGCGTCGGGACGATTACTTTGCCGGTTGCATAATCAAAAGCGGAATTTTGCCCATCGATCCCGTCGAAGAATGGATTGTATTCCCAGCGCAGGCCTAGATTGAACGTGAGATTGCTCGCCGCATGGAAGTTGTCCTGCACGAAGGCGGCCCATTCGATTCCCTTGTTCCCATAGAGAGTGAGTGGATAAGAGCGATATACCTGCGCAGGCGCACCTAGCAAGTAATCGCCGAAAGCATCTCCCGTGTATTGGGTTGTGAAGATAAACTCACCTTCCTGCCCCTGCCCGTTGTAGAAAGTATGTCTTTGGACCCACATCTGCCCACCGAATCGCACCTCGTTCTTTCCACTGGCGTAGTTGACAGTATCGGCATACTGCCAGGTACGAATCCGATTGGATTTGGGAAAGTTTCCCGAGCCGGAGCCATTAAAAGCCGAATAGCCGGACATCGTGATGTAAGGAAAGCTGGGTGTTACCTGCGTCTGCTCGTAACCTGTAATCCCAGCCTGTTGCAGGTAATTCGTTCCGGGAAGGATCGCACTAAACAGGAAGTAGTCGCGATAGTATCCTGCGCGCGCCTCGTTGAGCCAGCGAGGGCCGAAGAGGTGGGTTTCGCTGAACGCAAGATTCTGCGCCCGGCTGCTCAGAGACTGAGTTCTGAGTGCCGGAAATTGGTTGGGATCGGTTTCCTGATTATCGGCGATTGAGTAGCGGCCCATCAATTGATCGGAGCCGGTTAAGGCGGCGTCGATCTTCACGTCTCCTTTGATGATGTCCAGTGACTGTGCTGAGCTGAAATTGGCTTGGGCCGGCGTGGGCAAGAAGTTCATGAAATAGGTTGCTTGCGGCGAGATCCGATTCTGGGGAATGATGTTGCCGGGGAACTGCTTCCCGTTCTGCGGATCTTTGATCGGCTTCGAAGAGGCGCTGAAATTGCCTGTACGCATCGCGAGACTCGGCACGATGTCAGAGAATGTAATGCCCTGCGTCTGGCGCATCGCCTCGATATCGGTAAAGAAGAAAACCTTGTCTCGCTTGATCGGGCCGCCCAGGGTTCCCCCGAATTGATTGCGTTTGAGAACGTTTTTCGACGTGGTGGCGAAGTAGTTATGCGCGTCAATGATGTCGTTGCGAAGGAACTCGTACGCAGTTCCGTGGAATCCGTTGGTTCCGCTTTTCATCGTTACGCTGACGACGTTGGGAGTATGACCGTATTCGGCGGGCATGTTGGCTGAGAAGACTTTGAACTCGGCCAACGCATCCACATTCGGCTGCACGTTGGTGCCACCCTGCTCGTATTCCGTGATGTCCGCTCCATCCATCAACCAGCCGTTCCAGATGAACCCGGTCCCGGCGATCTGAACGTTGACAACAGATGCTCTCAACGAAGCTCCGCCGGTTCTGGTGCCTTGCCCGCCCGGCGTGTAGCTCGCACCCGGGACCAAGGCTACGAGCTGCCAAAAGCTGCGGCCGTTCAACGGCTGGCTTTCGATCGATTGGTTCTGGACCACTTGGCCGACGGAGGAACTTTCGGTGGTCAACAGCGGCAACTCGGTCGTGACGACAATTTGCTGAGATACTGCCCCGACTTCGAGCGTGAGATTCAGCTCAGCCGCCTGGTTCACATGCAGGGTGACGGAAGGGATCACGAGCGTCTTGAATCCGGTACTTGATGCCGTGATCTTGTAGTCGCCGATCGCGAGATTCGTGATCTCGTAGTTTCCATTGCCGCTGCTTGTCGTCTCCCGGCTCTGCCCTGTTTCCGCATTGACCGCAACCACTCTGGCATGAGGGAGCAGAGAACCTTGTGAATCACGAACGATGCCGGCGATGGTGGCGTTTGTGGATTGCGCGGACGCCGTGAGGGCATAAGCTCCGACGAACACGGTGGCGAAGATTGCGATCGTGATTTTCAGTCGCATTGAAAATCCTCCTTCTCACTGGCCTTGGGGCGCTCGCGGCAAATCCAAGCGCTCGAGTGCCCTAAACGGAAGCGCTTGCGATTGTTGCTTGCGGTTGACTGCCGTGCAATGGTTTCTGCCGTAAACTCTGGTTGGTTTGCCGCCTCCCTGGCGTTGGGTGATCCGGTCTCGATGGATTCCCTGAGAAAGGCGACCCGTTCTGAGAGCCAAATACGAACCAACGGGCAAAGCGGCAGTCCTGTTCAGGTGCCGATGTGTGATCAAAATCACAACGCTGGGAAAGGTAAAATGGTAAGACCAAGACTGTCAAGCGAGAGGGTTTTACTGGAAGGCGACCAGATGGAACTTGGAGCGCCTTTTCGTCCCGAAGCCAGGCATCGACGGCGGACTGCGCGCAACTTATAAGTAACGTTATGCGGTCTCGGCTAGAAGTTACCGATGGCCAACATGCCCGAAGAGTCGACCGTCCGGCAGACTTTCCCCGTCGTATCAGAGAGGATGGCTCCCAGCGAGGTCTTCGAAGGGGTATGAAGAGGCGAGGCCGCTAAGTCCCTGGCGGCACTCTACTCCAGTGCATAGGCGACATAGACGCCGCCCACGGGCGCTTTGTCCTTTCCTCCGCTCGCGGCAATCACGACATATTGTTTTCCGTTGACCATATAGGTCGCGGGTGTTGCTAATCCGGCGAAGGGCAGTTGGTCCTCCCATAGCAATTTGCCGGTGCTGCTGTCGTAGGCATGGAATTTCCTATCAAAAAGTGAGGCCCCGATGAAGACCAATCCACCTCCGGTGACAATCGGGCCGCCGTAGCTCTCCGAGCCTGTATCGCGCATGCCTTTCGCCACAAGCTCGGGATACTCCCCGAAGGGAATCTTCCAGAGGTACTTGCCGGTGTTGAGATCAATCGCATTGAGAGTTCCCCAGGGCGGCACGATCGCCGGATAACCATCTGGGTCTTGAAACTTGCGATAACCGGTGAACTTGTAGAGCACGTCATTTGCGTTCGGTTTTGGCTTGCCCTGCGCTGCAGGGGCCAACTCACGCGCGGCCGGCGCGGTTTCATCCGGGCTCCCCGCGTTTTTCAGGTAGTTGATGAGGGCTATCATCTGCGCGTCGTCGAAGTTGTTGAAGGACGGCATACGGCCTTTGCCCTGGTGAATCGTGTCTTCGATCTGCTGGTCTGAGAGCTGATCCCCGATGGAGACCAGGGATGGAAATGAAGGGGGAGAACCGCCGCGGTTGATGCCGTGGCAGACGCTGCAATTGTTCTGATAGAGCTGTTCTCCGAGGCTCCCTGGGGGAGGCGGAACGACCAGGCCGCCGAGCCAAGGAATGTCGTTCGCGTTGAGGTAGAGCACGCCGGTGTTAGGATCCGCGGCAGACCCACCCCACTCCGCGCCTCCGTCGAATCCAGGCTGCAGCACGGTCAGCTTGTCGACGCTGAAGGGAATGAACTGCCCTTGGCCGCTGTATTTCTCGAAGGCTTTCAAGACCGCAGCGTGCGCCTCGGGCGTGCGATTGGTCACCATATCTTCGGTGAACACTTGCCGGGAGTATGGTTCGGGCATCGTGGGACGGGGCTGGGTAGGCGAGGTGACTTCACCAGGAACACTGCTTGGGGGATACTTCACTTCCTCAATCGGAAAGAGCGGCTGGCCGTTCGTGCGGTCGAAGAGATAGAGGTAGCCTTGCTTGGTTGTTTGCGCGACGGCATCGATTTGCCTGCCGTCGCGTTTGACAGTTATTAAGGTTGGCGGCGAGGGAAAATCACGGTCCCAGATATCGTGATGCACGCCCTGGAAGTACCAGATGCGCCTACCTGTTGCGGCGTCAAGTGCAAGGAGTGTATTGGCAAAAAGATCGTTGCCGACGCGGTCTCCACCATAGAAATCGAACACTGCCGAACCGGTCGGTACATAGACGATGCCGCGTTGAGTATCGACGCTCATCCCGGTCCAGTTATTGGCCGAACCGGCGCCGTTCTTCCACGCGTCCTTTGGCCAAGTGTCATAACCGAATTCGCCGGGACGAGGGATGGTGTGAAACTCCCAACGGAGCGCTCCCGTGCGAACGTCGAAGGCGCGGATGTAGCCGGGCGGGGCCGGATGCGTTTCCGGATTGCGCCCGCCGACGATGATCAGATCCTTATAAATTGCGCCCGGAGTGGTGAGCGCAATGGACTGCCGCTGATAATCGCCGCCCAATCCTTTGCGAAGATCGACCCGGCCATTCTCACCGAAGGCTGGGATCGGCTTGCCGCTGGCCGGATCGAGCGCATAGAGGTAATTCATCATGCCGGCAAAGAGGCGGCGGTCTTTTCCGTCAGTCCAGTAAGCCACGCCCCGTGCCGGCTGAGTGCCTTTGATGCCCACGTCGAACTTCCAGAGCAGCTTTCCCGTCGCGCCATCGAGAGCGATGACCTTTTGTGTCGGCGTATACGCGTAGAGAATGTTGCCGACAATGACCGGACTGGTCTCGATCTCGCCTTTCTCCCCGGTGTCGTAGGTCCAGGCGACGTTGAGCTGGTGTACGTTCTCGCGGTTGATCTGCGCCAGGCTGGAATAGTGGTCGTTCGCTGCCTGCCCGCCATACACGGGCCAGTCTACTGTTTTTGAGTTGGCATGGTCGTCGGCATAGGAGCGAACAGCAACGTAGAACAGGCTGAAAAAGGTAATCGCAAGTGAAACAAATCTTGCAGCTTGCATGATACGGCGGACCGCGAAAATCCACATGGGGCAGGAGTATAGCAGAGGCGGATCTACCACAAGACAGGCCTCTTTCGGTGTAATTGGTTCTCTTTTTCAGGGTCAGCGGTCCGTCAAGGATGAGGGCTCATTGATCAGGGGTCAATGCTCGC
>DASYBJ010000353.1:0-3951 GCA_036500845.1 Acidobacteriaceae bacterium
AGGCACACATCGAATGCGTCTATGAGCGTGTTCTTGCTCACGATCAGCTCCGCGGACTGTGCCGAGACAGGTTGTTGGACCGAATACATCCTAACTGCGAGCGAGCCATTGACCAGGTTAGGTCAACGGTAACGGAAAAAAAGGTATGTATATATGCACGATGAGTGTGCCGTAACACCAGCATCAGCCAACTGCGTTCACACATCCATGTATTGCAAACCAGAAATAGTCAATAACGATCGCGCTTATTTTGAGTGAAATTCGTACTACGAAGGAGAACGACAATGGCCAAGACTTTTGGTAGTGCTGGCATGAAGAAAACATCGACCGACTTGTCCCATGCAACGCTTCCTCATGTGGTCATCGTCGGTGGAGGTTTTGGGGGCTTGGCTACGGCCAAGGCCCTCCGAAACGCACCGGTGCGATGGGTCGGGAGTCTGGCCTCCGGCGTAGCCGCATGGAAGGAGTGCGACATAAACGATTAAAGTTGTGTACCTGGAAAGTGTCCGCTTCATATAGACTCCGCGATCGAGGTTTCTGTGGTGTGCAAGGTTTGTTGCGGGGAAGAACGTTCAGCTTGGCGGTGCGCTCTAGGGCTTCAGAGAGAACACTGCTATTGGCGGACGCGCAAAGATGCTTGCATGGGCGACGAACGCCCGATGTGAGCGTGGATCGACGGCAAGGCTATGGGCCAAAAGGTGAGTTTCGATGCCGAGAGTTTCGATGCGACGAGCCATCCGCTTACAGCTGTGGCTTCTGCAGCGACTGATCCAACCGATTCGTTGCGACCTTGGCAATTCCATCTGCGAGCCCCAAGCTATCGGAATCGTTCCGATTGCTCTTCTTTATCTGTTCGGTAATTATGGTTGCTCCTCGAGAGTCCTGCAGATTTACATCGATGTTAAGCGAAGTTGTGCCAAGGAATAACCCCAGTGGTCCAGCCGAAGCGCGGATCGCTCGATTGCCTTTCTTGAAGCCCTTCACGGTAATTCGCAGTGTCAGTGCCGCGCACCCGGCACCCGTGGCAAGATCACCAGCACGAAGAAATGTGTCACCCGGATGTTTAGCCTTGAGCTGTTTGATGAGCTGTTCATAGAGCAACACCCGATACTCGGCTGGTAGTTCAACGCCACTCGTTGCGATCGGAGCAAGAAGGATTGACCGCGGCCGTGCGGCGGCGTCCGTACAGACGGGAGCTGGTCTTTCCATAGGAGTTGGTCTTCCCATAGGAGCGGTAACGTTGGCCAGCAGCTGATCCCGAATCCCGGCAGCCGCCTGCGAGTGTAGTTGGAAAACCACCCCATGGTAACCATCATGGTCATCGATGAATTCGACGGTCAGGAGATCAGCTTTCTTGTTGGTGACTGCGCCAACCGCCGCTCCCGCCCCGAGCCCTGCCAGCCCGACCGTGGGTCCAAGCGGAATAAATGCGAGTGGGATGGCCCTGCGCACGACCATGCCTGTGGTTCCCCACGGTAAGGTCTGCTGGTCCCCGATAAACGCATTCACAATTCGTGCTCTCAGGAGAGGCTCGTTGGTGCCTTTGGCCGTAAAGACCAGAGCCTTCGGCGTGACAGTGAGGCTCCCTTGGAGGTTGGTCTTGACATCCGGCAGACCTGCGATATGGATCGCGTCGGTGGGTCTGGAAAGAGTGGTTGCATCCTCCGCGCGCACCATCGATGTTGCAAAAGCGGCCGTGAGAAGCACAGTTGTGAGACGTAGCATAGGTGGGCCCCTCCTTTGGACCTGCTCACAATATATATACGTACTAGTACGAATACAACTATGTGTGCGTACGCGTACGGATAAAATCGTTATAATGAATGAGTCATGGAGAAATGCAGTCAGAATCTCCACCCTGGACATCCGGGAGCATTGACGTGCGTGTCGAGCTGGGCACAGAGCGTCCGGCATCGACCTGTCCATGTGTTCCGAGTGGGATGGCTGCCGCTATAGAGGGATTGAATATGAAAGAGACGAGATCGTCGGAGCAACCAACCAGGCATCAGGTCAAGACGGAAGCAACGCTCCGCGGGTTGCTTGACGCTGCGGAGACGATCTTTGTCCGTGACGGATATGAGCGAGCTCAGATTGAGACAATTGCAGCCGAGGCTGGCCGCACCAAGGGGGCCATCTATGCGCATTTCCAGAGCAAGGAGGAAATCTTTTTCGCCCTGTTGGAGAGAAGAATCACAAAACACCGCGAGCTCATAATTCCCTCCGTCCAGGAGGTGCCCGTCCAACACCGAATCGAGGTTATGAAAGAGCTCTTTCTGAGTTTTTTTGAGGACGAGAACTGGCACATTCTGATGTTGGAGTTTAAGCTGTTCGCGCTGCGCAATAAGGCCTCTTTGCGCCGCGTGCAAGAACTTTATCAACTCGCCTATGATTGGTTTACCCGGGCTCTCTTACCAAAAGGGGAAGGGTTCACAGACGCCCAGAAGGATAGAGTGTTGATCGCTCTGGCCATCTTAAGAGGAATTCCAAGCGGTGTCCTTCTCGAAAAGCAGTTTAACCCTGTCCTGAATTCGCCTGGAGCAGCCACCCCGGCCCTTGAAGCAATCTTCGACTCGCTGCTCAATCCCCGCGCTCTTAAGCCTCGAAGCAAGAACAAATGACGAATCGGGCGCGCATCCGTTTACACTTTGGACCGGGGACATGCGTTACAAGTCCCTTGCGGTACCAGGAATTTGCGTTGAGGGTTTGCATTTGTCTTTGCAGTTTCTTCTAAATAGGGGTCCCGGCAGCGTCCGTGCGATTTTTTACTCTAAGAACTCTGCGACGCTGTGTTTGCAATCAGTTGCAGACGTTCGGTTCCCGTCCTTGCCAGGCATTGGCCCGACATGATGCTTCATTGAAAGCGTTGGACTTAGCGGCTGACTGAAACCTTTGGAGTAAATTTCCGCGCAGATGCTGCCGGTACCCCAAAGCTGGGGAACCGTCGCCGTCGCGCTTCGCTGTAAACTATGTCTCCGGTCTGTTTTGTAAAGGAAGTGCTAAGTACGCTCGCCCTTCTCTCGCGGTTGTGGCAATCGGTGCCGCGACAGATACATTCGGACTCAGGCCAGTTGCGATACCAGTATTATTGTTACTAATCCATACAACCTATGGACTTTATGTCGGCGCAGAACGGAGCCATCTGCACTTTTGGCGCTCTATATATTCGCTGGCATGGGGGCAGCTGCGGCGGTCTTGGCACCTATCCTGATCATTCGTGCATTTCCACCATCGGTGCGCTTCAGTGGCTTCTCACTCTCTTACAACATCTCTTATGCTCTATTCGGAGGAATAACACCCCACTTGTTTCTTAGATAGCCCATCTTAATCGATTCAATCCAACGCACTACGTGGCCTTTGTGGCATTCATGGGAATGATAACTACCCTCTTGGTATCGACGGCACTTGCATCGCAATGAAGGACCCGCACGACAATTTCTGGCGCGATTCACCCGTTCGCCGGTCCTGAACCACAAACCGACTGAATTTGTATTAGAGATCCCATCGACGCGAGTGATGTAGAAGCACCGCGTTCCGCCCTTTGCATTCTCGACTGTGAAATGTTTTACGCCAGCGCCGATCTTCTCCGCTGCCCGTTTATGCTTTTTCAGAAGGTCAAGCACAAACGCATGATCGTCACCCGTGATCGGTTCCAGTAGTGGGTGCCGATAAAGCACCTCTTGGATAAACGCTTCTGCAGCTCCTTTAGTGTCGAATGTATGCGGACCGATTGATTGCGGTTGTGCCTTCGCCATGTTCACCAATTCCCTATCGTGTGTGGTGCTTTCTGAATGATAAGCCGTTACTGCGGAATTCCTTCGAAATCGGTTTAGCTAATTGTCACATGATTCATTGCGAGTCACGGGCTAGCCCCGAAGTAGCGCCTGAGCGCCTCCCCAGCGGCGTTGCGTAAAGTAAAGAAGATTTGGTCGCTCTCAGTGATTAGCTCAGACT
>DASYBJ010000354.1:0-4849 GCA_036500845.1 Acidobacteriaceae bacterium
CGATCTCTCTGGAGGCCGCATTGTCGCTAGAGCTTCAAACAGGGCCACCAACTCCTCACGGCTCATCGTTCTCTTCGTGGGCATGTTCAGCCCTTGGATCCGATGGCGCGGGAGAAGGTGTAACGCAGAGCGCTGCCGGTATCTTCCGGCCCTGTCATGGTCGCCGTTGCGATCTCCGGGTAGGACGGCGTCAGCAACTCCCTGACTTGCTCCACATCCATGTTCGGATCGGGATCGGGAATGCGCGAGCCCTGAAACAGGAACTCGCGAGGCATGCTGGATACTTTTAGTGTGGTGGTCATGAGGATCTCCGGTAGTTAAGGTGAACTGAAGAATCGTGCGCGGCGGTTCTCTGACAGGGGAGAGAGATGCCGTTAGTAGAGCATGAGCGCTTGTGGTGTAATGACTCCTTCGGCTTGGTGCGCGGATACGTCGTCGATTGCACTAGGCAAGATTGGGTGGACACAGTTTCGCAGTCCTCGCAGAAAATCGACACAGAGACAGATCTTTGAGCGCGAAACATCGGACGCTCTTTTCCAGAGTAATGACGGGTGAATTTGCGGAGCAGAGAGATGAAGCCGCGGTCGTGGCTCCTCTACGAGCTGGAACTGCTTCTGGCGCAACGCCTTTTGTCGAAGGTGAGCGTTGTGGTGCATCCAGGCCAGGCGCCCAGCGCGCCAATGAGGGCATCCACCTGTTCGTCCAAACGAATGCAGCCGGGATCAGTCTTCGAACCGCTTCCAGACACGGTCGAGATCCAGTACAAAACCTTTAACTGAACCCTCGCCTGCGACCTTCTTGCCTGTCACACGCTCAGTGGACTGATCGACCCGGTAAACGAAGACCTGACGTTCATAAGGATCAATCAACCACCCAAGCTCTACCCCGTTCGCCATCCAGTCCTGCATCTTGGATTGCAAAGCCGGGAGTGTGTCTGACTCGGAAAGGAGTTCGATCACGAAGTCGGGACAGACTTTCGGGAATCCGCGCAGCGCACCCTTGGGCAGCTCCTTCAGGCGCTCTTCTGACAGGTAGGAGGCATCGGGACTCAGCGTGGAGCCGTCAGGAAGACGGAAGCCGCCACTCGAATCGAAAACGCAGCCCCGCTCGTGAAGAGACCACCACAGATAAAGCTGACCAGAAATTTCCTGATTGCCACGGCTCGTCCAACCACCAGCCAGCGGGTTCATGCGTATCGCTCCGTCCTTCGTGCGTTCGAACTGCACATTGTCGTTATCGCGGCACAGCGCTTCAAACTCCGCGTCGGTGACCGGCGGGTTGAGTACCAGCACACGCGGCAGCGTCTCAGCGTCTATCCGAAGGAGCGTCGGCATAAGGCCATTTTACCTCACACTTGCCCGTGCCAGCCCCTGTTTTCATGCAGCCTTCGCCATGACAAGTGCAGCAGGTTTCGGTCCCCGCTTTCTCACTCCAACCCGACCGATGCTTTCAAGCAACTCAGGGACATTCAGCGCGCCTCGCAATACCACGGTTGCGCTTCCCGCCGGACAGGTGTTCATTGGATCGAGCAGCACAATTGGTACATTTGGGTTTGTATCCGTGATCTTCTTGATCCGTGCTGCCATCTCCAGCACTGAACCAGTCTCCGTGTGAACAAGGAGTAAACAACGCACCTCCGTTGGATCCGCGATAATCCGCAAAATCTCTACGGTGTTGTTGCAATCGATTGTCTGGGCGTGCAGGCGTGTGGATATCACAAAGCCCAGCAGCGACCGCTGGTCTTCGCTGTCGCAGTGGACCACAATTTTCCATCGAGGTCTCATGGGATCGCCTCCGATAGGTTCTGCTACGTCAGCATCCTCCAGGCAACAGGACCGGTATAGTCCCCTTCGCCCCAGTAGTTGGGATCAAATGTGAAAGGTTCAGGCATTCAGGCCTCCTCGTGCGATGCGCCGTTAGTACTTCCCGCGGCCACAAGCATCGGCTCAATCCAAACATGCTTCCGTAGCTGGTGCCCGGGACCGTAGGGCTGTTGCCGCCAATGCCCGCGGCGCCAGTGCAACCGTGGGCTGCTTCCCTGGCCGCTTGGTGAGGTTCCTGTTGTGGCACGGTAGTCACCACCAATGATGTGTGGCGTCCAAAACTCAGAGCCTTTCTTGGAGCGCTTTCCCGTAAAGGAGCCCTGCGTCACCAGTTGTGGACGCTCCAGCATCACCAACAACACTCCCAAGACCAGACTTATCGCCGAGTGGAGTACCGATTGATCGCTCGGGTTGAGAGGCTGGGTGCTCTGCCCATAGAACGTACCGTCGTCCTCGCTTAAATCAACGGCGGAAATCGCCGGATGAGCACTGGCCGAATAACCGTGCATCAATGACGCCAGTGATTTGTCCAAAGAGCCGCGGAAATACAACATGTCCTCCCCTACCTCAAACGTTAGGCCGTGCGAAAACGGGTGGTTGTAGATTTGCCCTCCGCGAACGCGTGCATACCACAAGCAGCTAAGCTCGCCTTCGCTCGAGTGCTTCAGCGTCCCACGGGGAAACATGAAAGCAGCTGCTTCAAATGGCAGGTGCATCTCCCTCCATTCGATTGCTTGCGGAGGCTGGGTTTGCGCAACCGCATCGAGAAGGCTACGCGACACGAAGAACGTGGGCATTTTGAGTGATGCCATAATTGAAGCACCAATCAGTGCATGTTGGTCAGGCATTCCCAACACATACTTGCCGCTTCTAGCTTGCTCCCCAGCCAGGAAGGCTATTAGCAGGTCCGCCGCAAGTTCGCGCGGTGAGTGATACGTCCCGGTTTGCTCATAGATTCGCGGGTAAAGAACGGCCCATTCTCTTGGATACCGCTTCTCAAACTCGTCTAACGCCACCGTTGTTGGGATATTCAGATTCACTCAACACCTCAGAATACCTAACCGGGCTAGTTGTAGCTCTCCGCAATCTTAACCAGCACACAACAGATCAGAATGTTCCCGCCTTCTTCTAAGAGCAACCGCTGGTTCCACCGCAGTTGACACATTTGTAGCAGCTGCCGTTTCTGACCATCAAAGCGCCGCAGGTCGAGCAGAGCGGCGCGTCTCCCACCTCATACGCATCCTCGAGGAGCGCCGAGAAGCCGGTACGAGGCGTCTGGTTTGGCGCCTCGCCGGCATTCGCGCTGGTCGCCGCCATTGTGACAAAAAGCGGCAGCTGCGTTCCGGACAGGAACCGCAGCTCGAGCCAGCGGAAGAGGTAATCCATTATGGACTTGGCATAGCCCAGCTGCTCGTTGCCCGTCCAGCCCGAGGGCTCGAACCGGGTATGCGAGAGCTTGCCGACCAGCACCTGGAGCGGCACGCCATGCTGCAGCGCCACCGAGACCACGGTGCCAAAGGACTCCATTAGTCCCGCGATGGTCGATCCTGCCTTGGCCATGCGGATGAAGATCTCGCCCGGCTTGCCGTTGGGATACAGCCCGACGGTCAGATAGCCTTCATGTCCGGCGATGGAGAAGTGGTGGGTGATGGCGGACCGCTCATCCTGCAGACGATGACGGTTGGCTGCCGGAGGGCCGGAGAGGTCTTCCGGTTCCGTACCTGTGCTTGCTGCCGGCGCGGAGACGCTGACCGGCTGCGAGGTTTTCGAGCCGTCGCGATAGATTGCGACTGCCTTCAGTCCCTTGCGCCACGCGGACAAGTACGCTTCTTCGATGTCGGCGACCGTGGCTTCGGACGGCAGGTTGACCGTCTTCGAGATTGCGCCCGACAGAAACGGCTGCACGGCCGCCATCATGTCGACGTGGCCGCTCCAGTGGATCGAGCGGCTGCCTTTCGATGGACGGAACGCGCAGTCGAAGACCGCAAGGTGCTCCCCGCGGAGTCCCGGCGCGCCTTCAATCGTGCTGTTCGCTGCGACGTATTGTTGGATCGCCTCGATCTCCTCTTGCGAATAACCGAGCCGGACCATCGCGCTGGGTACTGCCTGATTAATCAGAGTGAGGTAGCCGCCGCCCACCATCTTCTTGAAGACGACGACGCCCAGCATCGGTTCGATGCCGGTGGTATCGCAGTCCATCATGAAGCCGATCGTGCCCGTGGGTGCGAGCACCGTGACCTGCGCATTGCGGAAGCCATAGAGCTTGCCCTGGCTTTCCGCATCAAGCCAGCACTCTTCCGCTGCCGCACGCAAATCCGGCTGAACCGTGACCGCGGTTGCCACCATCTGCTCTGCGCCTGTCCGGTGCTTTGCAATGACCGAAAGGAACGCCTCGGCGTTCTTCCCGTAGCCAGGAAAGCAGCCGTCTCGCACGTCACGCAATGCGGGCTCTGCTGCTACGAGGTCCTGCGCCTTCGCTGCGAGTTCTGCGGAAGTCCGATACGCCGTGCCGCCCATCAGCGAGGTGATCGCGGCAGCTGTGTCGCGTCCTTCGTCTGAGTCGTAGGCCAGTCCCAGGCTCATCAGCAGCGCGCCAAGGTTCGCATAGCCCAGCCCCACAGGACGATAGTCATGGGAGTGGATAGCGATACTCTCGGTCGGATAGCCGGCCATGTCGACCAGGATGTCCTGCACAATGATGAGCAGCCGGACCGCGTGCTGGAACAGCGCCACGTTGAAGCCATCGCAATCCAGGAAGCGCAGCAGGTTGAGCGACGCAAGATTGCAGGCGGAGTCATCGAGGAACATGTACTCCGAGCATGGATTCGACGCGTTGATACGCCCCGACTGCGGGCAGGTATGCCACGCATTGATGGTCGTATCGAACTGCATGCCGGGATCGCCGCAGCGCCAGGTCTGCTCCGCGATCGCGCGCAGCAGAGCCCGGGCTTTGACCGTCCGGACCGGTTTGCCGTCGACGCGGCCGAGCAGAGCCCAGCTCCCGTCCGCTTCAACCTGGGTCATGA
>DASYBJ010000355.1:0-4447 GCA_036500845.1 Acidobacteriaceae bacterium
TTGTTTGGATACGCCGCGGCTCGAATGTAGGAGCCGGTGTAGTCCTACTTTTGCCGCGTTCGCCGCGCGTCCAAGTCACCGGTGAAACACCAGAGACTTGGTTTTTCGATCACACTGCTCAGCGGGGCAAGCTGGGCTCCGTGGAGATCCTCAAAAGCTCCGGCATTATAGCTGTGCCGCCTCGCTTTAGAAGATCAGAGTCTGCACCTCTCTAATCCGTCGGCTACGATCTGTTGGGCCGGTATGGTTCGGTTTTCCGTCGATACCGTTTGTGTGGCGGGGTATCTGGCGTCGCGGCGGATTCCCCAAGTGGGGATTTCGATACGCAGAGCTGTCCTTTCCTTGATCCTCCAGGGCGTGCCTGCCGATCAAGAGCCGGCCCAAATGCAGAAGGGATGGTCAAAACCATGGCAATAGAAATCACCAACGTGCAGAAGCCGTTTCGTAAGCTGCGCAAATCACTCAAGAATCTCCCGAAAGATCCTCCACCGGATGACGTCCACAACTTGCGTACTCAAACTCGCAGGATAGAAGCGATTGTTGCCGCGCTGACTCCCGACCAGGCCGACAAGGCACGACGTTTGCTGAAGGCGGTCACACCAGTTCGCAAGGCGGCGGGCGACGTACGTGATATGGATGTTCTGGTATCCAACTCGATGACCCTCTCAAACGGCCGTGGGGATGATTCCGTGGTCCGTCTAGTGGAGCATCTCGGCGGCATCCGAATGGACAGCGCCCGGAAACTGGTTGATACCGTCGCTCAACAGCGGAAGAGTGCACGCCGCACATTGAAGCAGTACTCCAAGATGGTTGAAAACAGGCTTCGTGCAAAGAAGCGCGGCGGCCGGCCCGGATGCATCACCGGCAGGCCGCCCGTTGACGCGGTCGCGGTGACGCTGAATCTCATCGCGGAGCTGAACCAATGGCCGAAGCTCACCGCCCAGAATATCCATCCATTTCGTCTGAAGGTGAAGGAACTCCGTTACATCCTGCAATTGGCAGATAATCCGGATACACAACTTGTGGAAGCTTTGGGCGAGGTGAAGGATCAAATTGGCGATTGGCACGATTGGCAGGAACTGTGCAGGATCGCAAATCAAGTGCTGAATCCCAACGAGGACCGCCCTTTGCTGAAGCGCCTCGATGAGATAGAGAAGAAGAAGCTCGCACAAGCGCTTGCTCGGGCGAATGCAATGCGAACCCGGTATCTCGCCAACAAGGCGGTCACGGGAAGCGGGAAGCAGCTTCAAATTGTGCCTTTCAAGGAAACAGTGGTGAAGAGCGCAGTAAGGCTTGCTGGCTGATACAAGCTTGCCCGCGGGCGCCAGAGAGTAGTACTTGCCGGCAAGCACATGTTCGAAGGGGTCACCGTTCGACCATTTCACAGGAAACTCGACGCAGAACGCTTTGCAGTTGCGAATCGCACGCTCGAAGGTGCCTACAAACCGGGCGCGGTCCTCTTCCAGCATGAAGTGGAGAAGTAAACCAACCGTCGAGATCTCCGGGAAGGGTTGGCCGAAG
Organism: Acidobacteriaceae bacterium; assembly: GCA_036500845.1. Lineage (GTDB taxonomy): Bacteria > Acidobacteriota > Terriglobia > Terriglobales > Acidobacteriaceae > PALSA-350. The sequence goes on from DASYBJ010000355.1 coordinate 1,522, forward strand.
ATCTCCGCGCCACCCTGAGCCCAGTGCATGCGATTGTCTTCCACGCTAAACGTCCATGCAGCTGAATCGCTACCCTGTTGCGCACCAATAAGAGCGTCCGTTTGCCGCCGGAGTGATGCAACCGTAAACGTAGCCGATGTTCGATGAGGCGCTGGCGTCCGAAAACGAAGTGAGCAGCAGAGCTATGCAGAAAATGACAGTAGTGCGCATCACATCTCTCGTGGTGAAAGACCAACCTTTGACGGGCAAAACAACGTAAGAATCAGCAAGAGCAGTGGAAGCACTAGCTACAATACCGGCCCGAAGCCGCTAAGCATTGATTGAATAGGCAATTTCGCAGAGTTGCATGCATCTCTCCCTTGCACCAAACAAGTGATCTCCGCCCGCTTCCGCGTTGTGTACAGGGCTTGTTGCGCTTTGTATTCTGAAGAGCAGGCGGAACTTCGCTCAGAGCGTGAGTCCTGGCGTTAGCAGGAGATGCAATCGTGGTGGATATAAGCGAACAGGTGAATTTAGACGGGGAGAATCCCCTCATGAGTCCCCGTGGACCTTTGGCTGAAGAGCAGAGTGCATTCACCATGCAACCTGCGGTCAAGAATGGTCGTATCAAGCAATCACTCGCATTCTGGTGCCTGAATGGAACAGCCTGGAAGTGGGACATCGATCGGATCTGTGCAACGGGCAAAGCGTTGGGCTGCCAGAGCGTGGAGCTGGTTCCACCGGAGCTATGGACCGCGGTGCGCAAGCACGGCTTACAAAGCGCGCTGGCGGGGAACGGCATGCCTGACCCACCGTTCCAAAAGGGCGTGAACAACCCGCGGTATCACGAAGAGGTAATCGCGCGCACGAAACACGCGATTGACCAGGCTGCCGATTTTGGCATTCCAAACGTGATTGCATTTACTGGCTATAAGTGGCGCGATTCAGAAGATTCAAAAAGTGGGGAAATCCCGCTTGCGGAAGGCGCAGCCAACTCAGTGAAGGCCCTTTCGGAATTGGGAAGGTATGCCGTAAAGAAAAAAATCACTGTCTGCCTGGAGCAACTCAATACACGCGACCACTCGCATCCGATGAAGGGCCATCCAGGTTATCAAGGTGACGACCTGGACTACTGCGCGGACATAGTCAAGCAGGTCAAGTCTACCCACGTAAAACTTTTGTTTGACGTTTATCACGTCGAGATCATGAATGGGGATGTGATCCGGCGTCTGCGACAGTATCGCGACATCATCGGTCATGTGCACACGGCGGGCAACCCTGGGCGTGGTGAGCTTGACGATACCCAGGAAATCAATTACCCCGCGGTGATGCGGACGTTGTTAGAAGTCGGTTATACAGGTTATGTCGGACAGGAGTTTATCCCGGTACGCGATCCCCGTGTGGGTCTCGCGCAAGCGGTATCGCTGTGCGATGTCGCTTAGCTCGTTTGCGATCGTACACGATGCTCCCGCCGCTTCTATTTTTCTTCGGACGCTCTTTTATTGGGTTTTCACAATTACTGTGATCTGGCCAGAGTTGGTTATGTGCAGCTTTTCTTGATGAAAAGCCGCGTTCGGACTCCAATTCCTGGACTACACCACTTGTGAAAACGCCCTAGCCGGATGGCCAGAGCGTTCATCTGTATAGCGGCCACCCACACCGCACGTCGAAATCGCTAACTTTAACGCCCCAAGGCTCGAATTGGCGTTTCCATAGGGAGCGGAAATCGGCCTCGCATGGAACGCGATTTCATTTCCTTCATCGAGAGGGATCTACGATCTGAACTCAACACCTGTTACAGGGTTCTGCGCAACAGCTGTTGAGTTCGGGGAATCGACTGCATTTGCGCTCTGGAGGATCGGGAGCACCAGTCGCAGAATCACCGGCACAATCTCTTCGGCCGAAGGGCGGTTGGGAGTGTTAAACCACTCCTTGACCGCACCGTAAATGGCCCAGCTCGCAGTGGTAGCGATCATCACGGGCGGGAACTCAGGGATGAAACCAGCCGTGGCCGCGATCACCGGCGACGCCAGCTTGGGCATGCCTTCCATCAGAACCCCGCGGATCGCTGCAGTGACGGCGGCTTCGGCCAGCGGTTCAAAGGCATTTTGACGCTGACATGCGGTACTGCTGGTATGAGCCTGTGTCAGGTAATCGCAGACGGCGAGAATGATGGCTCTAGCCGCGGTAGGACAGGTTCCGTCATAACGGATATCGCGTTCATGAAGGAGCTTGTGGAAACCGCCGGCGACCATGGCGTCGAAAAGAGCGAATTTGTCTGTGTAGTGGTCGTAGAAAGTGGCTCGATTGACGGTGGCCGTTTCCGTGATGTCCTGTACAGAGATCTCGTCGAAGGTCTTATTTTGCATGAGGGTATGCAAGGCGCCCTGAAGGAGCTGCCTGGTGCGCCGGATGCGCGGATCGCGTACTTCACAGTCGGAAATCGGCATGGACTCTTCTTATTAGAGCGTAACAAAGACAAAAAAGAATCTCTAAAGCGACATCTGTCGTCTATACTGAACGACGACAGTTGTCTAAGCATCTACTGTCGCCTAAGGAGATTAAGCATGCCCACTCTACTGCACCTTGATTCCAGTCCGCTGGAAAGCTCAATTAGCCGCGAATTGACTCGCGAGTTCGTCAAAACCTGGAAAAACGCCCATCCGGATGGCACTGTAATCTACCGGGACCTGGCGGCAAGCACCCCGACGCCAGTCGATACAGCATGGATCTACTCCTCCTTTACCCCGGAGGCCTCCCGCACGCCGGAGCAGAAGGCGACGTTGGCCCTTTCGGACGAACTCATCGCAGAGTTGGAGCGAGCGGATGAGTATGTATTTGGCGTTGCGATGCATAACTTCTCCATCCCTTCAGTGCTCAAGCTATGGATCGACCAGGTCGTTCGCAACGGGCACACATTCGTTTATGCCGAGAGTGGACCGCAGGG
>DASYBJ010000356.1:0-42483 GCA_036500845.1 Acidobacteriaceae bacterium
ATTAACGGCCATATCACGTCCGCCGCCAGTCCCCGCCTGATTCAGGTGGGCGCTCGGTTGACCTTTTGAGCTGGCCTCCTCACCCCCGGCGGGACTTCGGTCCCGCCTTTTCTTTGTCTAACAAAAAGGAATGGTGTGAGCCAAACCGAAAGCACGGGTCTAAGTTAGCCGATCGCAAAAGGGCGTTTCTGTGGAAGGCGGGGCGCCGAAATTTCAGTGGCCATCGCGCCTGCCTTCATCAGGCCGAACAGTTCGCAGCAATTCGCTTCAAATAAGCAAGGGTAACTGCTTCCACTGCAATACTTCTGATCTGAGGCAGCGCCTCAGCGGCCAAACTGGTAAGGACATGACCAGGGTTCATTTCAAGAAAGAGATCGCAGCCAAGTTCAGCGAGAACATCTGTGGTATCTGACCAACGCACACCATGCGCCACATTGGTGGCCAGATCTGTTGCAATTGCGTTGGCTTTTCGCAATGGTCGTGCGCGCACGTTGCTAATGTAGGGGATGGACGCGTCGTTCAGGTCTAACTTTTGAAATTCCACCTCGAGACGTGTGGCCACCGGCAGGAGCAGAGGACAATGAGATGGCACGGAGACACGGAGGCGCTCGGCTTTTGTTGCTCCCTGTTGATTGGCCTCCTTGAGAACATCCTCCATCGCAGCGTTTGCACCTGCAATTACTATCTGGCGATGAGCATTGATATTGCTCACGAACACCGGAGCGTTCTCACTGTGGACTCGCGCCACAATTCGTGAAACCTGCTGCTCAGTCAACCCAACAATGGCTGAGAGGCCATAGCCTTCTGCGAACTGGCTCTCCATGAGCTGCGCTCGCAGTCGGACCAATTCGATAGCATCCTTGAACTGGAGCGTTCCGCATATTACTGCCGCCGCGTACGCGCCAACAGAGAGCCCCGCAACTGCTGCAGGGGAGAGCCCTCCGGCTTGTAAGGCTTGCGCCACGGAAACCCCTGCGATCAGCAGACCGAGTTGAACATTCACTGTAGATTGCAGGGCCTGCTCCGAGTCGAGTAGTCGCGGATCCTCCCCAAGTACAGCCGCAGCTTGTGCGAGAGTTTCACGGACCGCGGGATGTTCAGGCAGTTTGTCGAGCATCTCTGGATATTGCGATCCCTGGCCTGGAAGGAGGAAGGCGATGCTCATTCCTGGTTGGCCTGGCGCAGGATATCTGTCGCGAACTGGCTCAGAGCGACGTCTCCGTTGCGTGTCGAGAGATTGGTATCCCAGGGATCAGAGCCTAAGCGTGGGCCGGATGGAGTTCGCAGCAGAATTGGCGCGCCGTGTGCATCGACGTACTCGCGGAGAGCAAAGCCGCATTGGGGTGTTTCGATCAGTATGTCGACCCGAGCCGGCAGGTCCGATGTCGATAAGAGGAGAAACCGCGAGGCATCCACAGGCATTGGGTTGGACGCAAGAATCACAAGATCGAGATCGCTGGCCTCAGTCGACGTAACCACTCCAGTTGCGAGTTCGAATCCAACGCTTCCGCTCGGTCCCCATTGGTGCTCGATCCGCTGCCATCTCTCAAGTAGTGCGCGAAGCGCGCGGAAAGCATGGAGGTTCCGGGGAAGGTCCTTGTCGCGCCATTCTTGAAGGATGCTTGCCGGCGTCAAGATTCTCTTGACATTCTCCGGAGACGTAAGAGCAGCCCAACGATGATGGCGCTCCGGTCCGCGTACGCCGACAGGAATATGGCGAGTAGAAGGGTATCCGCGCCGCACCACAACGAAGGGAATCGCGCGCAGAGCGCTCTCGGCCCACTCCGGCGTCGTGAACTCCTTCTCTTCCTCTCGCGTAACAACGGGGCTTCTTAACTCGAGCAGGTCTTGCGTGCGAATGCCGCGAATCGTCGCTGGATCCACGCTCACGCCTCGTTGACTGAACTGATACGCGGACTGGAGGCTGACGTTCGCGTCTGAATTCGAGACGCACCCTGCTCAATTGCATCGACAAAGAGAGTTGCCGCCATTAGATCGGCACTCCCACCGGGCGAAAGGCGCAGCCTAACCAACCGTGTGTCAAGCGCAAGGAGCTTCTTCATGCCGCCGCTCGTCGCAGAACCTCCCGCTTCGAGGACAGCAGCGGCACCGCGCTGAGCCGCGAGCAAGCCGTTCTTACCGCCTCGATAGAGAAGGCACGTATCTTCGAGGGTAGTCATGATAAGCAGCAGTGCATCAAGCCGGGCATGTTCCTCAATTGCTTCTGCTGCTCGTTGCGATCGCAACCTAGGTAACCCGGCGGAGAGAATATGCGGAAATCCCTTCTGAGCCTCGCCGCGGGCACCTGTCGCTCCGTATCGCCGTCGAACAAGATCTCCGTGAGTAAGAATTGCTAAGGACCTTCGATCTTCAAAGCGGGCGATTATCCTTGCCGTCTCCGCCACGTGAGCGGAGGATCGCGTCTGGGCACGGAGGAGGCTTGCTGAGGCCGTTAACAAACCCAACAACCAGATCCCTCCTTTATGCGTGTTAACGCCGCCAGTGGATACCAGCATCGCTCTCTCCGCTCTTCTGCCGATCTGTGCGAGTTCTTCCCGAAGCTGCTGGCTTGGCTTACGTCCTTGCGAAATCTCTGCCATCTCCCGAAAGAACGGTCGCAGCGTGCTGGCGGAGCGGAGCATGAGATCGAGCGACATATCGGCATGCGCTCCAGGGCCACGCCGGTCGACCAATCCAGGTTTGGGCGTCAATTCAGCTTCCGCCCTGAGCGCATCCACGGCTAAAACTGCCAGCCTGTTTGCGTCTCTGTCCTCGACGGCCCGCTCAAAGCGCGGTTCCAAGACCGAGAATTGCATCGCGAAACTCCTGAAAACATTCGTTGGCACAAACTAGAGCAGGACCAAAAAATTGGTAGCTAACATTCTTAGGACTCAGCCCATTGCTGTGCCATCTTCTCGCGGACGATCAGCGATGCCTGGCGGAGGTTTTGCGCGCCTTCTGATTGCAGACGTCTGCTCAGATCGCGGGGCCCAGAGCGAGCACTAGCGATCGCCTCAAGCAGCACAGTTTTCACCTGCTGCACTGTTGCGTCCGCCGGCTCGCTGGGATTGGCGACATCGAGCAGCTTATACAACGCTCCGAGTTTGGCAAAGGAGCCTATGTCGTAGGCCAAGGGCACGATCTTTTCACCTAACTTATCGAGTTCCGCAACACTGCGGCGCGTGATACGCGCCGCTGCTTCCTTATACATCGCATGTACGATGACGTCAGGACTGTTGAACGCGATGATCTCGTTCGCTTGCCCACACAGCTCGAGAAAGGACCCGGACACCGCTCGGCCGACGATCAGGGCGATTACAGGGTGACCCTCCAGACGGGCCTCTGCAAAGGCTGCAATGAGCGCTGCGGCGGCCAGATAAATTCCCGCCAGTTCTTCGCGTCGGCCATATGCCTGGGACTTCGAGTCCACCACTGTGATGATTGGACGTTTTATGCCGTTCCTGTCGGCTTTGATCAGGTCGGTCAGATATTTCGCGCCGAACCAGCCCTCCTCCAGGCCGAGTTCTGCATGGCGTGCGCGCATGAACCGCGCATCAGGGTCTGGTGCTACCGCAATATATGTGACTCTTTCATCCCCGAGCGTGGCATCGGCTATTAGCAGGGAGCCTGGCGTACCGGAGCGCTCTCCATTTGTGCCAGAGAGAGCTTCAAACCACCTACGGCCGGTGCTTGCTTCACGCTCAGTCATGAGAAACGTCCTTCCATACGTCACGAAGCTCGTTCGCCGTCCATTGTTTGTTCGGGTCGAGCGCGCCCAAGCGATCGAGAAAGAGCTCATGTTGAGAACTGCGAACTTCGGCAGGCAGTCCACGCCGGAAAAGATCCCGAACCGAAGCAGCGATCACTTCAGCGTCATCCTCCACCAGGACATCAGCGAGCCGGGTACCGTATCGCTGTCGCCCGCCACAATAGCTCCAGATGAAAGGCTTGTCTCGAGAGTCTATTTCATCGACGCCAGCCTCCTGTTCAATGACCTCAGGACCATTCATGCTTAGCCGCGCTTCGGGTGTCATCACGACGTAACTCGCCAATCCGGCGGCAAGCGACATCCCGCCGAAGCAGCCCGTCATGCCCGCAATCAGGGCGATGATGGGTGTATGTTTGCGCAGGGCAACCATCTCCGCGTAGATCTCAGCCAACACAAGTTCACCAAGATTTGCTTCCTGCAGGCGAACGCCGCCGCTCTCGATCGACAGCACTGCTCGTGTCGGCTTTCCTCTTTCGTTATCCTCGCGCGCTAGGGCGAGAGCAGTAGCGATTTTCATCCCGCACACTTCGCCGATGCTGCCGCCCTGAAATTTGCCCTCCAAAGCGATCACAACCGCGGGTTGGCCATCAACCTTTCCTTTGGCAACCACGCAACCGTCGTCGGATTGCGGGACGATGCCCTGCATCGGCAACCAGGGCGACTCCACTCGATCGAATGGACCCAGCAACTCGCGGAAAGTCCCGGGATCGAGCAATGCCAGTGCGCGGTCGCGTGCGCCCAGTTCTATATAGCTGCGCCGCTTCGTCAACGCAAGGACTTCCTCTGTAAGTTCCGGTGCGATCACTTGTTTCCCTCGACCACTTGTTGCAAGCGCATTGTCACCGTGCCAGGGGTTGCGCCGAAGTCATGAATGTCGATCCTTGCGGCTCCTTGATAGCGCTCGAAGAAGCGGTCCAATACAGCTTTCCAGGTGCTTTGAAATCCCGTGACACTGGTCAGTACCGTCACGTGAGCCTTCGCGTCGTCGGACGGCTCCAAAAGAATCTCCAGGTCTCCGGAACCGACCACACCGACATGGGCCTTGCGCGATGCTTTCGCTGATGCTGGATACTCGAAACTTAGTTTCTCCATGATCTCTGCTCTCCCTGGTTTGTCGGAGGTTGCTGTTTGAGCTCGATTGCCGATGAAGACGAAAACATGCTACCAACTCCGGAACCGCGCGGGAGGTTGATAGAGTCCGCCGGACCACGTCACCAGATCCTTCATGCTGCGTGCGGAGAGCAAAGAGCGAGTCGCCTCGGATGGTCTCACGCCCAAATCCTCCGGGAACGCAACCAAACCCTTGCAACGAAGTTCAGCTGTTCGCTTGGCAGTTGCCTTCAGGCCGACGGAGGTTACACCTGCAACTGCTGAAACCGCAGCGCGACGTTCTTCGATTCCTTCAGCCTTGTAAAGATATGCAATACCCTCTTCGGTCACCAGGTGGCTGATCTCATCGCCATAGATCATCACCGGCGCAATGGGAAGGTTTGCTGCCTTCCCGACCTCAACTGCGTCGAGCGACTCGACAAAGGTAGGTACTCCACCGGCCTTGAAGGTCTGGACCACTTGCACTACTAGTTTGCGGCCGCGAACGGTTGGGCTGTCGCTGGTAATGAGGGAGAGCCACGCAGGCGTGCTGTGACGTCGCCCTGATGCATCGCTGCCCAGGTTCGGAGCCCCGCCGAACCCCGCGATCCGGCCGCGCGTCACGGTTGACGAGTTCGCGTCCCCGTCCATCTGGAGAGTTGACCCGATGAAGAGATCCATCGCATACAAACCTGCCAACTGGCAGAACACGCGATTGGAGCGCAAGCTTCCATCGCGCCCGGTGAAGAAGATATCCGGTCGTGCCGCGATGTATTGCTCCATCCCGGCCTCATTGCCGAAGCTGTGTACGCTCTCGACCCACCCGCTCTCGATCGCGGGAATAAGAGTCGGCTGCGGGTTGAGAACCCAGTTCCGGCAGATCTTCCCCCTCAGCCCAAGTTGGGTCCCGTACGTAGGTAGCAGCAACTCCACTGCAGCCGTGTCGAAGCCGACTCCGTGATTCAATGAGATCACTTGATGACGCTCGTAGATACCCCGGATCACCATCATCGCTGTCAGGACCTGCAGCTCTTTGATCTCGCCTGGATCGCGTGTCTGGATTGGCTCCATTGCGAATGGACGGTCCGCCTCAACAATGACGTCGACCCAACCCGCTGGGATGTCGACGCGGGGCAGCGTATCGACGAGCTGGTTCACCTGTACGATCACCAGCCCATCGCGAAAAGCCGCTGCCTCGATGATGGCCGGTGTTTCTTCCGTATTCGCTCCGGTATAGAGGTTGCCCTCGCGGTCTGCCATCTGGGCGCAGACCAACACTGCGTTTGGAATAAGATCGACAAACATCCGGGCAGAGAGCTCGACATACGTGTGGAACGAGCCTATCTCCATCTGGCCGTCTTCCACCATCTGCGCCACACGCAGACTTTGCGGTCCTGCGAAGCTGAAATCGACTCTTCGCGCAATCCCTTGTTCAAAGATGGCGAGATGATCCGGACGAGAGATCGCTGCGATGATGATGTGGAGGTCATGAAGTATTTTAGGATTGGCTTTGGCAAGCGATCGCGAGAGAAAGTCCGCGGCTTTCTGGGCACTCTCAATCACGACCTTATCCCCTGGCGCAAGCAGCCGTTCGAGAGCTTCGATGATGTACCTGCCGGGGAGGATCTTGCCGTTCATCCACGGCTCGATCTGAGCAAGTTTGCGTCGCTTTCCTTCGCGACGGTTTGCCCATGAACGAGGGGCGATTTCCGGGGTCGTTGCCAGGCTCATTGATCGCTCCTTGAAGGCACAGCTCCCAGCCAGGTGCTTATGCGCTCATATCCCTGACCGGACAGGAATGGCGGCCGCATTATTGCACAGAAACGAGAACGCGCCTTCATCCCCCAGCACCGAGGTACAAGATCAGGGTACCGGAAGGCTGCCGGAGAGCGAAAGTCGGTGGCCCCATGCGGACTTCATGCTGGAGCAAGAAACCGGGTAAAAGCTTAGGAATGCCGTTCTCCGGCGGGCAGGGAATAATGCCGATGTGCAGATTGGACTTTGGTGCATCTTACAGCCGGAGCCGCCACCACGCGAACGCCGGTTAAGAATCTCGATGACCAGCTTCACGGGAAGACCCGCATCCAGCCGCTCCCGGCTAATCCTCCAGATAGAACTGAATATCGAGGGTCCGCAGGTACGTATGGAGGCCCGCGTCTTGGATAGGCATGATGTAGGCGTCTGAACCCGACTCATTGCGATGCTCGTGCCAGTATCCTGGCGGCGTCACAAATGCGGAGCCAGATTTCCAATCCACGCGCGCCGGGTCCTTGAGGGTGCCGTCTGCGTTCAGTTCCGTGCTCAGCAGCGTGTAGACGCCCGGCTTGGCATCGACGACATAGTCCAAAGCCACAGACTGATGCCGATGCGGAAGCTGCCGCGTTCCAGGAGAAATAATCCCGAACATCGTCCAGAGAACATGGGTAATGGTCATTGTCTGTTCGAAGTTCGTATTGGCGAGCAGAACACTGATGCGGCTGCGTGTCGAGGCTTGCGGGTCGTTCTTTGCCGCTTCGAGTTCGCGCATCACAGCTTCGCGGGTGTACAGGGTGGGGCGAAAACGCGCTCTATCTCTCCGCACACCGAGATAGCCCAGTAGCGGCGAGTCGTTGACGGAATAGAGAACTGCATCTTCGTCGGCAAAATGAATGGATTCTATTCCGGGGAGGACCAAAAAATCACCAGCCTTCCATTCGATTGATCCGGCTTCGGTCTCGGTGCGGCCGCGGCCGCGAATCACAAAGTAGAACTCGCTGGTTGCATTCGCGGCGGTCTTGAGTTCGTCGCCGGCATTGATCCGGAGAAAACTTGCTAAGAGGCTCGCCCCCGTTGCTGGATATGGGCAGCGCAACTCCTTGCTCAGGTCAAGCGGAATCACTCGGCTGGGCCCGAACTCGTACAGCTCAGCTCCGAATTCCCTGGCTGGAATCCGTGGCGTGGAACCAGAATCGATTGGATTCGCGGCCTGGCTGTACTCAAAGATTTGCACTTCCTGTTCCAGGTCGGCGCGGGAAATCGGAGCGGCTCCGGAAGCCGTATACATGGTCATATCTCCTTAACGATAATGTTGAAGAACAGATGCAGATTCAGTGCCTTCAAAAGACTCTTCTAGTGTCTCCAAAGCATGAATCGGCTGTATTCGCGCTTCTTCCGGTAGATTCCGGAATCTTCAGGAACAAAGCGGTTCAGAATCGCTTCTCAAAGGAATGCATAGCCATGGGAAATGAGAGCCGAATCATTCTCGTTGGGGCCGAAGACCCACTGCCCGCGCACCATTACTGGTTCGAAGGGAAGGGCTATGCAATCTACGCCGCGCAGCAGCCTCGGAGCGCCTGGCGGGAGCACTCTCATGAATGTGCGCAGATCACAATCGGGCTGGAACCGGCTCACGTCCACGCAGCATGGCGGACTACCAGAAAGGCAGATAATTCCCGCGAGCTAACCGGCAACATGGTCTCTATCATCCGACCCGGCGAGCCACACAGAACCCTGTGGCAACGTCGCGCAAGCCTTATCCATATCTATCTCGGAATCGACTTCCTGCGAACAGTCGCGGATCAAATCCGCTTGACGGAATGGCAATTACAGTCGGCACATCTCGTGCGGGATCCCCTGATCGAGGAACTTGGCCGAGCTGTCCTTCGGGAATGCGAGGCGGAAGCTCTACACGAGGCCTTCGCAGGCTCAATGATGACGATTCTCACAACACATCTGTTGCGCACTTACAATGCGCAACAGACATCGTCCCCAAGCTTTCGCGGAGGGCTCGGACCCGCACGGGAGCGCCGCGTCCGTGAGTACATTGAGAAGTCACTGGATCGGGAGCTTTCCATAAGTGCGCTCGCCAAAGTAGCTAAAATGAGTCCCCGCTATTTTGCTGTTCTGTTTCGGCAGTCGACTGGCTTTACTCCACACCTTTATGTCACACGTCGGCGGGTGGAGCGGGCGCAGCAATTGCTTTTGGACACGAGCTTGCCCTTCGCCGAGGTGGCGTACCGCTGCGGCTTCACGAGCCAAGGTCAATTCATCACGTTGTTTCGCCGCTTTGTGGGTACGACTCCTGGCAGATTTCGTAATTCCAGTTCGCCCTAATAGTGTTAAGGCCCTAGATACGCCCATAGAAATACCAACGCAAAATGCCTTAGATTCCATTCTGCTGACGGCCTACGGATGAGCCTGCTCGGACTGTGCCAATTCCCCCTTTGGAAGCAGAAACGGCCAATGGTGTTGACGTTTCGCGACAACCAAATAAAGGACAGCTCCGGTTGCGAATACTGCCAGGACCGCAACCACATAGCGCCAGCCCTCCGGCTCGAATGCCTGACTTGAAAAGATAGAGAACCAGAAAACCATGGCAAACAATGCGGGTAAAGGATAGAGCCACATGCGAAAGGGACGGGGCACATCTGGTCTGGTTCTTCGCAAGAGCAGCAGTCCGATAATTTGGGCGACGAACATGATGAGAATGCGAGCCATGAGCAGTGTCGTAATGATTTCGACCAGATTGAAGAAGCTGGCAATCGTGGACAAAACTCCCACCAGCAACAGCGCACGATGTGGAAAGTCTTTCGTGGAATGCGTCTTCGCGAAATAGTGTAGGAAATTTCCATCGAGCGCGGCCGCATAAGGAATACGCGAATAGCCCAACATCATTGAATATGTCGAGGCGAAAGCCGTCACCAGGATTAGAATGGTGATCGCTCCAGATGCCCAACGTCCGGCCACCCGATGCATGAAGACAGAACCGACTGCGTTGTAGGTAAGCGTGCCAGGCTGGATCATCTCTCGCCACGGCAGCACGCCCGTGAAAGCCACTGAGATGCCGGCGTCGAGCAGGAGTACCAGGATGATCGATCCAATGATCGAATAGGGAATCACCCTTTCCGGCCGCCGAACTTCGCCTGCGAGATGGCAAATGTTGTAGTAGCCGAGAAAGTTGTACATGACGAGCATCGTCCCATTCCCCATACCAAGCCAAAAAGCTGCGTTCGGGTGGAACGCTCCCGTAGGGATGTCGAAGAGCAGACGAGATTGGAGGTGCAGAATGCCCTCGAAAATCACCCATGCACTCGTCAGCAACATGCCGATCCATAGCACAAACAGAATGCGGGCAATGTCGCGGATCTTTCGATAAAGAAGCAACATCGATATAAGAGAGAAGCTCGCGGCCAGAAGTCGGATCGCCCACGGATGGAGAACCAGCCCTCTGAAGAGAAAGGTGCTGTAGGCGGCCATACCTACCGTGCCAGTAGCAATCTCGAGGGTTCCGCTGAAGAGAAACTGCCAGACAAAGAGCCACGCCATCAACCGCCCCCATCTCTCAGGGCCGAAGCAGGCGCGCAAGTAATTGTAGGTGCCCCCGGAAGAAGGGAAGGATGTCCCTAGTTCCGCGAACACGAGGCCATCTGCGATTGCAATGACAGCACCTAGTGCCCAGCAGATCAGGGACTGCGGTCCACCCATTGTCGCTAGAATCGCCGGTACCGTGATGAATGGGCCGGTACCCACCATCGCCGACATGTTGATCGAGATCGCGTTCAGGAGCCCAAACTTCTTCGGGGAATGCGCCGGAGTAGAGCTCTCAACGAGAGACATAAATAGAGGAGTGAGAATTCCACTTTAGCGCATATTGCTTCTGGCACTCTTGTCGGGCAGAAATGCCACCCGTACACTCGCATACGACGATTTGGGCTATTTCTGTGTTCGGCGAGAGAATCGCGCTTCTTCTTGCACTTACTGCTCTCGTCGCCTTTGGGCAAGAGAACACCCCGGCAGTTTCCTCGATTGAGGCCGCAATTCGCTCCAAGCAGTACGAGCAGGCGGTGGCGATTTGCAGGTCTGCACTCGCGCTAAAACCGGCAGGTATTCGAATTTGGACGCTTGAGGCTCCTTACCGATCTGATCCACAGCCTCTCGCAGGAATAGCGCGGAGCAGAACGACCCGTTTGCCCATCAATAAACCGAACTCCGCTTTGCAGCGGTATACCATCATCCAGAGAATCGCATGGACTATCACATCAACGGGAAGTTCGCGTTTGTAAACGCAGGGGCTCACGGGATTGGCGAAGCGATCGCCGATCTTCTCACACAAGAAGGCGCAAGAGTCATTGTGGCGGACCAGGACAAGGCCACCCTTGAAGAGAAGGCCCATCGATGGGTGGGTGTAATCGCGGCAGATCTGGCAAGTCCGGAGGGCGCGCAAAGCGCCACTTCGTACGTGCTGGAGGCTTTCGGAAGAGCGCCCGATATCCTGATCAACAACCTTGGAGTAGGGAACTCGGCTGTCTTCGAAGAGCTGTCGGACGAGCGATGGCATCAGAGTTTTGAGGTGAACCTCATGGGTTGTATCCGCACCTGCCGCGCACTGTTACCTAAGATGGCGGAGCTCGGCGCTGCTTCGGTGGTCAATATCGACTCTGACCTCGCCAAGCAGCCTGAGCCTTCCCTGATGGATTATGGCGTGTGCAAGGCCGGGCTGCTCTACCTGACCAAGGCTCTCGCGAAACAATACGTTCCCCGGGTTCGCGTGAACGCTGTCCTACCCGGCCCCATCATGACGCGTATGTGGACACGCCCCGGAGGCATTCTCGACCAGCTTGTCGCGGATTACGGCGTCGACAAAGACACCGCAATGAAGCGGTTTCTGGAGGAGCGATACATGCCGCTCGGCATTGGACAACCGGAAGATGTGGCGCACGCAGTTGTTTTTCTTGCGTCACCGTTGGCCAAGTTCATCACAGGTGCGAGTCTCGATATTGGAGGCACCTTGCGTGGCTTGATTTGATTAGCCCGCAATTGGACGGCATGTCCGGTTAGCTCTATGCGCGCTGCCAATGATGGTTCATTAGCCCCGGAAGCTCGTGACGCCGATCTTTATCTTTTCGACCCAAGCATTGATCCCTTCTCTCGGCCAAGAACTTTCGACCGGCAACTTCCTCCCAGAGTGGCGCTCCCTGCCTTCAGGTCCGCCGAGTGTGCGGCCCTACTTTCTTACTCTTCTTCCTGATCGCTCTATAAGACGTCGGGTCAGGATGGGCTTAGCCGGTTTCCAATTTAGCAGAGAGCGTCGAGCCCTGTAACGGTTAACGCATTTCAAACAACGATAGCTTACTGGCTGTTAACTGCGCGCTCAGGGCAGAGGCGCCTATCTTTGTTCCCGAGAGGCCGAAGCCGACGAGGTCTGTGCCCCAGGCTCCCGGAAGCGTTCAAAGGGAAATGCAATTGGAGTCTCAAGGCGAAGGCCCAAAGGATTCCACATCGGGCATTTAGCAGCTGCGAATGCGTCCAATGGGCCCCCGGCGGCGTAATTGTCCGAAATGTTGATGGAATTCGCCTTTTCAGCGCTTTCGTCCAATGCTCGTGCGGCGCTCCGGAGGGACAAATCCATATCTGAAACAGCTCTAGACAATCGTCGCGATTTCGTAGTCCTGCACCCCTGGTACGGTGAACTCAATGGTATTGCCTGAGTGGGTGAAGGGAAGTCGTGTATCCGCGGCTAACAGATGAACCTCCGAAACCTTTGAGCCGTCAGGTAATGTCATTTTCATCTTTTGCGGACCCAGTGGATAGGCTGCGGCGTATGAGCCCCTAAGGGTCTGGGGATTTGCGTAATTAAGAAAGTGCACCGCGAACCCAGGCTTCGTCTTCCACGCAATCACTTCGACCAAGCCGTTCCCAGTGACCGTAAGCGGAGTCTCCGGGCATATCCAACGGATTGCGTTGATCAGTATGCGCGAGAGATCCGGATTCTGCGAATGCCAGTAACTTCGGTCGATATCACCTGGGAGATAAACAAGGCGGCTAGTACCTCGTTCAGTAAGCACCGCTCCGGGCTGATCTGTACGCGGTACCGTAGGATAAACCAGCTCCGGCGGAAACCCCGGAAACGGTGGGAGTACGGTGAGTACTGGATTAGGAATAGCTCCCAAGGGGATGTAATACTCTGAAAGCGGCAGCAAAGTTGTGTGCGCGAAACCCTGGGAGATAGGATGATCGCGTTCGATGTTGATATACACCGCATTCCCGCCATCCGGCCCAACCATGGCAGCCTTCTTTTTGAACCCAAAGAGGTCCGCTAATCCTGAATCCGCGCGAGGCTTTCCCTTCTCGTCATAAAAACCTGTTTCGAACGTTGCTAAAAGAGAACCGCCATGGCTGACGTACTCACGTATCTGCTGGCATTGTTGGTCGCTCAACGAAGCACAATTGGAAAGGATAAGCCCTTTGTATTTTGAGAGGGTCTCAGGTGTCAGATCGTCTTCGTGAACGAAATCGAAGAGGAATTTCCCTTCAAGCATCACCTGATACATTCCCTGAAGATAATCCGTTGCTTCACCTCCGCCTGGTGCCTTGTAGAAGGCGTTCGTGCTTTGCGACCATACAATCGCCAGGTTGGCCACAGATGCTTCATTGGAGAAATGCTCTTCGTTCTGCGCGATCCATTTGTAGAAGGTTTTGCCAGTCTCCATCCAGCGCAAGTCCTTTGGGGTCCCACCAAGCCAGTGCAGCAATGGCGCCATGCCGCTTGCAGTCCCCTGGGCCATCCACATCTTCATTTCCAAGGGCGATTTGCTGGTGTGCCTCCAGAGTGGACGATTCGTCGAATAGGCGCCACAGACAATTGTGATCGGGCGGCCTTTCATCACAGATCGAGAAACACGCCCCTGTTGAGCGCAGTCCCAAATCGGAGCATCATCGGCTCGTCCTTGGTGGTCGTTACTTACCCAAGCTGCGACCGAAGCCATATCGTGAAGATTCGTGACAGCACCGATTCCGGATCCCAGGTTGCCAACGTATAAACTTTCTGGCTTCTTCTTCTTCGCAATCTCGTCCCAGAGCCGCCAGATCTCGAGTACTCGCGCCATATGTCGCTGCGACAGTTCGAATGTGTTGGTACTATCGAAATCCTTACCGTCGCATGCCTCGCAGTAACATAGTGTTGGGCGGCCTGCACCTGGAAAGCCGTTGGTGAAGAAACCGTCGACGTCATACATCGCGTCAATCTCGCTGATGATGGCCGGTATCTGCTCGGTGAAATAGCTCGAGTACATGCAAGTGGCGTAGAGGCCATTCATAGGCTTAAGCGGTTCGCCGCTCTTATCACGCGCGATCCATTCGGGATGGGCCTTCGACGCGTCCTCGTATATTAGGTTAGGGTCGAGGCGCGCCATGACGCGAATGCCTTTTGCCTTGGCAGCCTTGGTGAAGTCGCCGAAGAGATCGCGGTTACCCAAAAAGCGGCTTCGATGATGATATGGAACGTGGGTCGGATAAAACGCCATAATCCCGCCGGCATTCAAGCGTAAGGCCTCGACCTTCAAGCTGATCCAATACTCGATCCACCAGGCGATATCCATTTCAAGTGGATCGCGTTCATTGAACTGCACGGCACCGCACCGTCGTAAAGTGGAATACCACGGCGTTGCGGTTGCTTTCGAGAGTTCTTCGGCAGCTCCGAGCAGGTTTGGCGCAAGTGCCGCGCCTGCAGCCGCACACATCACGGAAAGTGCTTCTCGACGCGTCAGCTCAATCATTCCTGTATCCTCTTCTTCCGCAACTCGGATTCACTTAGGATGCCAGCTTTTTAGCTGCACACGGAACCAATACTCATCTGTACGGAGATTAGTGGCCTGTCGCGGTGAATTCGTTAGCATACAGCCAAGCTGGCTGCCACGGGTCTCGATTCTGAGACCTGGGATTCTCCGGATTCACAGTGTCTCTCTAAGATTCCAGCGAAGAATCCCAGCTGCCGAGGCGCATTATGCGAAGGGGAGGCCTGAAAGCAGCCTCCAGCCCTCCGGCTTGTGAATCTATGGCTTAAAGTGGTAGAGAACGATTCCGTACCCCACGCCCGCTTCGTCCTTGGTGCTTGCAATCTGGAAAGCCATGAATTTTCCATCTGTGGCCACCACCGGATTTGAAGCCTTCCATCCGTCGTAGTCGTTGAAATGGGTCATGCGCACGAAGTCTTTGCCTGTTCCATCCAGCCGCAGCTTCCATAAGTCGATATTGTGTGAGCCATGCTCGCCGCCTAGTTTAGCCACTTGCCGGTCTCCTTCGACGCAGGTGTATTTGCCATCTGGAAAGATCCCCTCGCATTCGTTGTATGTGCCGGGAGCTTTGGAGAAGTTTGTCACTTGCCCAGTCTTCAGATCGATTCCCATGGCCGACGCCAGCCCTTTCGGTTCGTAGCAGGTGAAGGTCATCTTGGTGTCGTTATCATAGAAGTCCTGCGCCTCGAGCACACAATTCGTGTCGTGACTTTCGTAAACGGTCTTCTTGTTAATTAGCTTCGGTGTATCCGTCGACAGATCCACGTCGGCGACTTCCAATCTGGAGTAGCCCTTCGGCATGTCCGGGAACTGGCCCGGCAACTCTGAAAAGGAAATCTTCATGCTTTTCTTGGAGAGAGCCGCCCCTTCACTCATCTTGTTGCCAAGCCGGATCGGCCTGGACCCGGGCTTCTTGCTGAGGTACCACAATTCATTGTCCCTGGTACGGCTAGTGTGGATATCGGTGAACTTCTCCGGGCCAATCAGAAGATAATCGCCATTCGAGAAGTGCATCACACGTAGAAACGCCGCGCCGGGCACATTGCAAGTAAGACAGCGGATAATTCGGCTTTTGAGATCGATGACGAACGCATCTCCGAAACTCTTATCCATAAACGCGATTTGCGTGTTATCCGGCGAGAGATCAGCCCTTTCTCCGAAATGAGTAAGAATTTCCATATTCTTCGGGAGCGTATCTAACGGGCTGCCCTGCTTGCGCTGGGCGTACAAGGGCAGCGTGAGTAAAGCGAGTGCGATGAAAATTCTCATGAAAGCAATAGCCCCTGGTTGCTAAGGTGAGGAAATCGGCCGACGATGCCTTGTACCTGAGGGCCGGTCTCGATATATGTCTGAACGCCAGGTGCTATGGCTTCCAGGCGTGATTCCGGCAATGGATCTCATAATTTAGGACACGGTCCCACAATATAACTGCTGATATACAGCCAGCGCAATATTTATTTCACGAACTTCAAACTGATGAACCCAAGCAATGTGGGACCGAATATGGCTGGACCGAGCGCAACGTTTTCAAGCGCGATCGTCAAGGTCTCCCGCGGGCTCGCTAGTGAATTCTCTTCAAAGAGCCGCAGTCAGGGAACGGAAATAATTCCCCCATTGCCGAGCGACTTAGCGATCCAGGAGGCGCGTTATCGCGTCGCCTCAGTTGGGGTAGCTTTACGTGCCTCGGCTGTGGCATCCTTGGCCCACGTGGAGTAGACAAATTCGCTTCGGCGCTTCATCCACTCGGCACGAGGCAGAACGCTCAGCTGTTCCGGCGTCAGCTTCGGCACCTGAACATCAATGGCCTCAAGACCACTGTCGCGGTTGTCCTGCATCTCGCCCGGCGTGAGATGGACGCCATTCTCGGCAGCCCATGTGCCGATTTTGATCACAGGCAGAGTTTTGACCTCTGTATCGCTCCACTTTGAGAAGTGAAGCGTGTTCTCCAGCCACTCGGCGGCGATTTCTAAGACCCATGCTGGCCGATGACTTGCACCGGGATCGAAGTAGGTTTCGAAAACATCTTGTGTTGAGCCGTTCATTGCCACTACGCGCCGGTGGAGATCTTCGAAGAATGCCGGCCCGTGTTGCGGGATAGCTACGACCGTGTCATCCGACCCATTCAAGATAAATGTCGGTCCACGCCGCGCGTTGAGCGTGAAGATAGCAGCTGGGCGGTCGCCAAGGAATTCGAGCGCGCGGTAGGGACCAGCTTGACACATAACCTTGGCGCTCGAATCCCAATAGCCGCCAGGACCATCCAGATCGCCGCCGCCGGTAAGAAGAAGAGCGTGGACCCGATCATCGACTGCACCCGCAATGCTGCTGATGAAGGACCCCATGGAGAAACCCAGTACCGCAATCCGTTGCGAATCGACTTGGGGCAAGCTTCTGAGATACGAGACGCCCTGCATGACATCGGTGACCATCAGACCTCCCATGCGTTGAGGCACACCAGGCACGTCGATTACAGTGTCGTGTTCCCCTGTGGCGTCTTCGTGACTGTCATTTCGTTCTCCCTCGCCGATCGGATCGTAGGTGAGCACCGCCGCTCCAGCTCGTGCATACAAGATTCCCGTATACCAGGAATACCAACTGCTTTTATCTGCACCGTGCCCATTGACTACGACGATCCCTGGAATCTTGCCTGCGCTCGAAGAGGGGCGATAAACAATTGCAGGGATACGCAATCCATATTCAGTGCCGTAAGTGACGCGCTCGGCGATCACGCCCGGGAGTGGCGAAAAGCTGCCATAAAGCTTTGGTTGCAAGGTAGGCAGCGTTTCAGGGATGAAGAGCGCTCGCCGGATCTGCTGACGCCACTCGACAAGTTGCCTTCTGGTCACCGCTCCCCAGGCGGCCATCGCTATGAGAATCGCAATCGCCACGAGAGCCACAGCCCGTCCGTAAGTTCGACCTGGCAAAGAGCGCCAGCGGCTGGAACGATCGAGCATCTTTCCATATCGAATCAACTCCTGGACCGGATGGGTCGGCATCGAATTACGCAACCTCCTGGACTCGAAATGCAAGCAGGGGAGAGTCTACATGCGGGATTCCTCGTCCGCCAAGAATGGGTCGGATGACTGGAAGGTTCTAGCGGTGGGTTTCTCCCAACGTTTTGGGAATGAGCAACAACTTGTATATTTGGCAAAGCATGAAGTACCACGAAAAGGCGTGCCCCATTTTTGCCCGGTGTTTGGGCAAAAGTGGGAAACCACAGCGGCGTGCATCGGGATCAGCAAATCACTCACCGCTTCGGGAAGAAACACCTCCAAATGCCTTGCGTCCGGGATCTCCAATTCAAGAGCATTGAACCCTAAGCTAACCCGCTGACGACTTTGTATTTGGCACGGCATGGGAAAGCCTATGGCCCTGTGCTGTCCTTGCTTGAGAACCGTGATCAGAAATGCAGGCTAGAACTTGAACTCAACACCGAGTTGAAAACGCCTGGGCGGCTGTGCTGCGACTGCTTGGCCGAAAAACGGCGAGCTCACAACGCCTATGTAGGTAACGTCATTCTTATGATTGAGAACATTGAATGAATTAATGGAGAGCGTTGCCACGGGGCCCTCTTTCCCGGCCTTCGTGAGCAGAAAGTCATGGCCAAGGTTCAGATCGAGATCGATGTAGCCGGGACCGTGAAGTGAGTTCCTAGGCACACCGGAGGGCCGATCTAACGCGAGGCTGTCATGGTTCTCATCGTTACCTGTCGTAATGTCTACAGGTTTGGCGGAGTAGAGCGAAAGCGCGGTTCCAAAATCGAACCACTTCCCCGCGTTAAACATACCCAATAGATCGAACCTGTTCCGGCGATCGTTGTCCGACCGGCCCCAATCTGCTTTCGGAAAGTTACTATTCGCCGGAAAATACGTTATTCCGCTCGTGTTGTTGTAGGTCTTTCCCAGGGTGTATTGTGCCTGTCCAGCAAAAAACCGCGAGGGCCTGCCTCGAAAGCTCAATTCGAGCGAATTGCTCTTTTGGTAGCCCTCCGACTGAAGTTGTCTTTCCTGGCCTAAAGCCGAGTTGGGGCGTGCAGCATAGGCCGGGGGGCCCGGTGCGTTCGCATCGACAGAACGAAACATGTCGATTCCCCGGGTACCGATGTAAGTCGCCGAGATGGAGCTCTTGGGCGTAAGCTGCTGTTCTACTCCAACACCATATTGAATGATGTATGGAATTCGCTGACGAGGGTCGAGCACTACCACGCCTGTCGGTTGGCTTGCAATCTCAGGTTCCGTCGCGGGATAGGACGGATTCTCCAGAATGAAGCGTTTAAGACGTACACCGTTAAAGTGGAGCAGATCGGATATCGGTGCCGGTCCTGACCGATCGAAGAAAAAGCCTGCGCCTCCACGAATCACCGTCTTGCCTTTGGGAGTTGGCGCGTAAGCGAAACTAAATCGAGGCCCTAGATTGTATGGGATGTTATGGAAGTAGTTCTGCCAATAGTACCGTACGCCTGCCGCGATCGATAGGTTTGGCTTGAGCCGCACCGTATCTTCGAAGATAAGCGCAAACGTCTTTTCCAGAAAAGTCACATGACCCTGCCCACGCTGGACAAGGAACGAGAACGGTTGAGCGGCTGAATATTGCGCCAGGCCAGCAAACGAATATGTCCCTGCCTGGTTGGTGAAATCGTCAAACGCGCGGCGGCTGATATCAGGGATGTCTACACCAAATTTCATCTCCTGCTTGCCCGTCGCATAAGTAAGTATGTCCGTCCCGTCGAAGTGATATTCGGTTCGCCGGAAATCGGCTTGCGCGCCTCCGCCGGTGAATGCACCGGACACTTTGACTTGCGGATTTTCATTCAGGCTGTGTATCTGGTTGTCCATATGGCCGACGAGCATATGAAGCTGATTGAGCAGTTTGGGGGAGAATGCATACACGTGTCCAAAATTGACTTCATGCTCGAAAAACATTGTGTTCGTTCCAGCCTCGGGCAAGACGGTCCCACCCACTCCCAGATTCTGGACCGTTCTGTGTTCGAAAGAATAGCCTATCCAAACTTGGTTCGCTTCGCTGTAATCATGAAAGACGCGGCCGGATAAGAAATAGTGGTGCGTAGGATTGGGTACGTTTTCATTGATAGGACCATTCGGGCCGGCCGCAACCACGATGGCTTGCTGATTGTCGCTGTCCTTGTCGAGTGCGGCCAGGAACGTCGTTTTTCCACTGTGGCTAAGCGGGCCGGTAAGCGACCCTTCATAGTATGTCCTCTGTTCCGCGGGCTTGGTCACCGCGAACGCATTTCGAGCGTCGAAAAGAGAATCGCGATAAAGAA
The DNA here is from genome assembly GCA_036500845.1 of Acidobacteriaceae bacterium. Classification (GTDB taxonomy): domain Bacteria; phylum Acidobacteriota; class Terriglobia; order Terriglobales; family Acidobacteriaceae; genus PALSA-350. Next base: position 19,694 of record DASYBJ010000356.1, read on the forward strand.
AGTTCGCTGAGCCGTGGAATTGCGCGGTTCCGCTCTTCGTCGTGATTTCCACTCGCGCTCGGCCCGGCCTTGAGAAAAGCGCGGTGTATGGGTTCTGATTGATCTTTACGCTCTGGACCGCCGACGCTGTTACGCCAGGACCATTGGCCTCAACACCGTTGACCACGAGAGTGATTCCGTTCGCGCCCGTCGAATCGGGGTCCAAAAAGCGCGACATTGCGGTGATGTAATCCTGATCGAAGACCGGCAGCCGATCGAGCGCGTCCCGATCGATTGTGTTGGAGCTTTGATTCTGCGAGATATCGGTGCTTACCTGTGTCGAGGTATCCGGCGCAGAAACCGTGACCTGCTGGTCTACGGATGCGACAGGGAGAACGATCTTGAGGGGCGAGGGCGGAGCCGAACCGCTGCGCACCGTTTGCCGCGTTTCGCGAAAACCGTCATGGCTCACATCGATTTCGTACGAGCTCGCCGGCACATTCTCAAAACGAAAATCTCCAGTGCTGCCCGAGACAGTCTGAGCCACGATCTTCCCATCCGCGCTGCGCAGGAGAATCGTTGCCCCGGGAATGACAGCTCCACTTGTATCCTGAACGCTACCCGCGAGGATGCGGCGGCTCACTGCTCGCTGAGCACCGGCTGACCCGCTCAAGCAAAGAACGAGGAGAATTGCGCTAAGAATTCTGACTTGCATCTATCCTCAGGCAGACAGAAAATCCGGAACCCGGCAACCGTGCTGAAGCCTACATCGAAACCCTTAAGATTCGCTGAAAACCGGAGTGCGCAGTAGGAGGCCGATCTCTCCTGAGGCATTGAAATAATATCGCGTGGCAGGCAAATTTCGCTGGAATCCCATTTTTTGCAGGACTGTGGAGTGCGTACGCTACGTCACTGGCTCCAAGGCTGCGGCGGTTGCGTTTTTCACTAGAATGCCTATGGAAAATAACGGCTCACAGCACGGCGACGGAGCCGTCTTGGTGGAAGACGAACTCCATCGGTTTCGTACCCCCAAAGGGATACTTCCTCAGGTCGGCTTCGTTCAATTCGAAGCCCAGGCCAGGTTTCATAGGCAACGGGACTCGGCCATCTACCATTCGCATCACAGGGAAACCGAACCATTCAGCCCACACTTTTTCCTTTTGCCGGGCTCGACCAAACTGCAGATTTCTTGGAGCAGGGAAGCGCACATTTCGAAGTTGGCCCCTGCCCGCGCATCCTCCTTTCACTTGCGTCCATTTAGGATTTCTTCGATTTGGGCCTTCGGTACCGGCAAATGATCCTCATTTTGTCGCAACCATTGCGTGTAATCTTGCTCGATCGGCTCCGACCATCGAGCGTCAATTTGTCCTGCTGTGTATTTTCCTTCCTGTAGACGCTGGTGTCCGAAGAGATCGCGCAGATGCGTCTCTTCGGAGCTTTTGACGACTTCTTCTGCAAGCTGCGGCGGGATAAAGATTACGCCGCCGTTCCTTCCTAACACTACGTCGCCTGGCATCGCCATCGCGTGACCGATCCGTGTAGGTCCATTGATGCTTACCATCGTCGAATTGAGAAGCTTCCCCGATCGCAGCGATCCGTAATGATGCGATGGGTCGTAGAAGCGGACGAAAGAGGTGAAGTTTGGTAACTCGTCGAGACCGTTGATATCCCGCACTGCTCCGTCGTAAACAATCCCATTCCCTGACTTGGCATAGATCGCGTTGCCGACGTTATCGCCGATAGACGGTCCATCGACCTTAAGACCAAAATGATCACAAACGTAAACGTCGCGCTTCTGCAACATATCCACTGGCCAGGCATTCATCGCACCGAGCCGATGGTACTTGGTACCCTCCGCCTCAAGTAGTTTCTGTACATCGGGGCGTCCCGGCATCCAAATCGCTGTAAGAGCGCGGCCGACGAGCACCTGATCGGGATGGATGGAGACCCAGCCGTCCTCGTACTGTTGCATGAATCCATTCTCTTGAAGTACCGCCCACGCCTCCTCGAGAGTTACTTTCTTCATGCGGTCCAGAATGTCGTCTGGTACCTTGGGACGCCCGTCTGGGAACCGCTCCCCATGCCAGTCAGGCGTGTACTTGATCACGTCCTCGGGTGTAAAGAAGCCTTCCTGGGCTCGGGCGCCGGGAACGAATGCTGCAATCGCCGCGGAGCAAAGGACAAACAGCGCAATCTGCTTAACTCTAGTTCCCATGGTGATTCGCTTCCTCTTCCTAGGCTTTGTTCGGCTCGAACCACGTCGTTCCTGGAATTTGCGCCTTTCGCGCCACCTCCTCGTTCATTTCGACACCGATTCCAGGTTTGTCGGGCACTGTGACATATCCCTTCTGAATAATTTCGCCTTCCTTCACCCAGTTCTGCCAAAGGTCCATATGATTGATCCAGTGCCACTCGCAAACCAGGAAATTTGGAACCGAAACGCACACGTGACACGATGCCATCGTGCCGATTGGCGATACAACGCAGTGCGGCGCAAATGGAACGTAATAGGCTTGTGCCATGTTGGCTATCTTGCGCGACTCGGAGAGGCCGCCTACCTTCTGAATGTCGGGCATGATGATATCCGCCGCGCGCTTCTGCAGTAATTCGGTATATCCCCAGCGCATGTACAAATTCTCTCCGCAGCAGATCGGCGTTGTGGTCGAGTGCCGGATATCGGCCATCGCATCAATGTCCTCCGGCGGAACCGGTTCTTCCAGCCAGAGCAACCTGTAGGGTTCGAGCGCTACCGCGACCCTCTTCCCAGTGGTCGCGTCGTAGCGGCCATGCATATCGCATGCCAGGTCCATCTCCTTCGGGATCGATTCCCGCACATGCTTCACCCAGCTCACCATGCGATCTATCTCGCTGTTATTCGCTGTCCAGTTCACCTTGTCGAATCGATGGGGGTCAGCTGCATCGTCCAAATCGATTTTCATCGCTGTGAAGCCTTGATCTCGAATCCAGGGAAGTTTGCGATCAGACTCCGGTCCCAGTGGATCTTCCATGTCGGAGTCGCAGTAGATCCGCACCTTATCGCGGAACTTCCCCCCAAGTAACTGATAGATGGGTAATCCCAACGCTTTGCCTGCCAGGTCCCATAACGCGATTTCGACCCCGGTCATCGCGGTCACATACTGTCCGCCTTGGGCACCCGCGAAAATGCCTGACACGCGTACCTTCTCCCACAACGCATCGACGTTCAGCGGGTCCTGACCCACCAACATCCGCCGGAAGCCATGAACCAATGACGCTGTTCCAACCGCCGCATCGGTGGACTCTCCCTGACCGTAGAGTCCCTGATCGGTGTAAACGCGCACGTGCGTTTGTGGCCCATGCACGGCTACCTGTGCCGTGCGAATGTCGGTGATTTTCAACCTAGGCCGCTGATAAGCGGTACTCGAGTCCTGTATTGCGACCGCCAACGATGGAAGCGCAAAAGCTCCCGCCACCGGCAGCGCTGCACTCTTGAGCATCGACCTGCGCGTGAGCTTATTCATCCCGGATCCTCTTCCTCGATTCGTTCCTGCAAATTCGGTTAAGCGTCATTCCGCTCCGGCGATTGTTAAAAGAGCCGAGTCGGCCGCTCGGCTGATCGAATGCTTCCGAAGGCTTGATCTCAGATGGTTAGTGTCAGCGATCCTTGTAGGCCTCGATTATCGCCGGTGGTGGTCGTATTCGCGGTGATGGAGCGGATGGATTGTCACTTCTGATGCTTGACTCTCTTCTATACCGCAGTCTCGTTGAGTTGTGGCGCGCCTTGTCCCTGACGTGCCTAGCCCGAAAAAGCCACCGGTCATTTTGGGTCCCGGGAAGGGAAGGCGATAGAAAAAGTGAAGCTGTCGGGCTGCAAGGTCGAAATTTTCTTCTCGCCGAAGCCGGAGATTGAGCGTTTCGCAATTCGCAACGACCGTTCCATTTTGTCGGCGCAAATGCTAGCACGCGGAAAAAATGCCCGTCAACACAAAGTTTGCCTGCCGTACTTTACCGGCAGTTTGCTGCTTCTTCCCCACTGATCTCTTCGTCGAAACCTGCACTTCCATCAAGAAAGTACTTCGCTCGCGAGTTGCGCGGAACGAGGAGCGTCTCTTCAAGTTTGGTTGTGCAGCACGAGGGTGCGACCAGACTTAGTCCCCCAAAAGTGCAAGCCAGCGATCCAGACGTCTGCGAGAGATATGCGGGACAGGTGATTGTGCAAAGTACGCCGGAGAGGGCTGGCCCTTCGTGGACCCGTCCCTGCGGCTGGTTTTCTTATCAGGCAAACGCGTGTTCGCTCACTTGTGCAAACACGTAGGGTCCTTCAGGAATGACGGCAATCCTAGCGGTTCTCGGCAACCCTCGTAAGAGGGCGGTCAACGCCTCATCGGGAGTGGAGAAGATTCGTTCAGCCAACTCGCCTGAAACCTGTGGCGCTATTCCCGGTGTATAGAACAGCACCTCGTATTTGAGACCGGCCAAAGCGAGCTTTTCGAGTTGCCATTGGTCCACTTCGACCGGAACTCCGTTGAGATCGTTCAGAAAGTCTTCGTAAGTAGAGAGCCGGGCCAGCCTGTTGGCAAACTCCCGAGCGCCGATACCCTCGGTACACTCACCAAACACCAGGATCTTCCCGCCAGGTTTCACGATGTGTTGCGCCGCTGTTACACCTTTGATCGTCTGATAAAACGTCAGATCCAAAGGGTAGCCCGCACCACTCGTGATGACCGCGTCGAAGGGTTGTGGCAACGTCTCAAGCTGCGATTCCCTGACGAATTGGATACCGGCTGCGTGCGCCTTCACCCCATCTCCGGCAAAGACCCCGGCGATTTCGCGCGATTTCGTTAAGGCGACATCAAGCATGAAGTCGTGCCGTACCATCGACGCAATCTCCAGGAGCTCTTCGTGCAGAGGATTATCCTCGATGGAGCCCTCGACCGCCCTCGGCTCCCGCATAAAAGCCGGCGAGTGCAATACCTTGATCGTTTCCTGCGCGGCCAAGCCGGGAGCGATCAATTTCCTGCCCCCAGAGAAACCGGCCATCAGATGTTGCTCTATGAATCCCAAAGTGATGTGCAGATCAGCAGAGACGAAGCGTTGATCGACGTATACGGGTGTTCCGCGTCTGGTAGTCCCGACCTTCGCGTGAGAAGCGAGATCCTTTGCGTTGTGATTGACGACGCGGTAATTCGAAGCGATGGTGTGGCCCAAAATGGATTCGATCTCAGAAGGCGTCGCCAGACGGTGCAGGCCCGTTGCAATCAGGATCGTTACACCATCCTTCGAAATTCCTCCCGTGTGCAGACGTTCGAGGATGGGTGGCAGGGTTACTGCATTGGGCGCTGGCCGGGTTATGTCGCAGACCGCAATTGCTGCGCTCGACTTGCCTTGAGCCATCTCCCGCAAGCCGCGTGTTCCGGTCGGCTGGTCGAGTGCGGCCGCCAACGCGTGGGCCGTATCTTGAATAGGCTCCGCGGAGCGCGAGTGCAATACCTTGTAAAAGGGGCCTTCCGGCAGCTCGAGAGCCAATCCCGTCTTCCCGAATGCAAGCTTGATCTGCAACGATGCAACCTCGAGGCTTTGTAGTCCGAATCAGGAACTCTAGTTCACAGAATACAGCTGTGGGCGAAAAGAAATCGTCCCTATTGTCACTCTAGCCGATCGCAGATTGAGAGTGCGACTATGTTTCGGTGCGGCCCGAGCCTGGTTCCCTAGAAGACGGTAGGTAACGACGGGCTACAATTGCGGCACGAATTTCTGGGAGATCTTTTAGATTGTTTTGAACGCGCGCCCCCAAATTCAAGCACCCGCTGATTAGGTGATCAATACTTTGGCTGAGCCACGGAACCCGAGCGAACAAAAAAACCGGCAGCCGCACGTGAGCAGCGGCATGTCGCGCCTGATCAGCCAGCTCATCCGGCCCTATCGCGGGCATCTACTGGTGATATTTCTGGCGATGTTGGTTGAGACTCTGATGAGCCTCGCTGCTCCCTGGCCGTTGAAAGTGATTCTGGATAACGTTGCCGGAAGTCATCATCTTCCCCGGTTGCTCGAGCAGTTCATCGCTTCGGTATTCGGTCCTTCGTTGGGCCACGGAAAAATGGAGGTCGCCGCATTCGCGGCTTTCAGTGTGGTTCTAGTTGCCGTCTTAGGTTCGTTCGCCTCCTACATCGACAATTACTACACCGAAAGCGTCGGCCAATGGGTGGCGCATGACTTGCGCATGAGGACTTATGATCATCTCCAGCGGCTTTCGATTTCTTACTACGACACTCATCAGACCGGCGCGCTGCTGAGCACGATTACGAATGATATCCAGACAATCCAGAATTTCGCATCGTCTTCCACACTCGGTATCCTTGTCGACCTGTTGACGATCGTTGAAATGCTGGGGCTGATGTTCTGGCTAAACTGGGATTTTGCGTTGATCGCAGTAGGTATCACGCCTTTCCTGCTCCTATTTGTATCGCGCTTCAAGAAAGCGGTGAAGAAGGCCACGCGCGAGGTACGGGCCCGGCAAAGTGACATTGTGGCTGTTGTTACTCAGGGACTAGAGTCGGAGAGAGTAATAAAGGCTTTCGGGCGGGAAGAGCTGGAACAGGATCAACTCGGACAAGTCAGCCGCGCGACAGTCGATGCCGCGCTGAGGGCTCGGCGAGTGAAGTCGCTGCTTTCTCCCATCGTCGACATTACCGTGGCGCTCTGCACGGGGTTTGTGCTGTGGCGAGGCGCGTCGCTCATTCTTGCCGGAGCGATGACCGTGGGAGCGCTGACTGTCTTTCTCGCATATCTCACTAAGTTTTTCAAACCGGTTCAAGATCTGGCAAAAATGACCAACACGATTGCGCAGACCGCGGTTGGCGTGGAGCGTGTGCAGACAATTCTCCAGACGGATACGATCATTCCAGAGCGTCCCGATGCGCGAGATCCGGGGACGATCCGCGGCGAAGTTTCCTTTGATCATGTGGCATTCGCGTATGACAAGGATGCTCCCGTCCTACGGGATGTGAACTTTACGATTAACGCCGGCGAATTGGTGGGAATTGTGGGTCCAACCGGGGGCGGGAAGTCGACACTCGTGAGTTTGATTCCCCGCTTCTACGATCCAACCGCGGGGTCCGTCTCAATTGACGGGATCAATATTCGAGATTTCAAGATCAGCGGCCTTCGCAACCGGATTGGTTTTGTACTTCAGGACACAGGACTGTTCCGGGGCACAATCCGTGAAAATATAGCCTACGGCCGTCCCGGCGCAACGGAGGAGGAGATTGTCGAGGCCGCGACGCTCGCGAATGCGGACGAATTTATCTCCCGTATGCCTCACGGTTATGACACCCTTGTCGGAGAACGGGGGCAGACTCTATCGGGAGGTCAACGGCAGCGGATCGGAATCGCCCGAGCCATAGTCCGGAATAATCCAATCCTGATCCTCGATGAGCCAACAGCAGCTTTGGATACTGAATCAGAGAGGCTGGTGATCGAAGCGCTAGAACGGCTTATGAAAGGACGAACCGTCATTACGATCGCCCATCGCCTAAGCACCATCCGGGACGCCAACAAGATCATCGTGCTCAAGGGCGGGGTTGTAGCCGAGCAGGGAACACACGCCGAATTGATGGCTCTGGGCGGAGAGTACGCGGAGCTCTATCGCGTACAGGTAAGCGGTGTAATGGACACGGCTCAAGAAGAGGTTTAGGCTCCGAATCAAGTTAGAAAGTGGGCCACATCAACTCACGGAGACAGCATGCCCCATTCTTTACTTGTTCTTCCCGATGACTCGTCTCAACCTATCCTCGATGCCATCCACGGGGCAAAGAAGTCGCTTCGGATCAAAATGTTTTTGTTCTCTGATCCTGGATTACAGCAGGCGGTGGTCGACGCGCAACATCGCGGAGTGAAGACACAAGTGATGCTCAATCCGGCGCGCCGTAGCGGCGAGACCGACAACGAAGAAGCGCGCGAATTCCTCACTCGCGGAGGAGTCGAAGTTGCCGATAGCAATCCGGCCTTCGACGTGACCCATGAGAAGTCGATGGTGATTGACGATGAGAGGGCCTTTGTCAAGTCGCTGAATTGGCAGACGAAGAACCTGACCGAAACGCGAGACTACGCCATTATCACCGACGATCCGGGACAAGTAAGCGAAATTCGCGACTGCTTTGACGCGGATTGGAATCGCACAAGCTTCGAAGGAAAGCATGCACATCTCATTTGGTGTAAAGGGAACGCGCGAGAGAAAATCGCGGATTTCATCGATCGTGCGAAGCATTCGCTCTATCTGCAGAATGAACGTTATCAGGACGCCGTGATCATCGAGCGTTTGGTGCGAGCCAAGATGCGTGGTGTGAAGGTCCAGATTATGGCGCGACCTCCGCATACCCTCAAGAAGGAGAAATTAGTTGAAGGCGTCGGCGGACTGCGCATCATGGACGACGTGGGAATCGAGATTCACAAGCTTCGTCATCTGAAGCTGCATGCCAAGATGCTGCTGGCCGACGGTCTGCACGCGATCGTCGGGTCGATCAACTTAGCTCCGGGAAGCTTCGATAGCAGGCGCGAGCTGGCAATCGAGGTACACGATCAAGCTGTCGTTGAGCGGTTGCACAAAGTCGTCCACTACGATTGGAAACACTCCCATCCGTTGGATCTTACCGACGAGGGTTTAATCAGTGATCTGAAGCGTCACGAAAGGGACAATGAGTTAGAAGACCTGGCGCTTGAGACTCACAAGAATAAGAGCCATAGCTAGAGGGTTGCTGGGAGAGAACGGTGACATCTCCTGAGCGTCAGCGGGTATTATCCACGTCGCACTGGCGAACCACGCTATCTGCGGAGAGATCCTGCATGCTGGAGGAGCCGGTCTGGTTGTGCCTGAGAGCACCAGCAGTCCCGCCACGCCGTAGCGCAACCATCTGACTCATTACACTCAACGCAATCTCTTCCGGGGTAGCCCCTCCGATATCGAGACCGGCTGGCGCCCAAACCGTCGCAATCTTTTCATCGGCGAGGCCCGCCTCGCGAACATACTCAAGCACCAGCTTTGCACGATGGCGGCTGGCAATCAGGCCGACATAAGCCGCATTTCCTTCAAGAGCTTTCTGGAGCCAGAGGTGGTCTCTTTTGTGCTGTGTCGCAATCACGACGAAGCTCTTCGGTCCAATCGGTGTTTCGGTCAGATCGAAGTCCTCGGTTACCAGCCGCTCGGCAAAGGGGAACGCGCCGCGTTCGGCGCCAGGATCATTGACCGTAACAGCGAAGCCCATCCAATGACCTAACATAGCCAGCATCTCTGCGATACGGCCATGGCCCACAATCAACAGGGTTGGCTTGGGAAGGACGGGCTCAATAAAAATCTCCATTTTCCCTCCGCAAGGCATCCCCACACCCAGCTCTTCGTCACTCATATCGACGGTGAGCATGCAGGGTCTCTCAGTTTCCAGGCATTTCACTGCTTCGCTGCGAACAGCGCTCTCCGCGCAGCCGCCTCCGACCCAGCCCGCCAGAAGCTGCCCGAGTGGATCGAAAAGGGCCTTGGAACCTCGCTTGGCCGAGGACGAACCCTCAACCTGGACAACTGTGGCAATCGCGAAAGGCTGAGCCTGCGACGCCATTTCGGCCGCCGTCTTGTACAGGTCAGAGACCATTATTAAGAGTATGATAGTCTCGCTTCGCGCGTCACTTCAACCCAGGGGATCTCTCTTGTATAGCGAAAAGGTCCGCTCCCACTACGCGAATCCGCGAAATGTGGGGAACGTGGCCGAGCCTTCCGGTAGGGCAATTGTCAAAAGCCCGGTGGATAACGACACAGTTCTCATCACGCTGCGGATCGAAAATGATATCGTTCGCGAAGTGAAATTCAAGTGCATGGGATGCGCGGTCGCAATCGCGTGTTCTTCCATGGCCACGGAGATGGTCTTAGGGAAGCTAGTCGATGAGGCCTATGCGATTACAGAGAAATCGGTTGCGGAAGCGCTTGACGGTATTCCGGAGTACAAGATGCGCTGTAGCAATCTGGCTCCGCAAGCGATAAGGCAAGCAATTGACGACTTCAGGCAACATCACCAGGATCGCGGCCAGCGGGACCCTGCCTGAACAGACGGATCAACGGCGAAGCGGTTGAAGAATTCGAACCGGGAAAGTGCGACAGCAGATGAACGTGAATCTGGCGAGTAGGCCCGCAACGAGTCTGTCCAAGCGCTATCTATTGGTGTTCTGGCTCTTAGTGCTGAGCGCGGTCGCTTTCTTGGATCGCACCAATATCTCGATTGCCGGGGTCCAGATCGGCAAAGAATTCAGAATCGATAATACCCATTTGGGATGGGTCTTCAGCGCTTTTCTTATCGGTTACGCCGCTTTCCAGATCCCCGGCGGAGTTCTCGCGCGGCGGCTTGGTCCGCGCCGCGTGCTCGCTTTGAGTGTTATTTGGTGGGGCGTCTTCACTGCCCTGACCGCGTTGGTTCCCCCCGGTATGCAGGGGGCACTCCTCGCGCTTGTGCTGGTGCGCTTTTCGCTGGGAGCCGGCGAAGCGACGATGTATCCGGCAAGCAATCAGTTTGTCGAGCGCTGGTTTCCTGTGCATGAGCGAGGCAAAGCGAACGGCATTATCTTCGGCGGAGTTGGGTTGGGCTCGGGGATCACTCCGCCAATCGTAACGGCGATCATTTTGCATTACGGGTGGCGCGCATCCTTCTGGTTCAGCGCGTTTGTGGGTATCGTAGTGGGATCGATTTGGTATCTCGCCGCGCGTGATACCCCAGAAGAGCACCCGCTCGTCTCAACGCGAGAGCTCGAAGCTATCGTTCCAGGCCGGGGTGATGCTCGCATCGAACTCAGGGGAACGGCTTCCAGCAAGCGGGCCGACGTGCCGTGGGCAAGAATTTTCGGGAGCAAAGAAATTGTGGCAATCACTGCCAGCTATTTTGCTTTCGGCTATGTAGCTTGGATCTTCTTCAGCTGGTTCTATATCTATTTGGCCCAGGTGCGCGGCCTGAACTTGAAGACGAGTGCCGTTTACTCGATGTTCCCTTTTATCGCAATGACCCTCGGCTCCCTCTCGGGCGGCGTAGCAAGTGACTGGCTTGCCCATCACTACAGCGCACGGATCGGAAGATGCTGGTTGCCCGCTTTGGCACAGGCCTTTACTGCTGTACTCCTCGTCGTGGGCTCTCACGTCGCACGTCCGCAAACCGCGAGCCTTGTCCTCGCCTGCGGTGCCGGCGCTTTGTACGTGTCGCAGAGCTGTTTCTGGTCTGTAACTGCCGACTTCGCTGGTGAACACGCCGGAGTGGCTTCAGGGATGATGAACATGGGCGCACAAGTCGGAGGCGCCGTAACTGCTTCTCTAACGCCGCTGATCGCGTTGCATTTCGGATGGAGCGCCTCATTTTTGACTGCAGCCCTTCTCGCCGCAGGCGGTACGCTCTGTTGGCTCACCGTCAATCCCGATAAGAGACTGGCGGCTATCGAATTCACTCCATCGGGAATCCTTCCGGAGCCACTGCGCGGTAGCTCCCAGGGGCGGGTCTGATAGATGCCTGATAAATGTCGTTTGTAAGCTGCTATGGAAGTCCGGCAATACTCCAATATTTTCCTAATAGCTTCGCTTGTCTCCGAGTGAGATGATCGCCTACTTTTTTAGGAGCGCTAAACTAAATTCGGATCCGCGACCCGTGTGGAGGGAATAAGGATGACCGAGCAGGAGAAGCCGCCCGCGAAGATGGCGCCATTGCAGGAACCGTGGCTGCGGGGGACGCATTCAGACGTTCCGCCGATTGAGCGTGCGTTGTTCCATTCGCTGGAAATGGCCCGCGAGGATGTGAACAGATGGTGTACGGGGCTGACCGACGAAGAGGTACATACTCGCCTGTCCACCCTCCCATCCCTGGCTTTCCAGATCCGCCACATTGCTCGTAGTCTCGGCCGGTTTATGTCTTATTTAGACGGCGAGGCACTCACCGCAGCCCAACTGCAGGCCTTAGCTGAGGAGCGAGAGCCGTCAGAGACGCAGGAGCAAATTTTCGGCGAATTTGCCCGTGCCGTGGATGCCACCGAACGCGGAATCGCTTCTAGGCTGGGCCGCCCTCTCGATGCGCCGCTCAAGATCGGCCGGAAGGGATTACCCACTACGCATGGAGGGCTGCTCGTGCACATGGCAGAGCACACGCAGCGTCACGTGGGCCAGGCAATTACGACAGCGAAATTGGTTGTGGCACAACGTTCCAAAGAACCGGCTCGTTCCGCGTGATTTAGATTCGAGGCGGCGTCAGCCTTCCCCTTTTCGCGCTGGTGCGAACGCGGGCGTCACCCGGTCGAGGATGTGCCCCATTTTCTTCTGCTTGACCTGTATGTAGCGCTCGAAGCTCTCCAGCGGTTCCACCTCCGCAGAGACCCGTTCCACCACCTCGACTCCCGCTGACTCCAATGCCTCAACCTTTTCCGGATTGTTGGTGATCAAACGCACGGAGCGTACGCCGAGCAGCTTCAGGATCTCTGCGGGCAGCTCGAATGCGCGGCAGTCAGGTTTGAACCCGAGTTTTAGGTTTGCTTCGACTGTGTCCAGTCCCTGGTCCTGCAATTCGTACGCGCGCAGTTTGGCCATAAGCCCAATGCCGCGCCCTTCCTGTTCCTCGTAGAGGAGGATGCCGGTTCCAGCGTCCGTAATCTTTGTCAAAGCCAGTTCCAGCTGCAGGCGGCAATCGCAACGTAAGGAATGAAAGACATCGCCGGTCAGGCACTGCGAGTGAATGCGAACTAGCGGGGGGCCGCTCAGAATATCGCCCATAACCAACGCGACGGCACTTTCGACGGGAAGAGCTGTAGTATCCGGATTGCAGGGTTCCGGATCGACACGAGTGCCCTCGAATCCCAGGATTCGGAAATGTCCCCAACGCGTGGGGAAATCAGCGTTTGCCAATTGCCGGATGTTCTTGAAGGGCATACCTCAATTAGAACGTCTCTCAGGGACCCTGTCCAGTAACGCTCTTTGTTGGTCACTCATCGATCGGAGAGCATTGGACTGTGCGGTGAGGGCGGGGGACGGTCCAGGCATGACTAGTCTAGAGTAATAGCGTGCACGAGCCGAAGCTTGTCCTCATCTCGGTACTGATCAAGCTGGGCATCGCCGCGTCCGTGTCGAGCGCTTTAGCACGGTCGCGAGCGTTTCAGCGGCTCCTGTTCGCCGAGCGCCGTTCGACAAAGCAGCTTCTCGGGCTTCTCGCATTTATTTGTATCCCGCTCACGCTGGGAGTATGGGTGAGGGTAAGCGTGTCGAATTTTCTGGCCGCGGATATTGCCTTCGAGACGGTCATTATTTTGGGCATCCTTCTAGGACCAGTCTCCGCGGTATTGGGCGCCTCAGTGCTTTCTTTTCCCGCGATGCTGCACCATGAATACCTGACGTTACCGTTTCTATTGGTGGTCGGGATCATCGCCGGGCTGTTCGGGCGGTCGGTCGAGCCGGAAGAGGTGTGGTCGTTTTCGCCTTTTATTGACCTGAGCATTTATCGCTGGATCCGCCGGAACCTGCGCAAGCCGCGCTTCGATCGTCAGGTCCTTTTACTCATCCTGATTATTAGCTTAGAGGTCGTCCGGATATGGTTTGCAAGAACTTATCCAGGGAGACTTTTTAGCTTAAGCACCCACGGCTGGGCCGCGATGATCGCCGTTTTGGCGTGTCCCGCGGTCGTCGTGGCCATTCCGTTGAAGATTTGGAATGTCAGCCGCACTGAGATCAAGCTCGAAGAGCAAAAACGCCTCCTGCTCGAAGCACGCTACGATGCGTTGCAGCGGCAGATCAATCCGCACTTCCTCTTCAACACACTCAACTCGATTGCTTCGCTGGTGCGTTTTCGTCCGGAGATGGCGCGCGAGATGATCGTTCGGCTGGCCAATATTTTGCGCGCACTGCTCAAGGAACACGAGGCGTACGTTCCCTTCCGCGAGGAACTGACCTTTACTGAGGACTATCTTGGGATTGAGGTGGTCCGTTTTGGCGCCGAGAAGCTCAAGGTGATCAAAGAGATCGAGCCTGAAACGCTGGAACTTCTGGTGCCTTGTATGCTGCTTCAGCCGTTGATTGAGAACAGTATCAAACACGGTCTAGAGCCACGGTTACAAGGTGGAACGATCACTTTGCGCAGCCGGATCGAAGGTTCGAAGATGGTTGTCGAAGTCGAAGACGACGGGGTCGGTATGTCCGAAAGCCGGACTGCGCCTCCTACCATGGCTGGACGAGGCGCAGGTATCGGTATGCGCAACGTACGCGAGCGGTTGGAAGTGCTTTACGGAACAGGTGCGCTGTTTGATGTGGCCAGCCGTCCTGGGCGCGGCACCAAGGTGACGCTTGAAATCCCGGTCCGGCCGAACGAGCTCGTGATGGCTGCTCAAACCTCGGCCCCATCCAGAACGCGTTCGTAGTAGCTCTCGTACTGGGGGATGATGCGAGAGGCGCAGTACCGCTGCTGGGCGACGGACCGGCACGCCTCGCTCATCGTGGCGAGTCTCTTTGGGTCAATGAGCAGTTCGATGGCGGCTTGAGCCATCCCGGCCACATCTCCTACCGGGAACAAACGTCCGGTGACACCATCCTCGATGAGTTCCGGAACGCCGCCGACGCTGGTTGCAATCGTCGGAACCTTGCATGCCATAGCTTCAAGTGCCGCCAAGCCGAACGATTCCAATTCGCTGGGCATAATCATGAGATCGGCAAGAGGCAGCAATTCGTTGACCCGGTCCTGCTTGCCCATGAAGTGCACCCGGTGGTGAATCCCCTTGCTGGAAGCTAGCCATTCGGCCGCGGAACGGTCGGGCCCATCTCCGATCAACAGAAGGCGCGCGGGCACTTCCTGTGCGACCCGGGCGAAGACGTCGACGACATCTTTGACACGCTTCACGGGCCGGAAGTTCGAAAGGTGGAGCAAAATCTTCTCTCCGGGTTCGGCATATTCAGCGCGCGCAGCGGCACGCTGCTCTTTTTCCAAAGGCGCGTATTGATCGCAATTGACGAAATTAGGGATCACTTCCAATGGTCGATTGATATCAAAATCGGCAAATGTCTTGTCCCGTAAATAGCTTGAAATCGAAGTGACTCCATCGCTCTGCTCAATCGCGAAACGAGTGATGGGTAAATAAGACCGATCAAGTCCGACCAACGTAATGTCCGTACCGTGCAGGGTCGTCACAAATGGAAGGTGTTTGGATTTAGCGAGCATTTGACGCGCCAGCAAAGCACTCACGGAGTGAGGAATTGCGTAATGTACGTGGAGAAGATCGAGCTCATAGTATTGCGCCACTTCCGACATCCGTGTTGCGAGCGCCAAGTCGTATGGCGGGTATTCGAAAAGTGGATAGGTCGTAACCTGCACTTCGTGATAAAGGATGCCAGCTTCCCGTCCCGTGAGGCGAAAAGGCTGCGAGTAGGTGATGAAATGTACCTGGTGACCGCGCGAGGCAAGTTCGATCCCAAGCTCTGTCGCGACCACTCCGCTGCCGCCGTAGGTTGGATAACAGGTGATCCCAATTTTCATCTCTCTTCAAGTGTAGCGTGTGAAGCAGTCCGGAGGCATTTCGCGGAGAGGATCTTCTCGTTGTCTCGGACACGAACCTGCACTTCCTTTCTCGCCGTTCATCCTTTTTCAGCTTCTTGGCTTGATACACTAAGCTTGTTGACTCACTCCTCGTGAAGCGCCTCATCATCAATGCAGACGATTTTGGCCTCACGCCCGGCGTCAACAAGGCGATCATCGAACTGAATACGGCGGGAGCTCTGAGCTCGGCGACCTTGATGGCCTCAGGGCCATTCTTTGCTGATGCGGTCCATTTGGGTTTTGCGCAGACGACGTTAGGTGTTGGATGCCATGTGGTCTTTACCGACGGCACTCCCGTCCTGCAGCCCCGTGAGATCCCATCTCTCATCGACCCCAGCGGCCGATCTTCCGGGCGTTTCCGGCCAACGGTCGGGAGTTTTGTCAGCGATCTTCTGCGGGGACGAATTCGCGGAGCAGAGCTCGAAGCGGAGGCCATCGCCCAGATTCGGCGGATTCAGACGAGCGGACTGTACGTAACGCACGTTGACACGCACAAGCACACGCATGTCTTTCGCCGGGTCCTGCGTCCCTTGCTCCGCGCTGCAAGGCAATGTGGGGTCCGGGCAGTCCGCAATCCCTTCGAACCTACCTGGAGCGTTGCGAGCACACCGAAGGCGGGCGTGTTTCGGAGGCTTCAGGTGCACGCTTTGCGGGCAGCGTGCTTGGGATTCGGGAAGCTCGCCCGTGAAATGGAGCTCTCGACCACCGATGGTTCTATCGGCCTGCTGGCGACCGGGATTCTCGATCGCACGCTGCTTTGCTCCTTGCTGCGCGCAATGCCGAATGGGACCTGGGAACTCGTCTGTCACCCTGGGTATCGGGATAAGGTGCTGGAGCAGACTGTGACGCGTCTTCGGGCCACCCGCGAGGTCGAGCTCCAAGCTCTCCTTTCGGTCGTGCCGGAGACCCTAACGAAAGATTCAAACCTTTCACTCATTCATTTCGGCCAATTGAATTAAACCGAGGTAGCTCACTTCGGGAGAGAGGCCGGTTCGCACGACCGCTACGATCTCCGTTTTTAGCCATTGTTTCGCTGTATGGCCGCAGTGAAGATCTTTTTTAGTTTGCCAATGCCAAATCTGAGTGAGCTTTTCCCTGGGGTTCGCGCATCTAGATCTTAGAATTTCAGTCGTGTCTTTGTTGTGTCGGCTGTTGTCTGTGTTCTTCATTACTCATCGGCGTAGCTGAGAGGGATAGAATCTCATCTTCAGCTCGTCGTCACGGTTCGCTTACATCTGGTCTCACTCAGTAGGGTATCGGGGGGTGTTTTCACTGCGCGCTACAATGTTCCATCCGGGGGAGAAGGTGAACGCCAAGCGCAAGTTCCTCGTGTCTCGCGGAATACGGCATCTAACTTGCGGATTTATCTCGATGTTCGCGAGCGGTGTAGCGTGGGCGCAGACGGCAAGTGATGGAATCGCCAGAACGCAGAACCCCTTTCATCCTCACTCCAGCTCCGCCCACCTAATTCAACAGCTATCGTTTTTCACTTTAGCGATCACGGGCGCGATCTTTGCTGTCGTTGCCGGTCTGTGGCTCTATGTCGTTATCAAGTATCGCCAGCATGGCAGCAATGAGCAGATGGAGGAGCCGCCTCAGATTTACGGAAGCACGCAGATTGAGCTAGCCTGGACCGTAATTCCCATACTTATCGTGGTTGTGCTTTTTCTTACTGTGGCAAGGATCCTATTCGCCCTTCAGGACCAGCCTGTGCCGCAGAACGCGCTTCATGTAGACGTCGTAGGTCACCAATATTGGTGGGAATTCCGTTATCCGAGCTATGGCTTCATCACGGCCAATGAATTGCATATTCCTTTAGGCGAGCCTGCCGGCACGGTCACGACTGGTCTCAAGCTGCTCTCGGCCGATGTGGATCACAGTTTCTGGGTGCCTTCCCTATATGGCAAAGTCGATACGGTTCCCAACAAAGAAAACGACATCGTTCTCGATCCCACCCAGACCGGAGTATATGAGGGTCAGTGTGCGCAATTCTGTGGTACGGCTCACGCTCAGATGTTGCTGCGGGTCTATGTGCAAACTCCGGAAGAATTCGCGGCTTGGGCGAAACGTCAGCAGGATACTGCGATTGAGGATCCGGCAGTGGCTCAGGGACGGCAGGTCTTCGAGACCCAATCTTGCGTCAGCTGCCATACGATTCGGGGCACGGCCGCGCACGGACGATTTGGGCCTGATCTGACTCACCTGATGAGCCGCGACACGATCGCTTCGGGGCTGATTTCGAATACGCCGGAAAACCTCAAACGTTGGATCGAAGATCCGGAAGCGATCAAGCCCGGTGCTCTCATGCCGGCAATGCAATTAAGCGGTGATCAGATCGATCAAATGGTTACCTACCTCGCTACTTTGAAATAGAACGACAGGAGTTTCCGCGGATGGCTGATTCGACACTACCAATTGATGGACCCGTCGGCGGGACCATCGGCGTTCCGCACGAGGTCGAGGATGTCCCCACGTGGGGCGAAAGACTCCACGAATGGGTAACAACTGTCGACCACAAAAAACTCGGTCTGATGTACATCGGCTATGGATTGCTTTTTCTTTTGGTCGGAGGGATAGAGGCTCTCCTCATCCGCCTTCAACTTTTTTTCCCGAACAATCATTTCATCTCGTCCGTTGTGTTTAATCGCCTTTTCACGATGCACGGCACCACCATGGTCTTTATGGTCGGGATGACCATCATTATTGGATTTGCTAATTATCTGGTTCCGCTGATGATTGGCGCACGGGATATGGCCTTTCCCAGGTTGAATGCCTTCAGCTTCTGGATGACGGCGCTGGGCGGCCTGTTCCTCTATTACAGCTTCATTGGCGGTGTCGGCTTGCAGGGCGCGGGAAGCGCTCCTGACTTTACCTGGTGGGGGTATGCGCCGCTCACAGAGCGGGCCTTTTCCCGCGGGCACACTGCTGACTACTGGGCGCTGGCGCTCATTGTGCAGGGATTCGGGACAATCGGTGCGGCCGTCAATATTATCGCCACAACTTTCTCAATGCGCTGTAAAGGCATGACGCTTTTTCGCATGCCGCTCCTCGTATGGCTGAATCTGGTGGTCGCAGGAATGATCTTGACGACCATCAGTCCGCTGACCGCGGCGCAGATCATGTTGACGATCGACCGCTATCTCGGGGGACACTTCTTCGATTCACAAGCCGGCGGTTCTCCGCTCCTGTGGTTTCATTTCTTCTGGATCTTCGGGCATCCGGAGGTCTATGTGCTTGTCCTACCGGCCTTCGCGATCGCGAATGAAGTGATCCCAACGTTTTCACGCAAAGCCATCTTCGGCTACCCGGCGATGGTGGCTGCCTCGGTCGGTATTGGTTTTATCAGCGTGAGTGTCTGGGCTCACCATATGTTTACAGTCGGCATGAAACCAGCGTCGAATGCCTTTTTCGTTTTATCGACGGAGCTGGTCGGCGTGCCCACTGCAATCAAGATCTTCAATTGGATCGCCACCATGTGGGGAGGAAGGATACGGTTTACCACGTCCATGCTCTTCGCGACGGCATTTGTCGCGCAGTTCCTGCTTGCGGGTCTGACTGGCATCATGCTGTCAGTGGCACCGTGGAATTGGCAATTGCATGGCACATATTTCGTTGTCGCCCACTTCCACTATGTGCTGGTGGGTGCGATTGTTTTCTGTATCTTCTCGGGGCTGTATTACTGGTATCCCAAGATGACCGGCAAGCTCTTGGATGAGCGGCTGGGAAAATGGCACTTTTGGCTGTTTCTCATTGGCTTCCATATGACCTTCGACCTCATGCACATTCCCGGATTGCTTGGGATGCCGAGATGGATCTATACCTACCAACCCGGGCACGGCTGGGAGATATGGAATCAACTCGTCGGTGTGGGCGCAGTCTTTCAAGCAGTAGCCATGCTTGTGTTCGTGTACAACCTGGTGCACTCCTATTTAAAGGGAACCGACGCGGGTCCGGATCCTTGGGATGCATGGACACTCGAGTGGTTCACGCCTTCGCCGCCTCCCGCCTATAACTTCGCGACCGAACCAGTCGTCAGGAGCCGCAGGCCGCTGTGGGATATCAAGCATCCGGAAGATCCGGATTGGAAGTACGAGTGATGGAGGCCAAACGATGAGTGCCGTTCCGGTCCCCGTGATTGCCCAGGCTCCCTCCGAAAGCTGGCCGCTGCCTGATCGTGGCGTCGTAGGCATGTTTGCTGTCATCGTTGCCGAGAGCACGATCTTTTTGATCTTTGTGGTTGCCTATGTCTACAACATAGGAAGGAGCGTCTCCGGCCCGACACCCCGCGAGGTGCTGGACCTGCCGATCTTCAACTCCATCTGCCTCCTCTCGAGCAGTTTCACCATCTGGCTTGCCGAGCGTGCCTTGAAGAAAGGGGCGATGCGCACCTTCATCGGATGGTGGGCCTTGACTGCCGCTCTAGGCGCGATCTTCTTAGTTGGGACGGGTTTGGAGTGGCACAAGCTGATCTATAAGGACGGCCTGACGATCAGCACAAATCTTTTTGGCACCACCTTTTACTCGCTCGTCGGCCTTCATGCGAGCCATGTGATTGTGGGCTTAGTCATGTTGTCCCTCGTGCTTGCCTTTGCCTTGGCAGGAAAGGTCGGCCAGGAGCATCGCCAACGGATTGAAGTGCTTGGGTTGTATTGGCACTTCGTAGACATGGTTTGGGTTGTTGTGTTCACCGTGGTCTACATCATCGGCAGATAGACCGGAATGATGCGAAACAGGGACTGAAGGGCTGCGCAAGGAGGCGCGATGGACCACCAGCAACAACACCAGAGGGACGCGGTCGACGTCGTTCATTTGCCGGCCCCGACTGCGTGGCCTTTGGTTCTCGCACTTGGACTGACGCTTGCCTTCCTTGGGCTCGTTACCAGCATGGGGATCAGTCTCTTAGGCTTGGTCCTGATCGTTGCCGGGAGCGTCGGTTGGTTTCGCGAGGTTCTGCCCCATGAGCGGCACGAATCCGTTCCAGTACGGGCGGAAGAGATCGAGCTTACGACGGCATACCGGAGCGTTGCGCGAATCAAGATCGACGAAAGCCATCGCGCACGACTTCCGGTACGGACGCCTTCGGTCGTGGCGGGAATAAAGGGAGGAGCCGCGGGTGGAATCGCCATGATTGCACCTGCATTGCTCTACGGAATCGTTGTCTACCACAGCATCTGGTATCCCGTGAATCTATTGGGCGGCGCAGGCGTAGCGGAATGGGCGAATCCAACCGAGTATCAACTCATGCATTTTCGCCTGGGCGCCGTGGTCACTGCTTCTATCATTCATATCGTGGTTTCATTGCTCGTAGGATTGCTGTACGGAGCGACGTTGCCGATGTGGCCGCGTCATCCGATCCTGCTCGGCGGCATCATCGCGCCTCTGTTGTGGACCGGATTGCTGCACGGCTCGCTGGGGTTGATCAATCCGTTTCTCGATCAAAGGATCCATTGGGTTCCGTTCGTCATTTCCCAAGTGGCTTTCGGCCTCGTGGCCGGGTGGGTCGTTGCGCGACAGACCGACATCGTAACGGCACAGTATCTACCCTTCGTCGCGCGTGTAGGCCTCGAGACTCCTGGCTTGATGCCGGAGAGAGAAGCGAGTAAGGGCCCAGAGGGCGAATCGAAATGAGGATTCATCTCCTGGCGAAGAGCGCCTTGCATATCGCCTTCTTTGCCACCAGCGTTGTCCTTCAGGGATGCAATTTCGCGCCTGGAAAACCGAAACCGGGCGTTGAGGTGCCCAGACCAGACGCTGTGCTGGATTTCCCTACGCTCTATCAGCAAAATTGTTCGGCCTGCCATGGCGCGAAGGGAATGGACGGGTCGTCGTATCCTTTGGCCAATCCTGAATACCAGGCACTCGTCGACGAATCCACATTGCATAACGTGATTGCGCAGGGAGAACCCGGCACATTGATGCCGGCCTTCGCTGCAAGCTCTGGAGGCACTCTGACCGACCGGCAGATTGATGTGCTGGCGAAAGGAATCCGTGCTGCTTGGTGGAAGCAAGGAACAGAGGGCGCATCCGGGATGCCCCCGTACCATGCCGGAACTCAAGGAAACATGGCAGAGGGTCAACGGGTCTATGACGCAAACTGTGCTTCGTGCCACGGCCCCACCGGCAAGGCAGGGTCCATTACGAACCGGGAGTTCCTGGCGCTCTTGAGCGACCAGGGGCTACGTACCATCATCATTGCCGGCCGTCCGGACATCGGACAGCCGGATTGGAAAGGTGAGTTTGCCGGGCACAACCCAGGACACGGCCGGATGACGGACCAGAACGTGACTGATGTTGTGGCTTGGCTTTCAAGCCAGCGGCCGCACGGAGGAAGCAGTGCGGCTCCGGCACGCGACACGCTGTCCAAGCAGCCAGGCAAGAGCCAGGGAGGATCGGAATGAGCGACAAGACCAGCATCTCGAGGAGATCTCTGCTTCTGAAAATCGGCATCCTGCTGAATGGGGCGGTGGCCGCGGCGATCGCCGTTCCCGTCGTGGGCTATCTGCTGGGACCGATCCTTAAGAAGGGGGGCTACAATTCATGGATCTCTTTGGGAAATATCACTCAGTTTCCTGAGGGTGAAACCCGCTTGGCAGCTTTCGTAAATCCCAGTTCGCTGCCCTGGGATGGCGATACAGCCAAGGCTGCCTGCTACGTACGACGCACAGCTGGAGAAAAGTTCCAGGTTTTCGCTGTCAATTGCGCTCATCTAGGCTGTCCGGTGCGATGGTTCCCCCAATCGGAGCTCTTCATGTGCCCGTGCCACGGAGGAGCGTATTACGCGGATGGCTCTCGTGCTGCTGGTCCACCGCCGCACGGCCTCTATCAGTATGAGTACAAAGTCGAGAAGGGAAATCTCCTGATCTTCGGTGGCCAGATGCCAACGGAGGCGACCTCAGCGAGTGTACGGAAGGGGTGTTCGGAATGGGCCGGCTGAAGCAACTCTACGAATGGCTAGACTTTCGCCTTCGGCTGGAAAAGCCGATTGAGGAAGCTGTCACCCACCCGGTTCCCAAAAACACGGCAAGCTGGTGGTATGTTTTCGGCAGCGCCAGTTTCGTACTTTTATTGTTGCAAATCGCCACTGGCATTCTCTTGGCCCTTGTATATACACCTTCTGCCGGTGAGGCTTGGAACAGTTTGCAGGTTTTGAATCACCAGCTTCCGCTGGGGTGGTTTTTGCGAGCCATGCACGGCTGGGGCTCCGACTTCATGGTCGCCGTGGTGCTGATTCACATGGCGCAAGTCTTCACC
>DASYBJ010000357.1:0-32310 GCA_036500845.1 Acidobacteriaceae bacterium
GAATGAAACGCCAGAAACGAGACAATGAATTGAAAATCTTGGACGAAGTGCGCAGGTTGCGCCCGGCTCAGGGACTCGGTGACACGATGTGGCAGTACGAGCAGTTCCGGGCTGGAAGGCTTTACAACAAACTTATCTTCAGCACCCGCAAAGAGGCGGAAGATTTCGCCAGCGAGATGACGAAGATGGAACCGGATCTTTTTTGCCGTATCGAGCCGATCGAAGCGAAAGCGGTCTGGAATTAATTTGAGTCCCCAGGATCGCATGGAGAAACTCTGAGAACGAAATGCCAACGCCACCGACTAAAGATTACTATGCGCTTCTTGGATTGAAGAAGACGGCGACCGCTGAGGATGTACGCAAGGCGTTCCGTAAACTTGCCCGGAAATATCACCCAGATGTGAATCCGGGAGACAAGAAGGCGGAGGAGAAGTTCAAAGAGATCTCCGAAGCCAATGACATTCTCAGCGACCCCAAAAAACGGAAGATTTACGATCAGTTCGGATTTTATTCAGATCAGATAGACCCTGCCGCGGCTGAGGCGGCAGCCCGGGGAGGCGGAAGTTATGGGGGTTTTCCGGGCGCCAGTGGGGGCCGCACGCAACAGGAAGTGCCTTTCGATTTTGATGGGTTTGATTTCTCTGATTATGCGGGCGGCCGCCCAGGAGAAAATGCTCAGTCAGGTTCGACTTGGGGCAATTTGCGGGATATTTTCTCGGGGATGTTCTCTCAAGGGCAAAGGGAGAGACATGGACCGCAGCCCGGAAGCGATCTTGAATACCAGGCGAACGTTGATTTCTGGACCGCTGTTCGGGGCGGCACGGTCCGCTTCCAGGTCACGCGTCAGGAACTCTGTCCGACCTGCAAAGGGAAGGGGACTACTGGCGGCTCCGTCACCTGTCCTGAGTGTCACGGCACAGGTCAGATTACCCAGACGAGTGGGCGCATGAAGTTCAACACCCAGTGTCCGCGTTGCCACGGCACAGGCAAGCTCGAAAACGTTTGTCCAACTTGCCAGGGCGAGGGAACAGTGTCCCGCATCGAGACCGTTGAGCTGCGCATCAAGCCGGGAACTCGGGATGGTCAGAGGATCCGCCTGGCTGGCAAGGGCAACGCGGGAATCAACGGGGGACCTGCAGGCGACCTTTATTTAATCGTGAAGGTCGGGTCTCACCCGGTCTTTCGCCGGGAGGGAGACGATATACAGATTAGTGTCCCGGTCACTGTGACTGAGGCGGCGCTCGGTTCAAAGATCGAAGTGCCCACGATAGACGGCCGTGCCCAGCTCAAAATTCCTCCTGGCACGCAGAGCGGGCAGAAGCTGCGTATGCGGCAGAAGGGCGTCCCCTCAGCCACGCGCGAGGGCGCTCGTGGCGATGAGATTGTCACTGTAGAGATTGTGGTGCCGCCGATCAGGGATGAGCGGTCTAAGGAGATTTTGCGCGAATTCAGCAAGTTGAATCCTGAGGATCCGCGAGAGGCCATTTTTGCTCTCGTCTGAAGTTTGACGCGTTGCGTGCCAGGCCGCGCACGCAACGCGCCCCTTCAGAATGAGATGTCAGACTCTAGGTTACGCACGATTAGGTGAAAGTAATATGCCGACGAAACGCAAATCCAAAGGAGCTTACATGATCTCGGCAGTCGCCGAGATGTACGAGATCCATCCGCAGACGCTGCGCCTCTATGAGCGCGAAGGGCTGCTCAAACCCTCACGGACAGAAGGGAACACCCGCCTCTACACTGACGAAGATCTGGAGCGTTTGGAGTTCATACTCAATCTGGCGCGCGATCTTGGCGTAAATATTGCTGGTATCGCGATCGTTCTCCAGATGCGTGAACGCATGGAAGAAATGAACCGCCAGATGCAGAGTTTCGTGGACTACGTACGGACGGAGATGTTGAGCCGCATGCAGCACAATTCCGCTGGCAACGGCGCGGCCATTGTTCCCTTGTCCAAGCCGGTGATGGCGCCTACAATTGTGCGCGACCGTAAGCGCTAGGACGAATCTCGAGTGCCCAGGAAACGCCTTGGAGGTTACAGGCTCGATGGTCCTCTTTGGGAGGCTGCTTGCCGGCGGACCGACTCGGACCACCACACCCAAACACTACTCTGTCCTGTCTTCGACAACGGTGTCCTCACCGCGTCACCAATGGAGGGCCTCGCCACCAAACGGATCGGACAAAGCGACGCGGAATCAACGTTCCTGAACCTAAAGCAGGCAGAATCAGACTTGGCATAGTACCTGCATGTCTTCCGAATGCGTTTAGAGTTGCCGGGATGGCGGTGGTCAGGCTTTGTTCGAATAAGCCTAAAGCAGGGACCGGTCTCAGTTTGATCCAAACGATTTCTATCCCCGAACTCTCTTCTTTCCTTCGATCGGGGTAAACCGATATGCTGAGCACGACCAATGATCTACCTTCTGTTTTTTGTCGGGATAGTTGGGCTGGCTACCTCCACTCTCTACGCATTTTTGGCGATGCTGGGTTCTTTGCGTTTCGCCACGCAGCGGCGTCGTGCGAGTGCTGGCTCATTCCATCCTCCGGCCACCCTTTTCAAGCCATTGCACGGATCGGAACCTGATCTTGAGGCGCATCTTGATAGTTTCTTCCAGCAGGACTATCCGGAGTATGAGATTTTGTTCTGCTCGCGCCGGCAAGATGACGCCGGCCTCGCGATCGCACGCAAGGTTGCGGCCCGCTATCCGCAGATTCCGGTGAAGTTCCTCGTCAGCGGAGAACCTCATTATCCAAATGCCAAGGTGTGGTCTCTTGAGCTGATGCACCAGGCTGCTGCCCATGACATCTTCGTTATCAGCGACAGTGACGTTTCTGTTACACCTCAGTATCTGCGAGAAGTGATCGCATCCTTCGCCAACGAACAGGTCGGGCTTGTTACCTGCCTGTATCGTGGCGTGGGCAAAGGGAGTCTCTGGTCTCGTCTCGAGGGTGTCGGAATGTCGGTGGAGATGTCCGCCGGGGTGCTTGTTGCCCGGATGTTCGAAGGAATGAAGTTCGCGCTCGGCCCTACGATGGCCGTAAGGCGCTCCTGTGTTGACCAGTTCGGCGGATTCCGCGTTCTGGGTTTTTACCACGCGGATGACTTCATGCTCGGAAGATTGGTGGCCGCAAACGGTAAACTTGTCGTTTTATCTAGCCACGTGGTCGACCACTACATTTTGAATACATCGTTCCGCTCATCCATGCAGCATCAGATTCGCTGGATGAAGAGCACACGTTTCTCTCGTCCGAAAGGGCATCTCGGCACGGCCCTTACGTTCGGCATGCCGTACACGGTCTTGGCAGCCGGAGGAGCTCTGCTCTGGAATCGTCCACTTTGGGCGGCTCTCTTTTTCTGCTGGGGATGGCTGACTCGCTTCGTTTTGGCTCTCGTGGTCGGCGGAGCCGTCGTCCATGATTCGGACACGCTGAAGAGTGCACTTCTTTATCCCCTCCGCGACGTTTCGGGTTTTCTTTTTTGGGCGGCGAGCTACTTGAATCGCGGAGTTCGGTGGCGCGGTCAAACCTTCCTTCTACTAGAAGACGGAGTCATGCGGACGGATTCGGTTGAAAGCAAGTCAGAGGCGCTGCTAACGACGTAGACCAAACGTCTGCTGTGCCTCAACCATCAAAGGCGGACCGTCGCGCGAATGCTGCCGCAACCGTCACCTGAAAAGCGCTGTCAGGCAACACTCGCACTTTGTGCGGACGTCACTTCAGCGGAGCGGCTCGAGGAGCGCGTCCGCGAAAGGGTCTCTTCATAGATCCCTTCAAGTTGGTCGACGACGATAGGCCACGCGAAGTGCTGCACGGCGTATTCCCGGTTGTATCGACCCATTTGAATCCGGCTTTCCGGTGAGCGCAAGAGCTCGATCAATGCAGTTGCGAGGTCATTCACGTTTCCTGGTTCAACCAGGATGCTTCCCTCCGGCGGAAGAATGTATCCCAATCCGCCATCTGCGCTGGCAACGACGGCAAGCCCGCAACTCATAGCCTCAAGGGCGCTCATCCCATAAGGTTCCCCGAGTGAAGGCAGACAGTAAATGGAATGTTTGCGGAACAGTCCTGGCGCAGCAGACCGCTCAATAGGACCGAGCAAATCAATTTGCGCTCTCAGGGGCATTCCTTCGATCCAACTGCTTACCTGCGGGAGACCGGCACCTCCTCCTGCGATTGTCAACCTGCAGCCAGGAACCGCTGCGGCGATCTTAGGGAACGCCTTCAGCAGGACATAAATTCCTTTCCGCTTCCAGAGATTGGCAAAGAAAAGGATGGAAGGAGCTTCGGCGTATCGATCGGCTTCGGGTGCCGGAGAGAACAACGATACATCGATCCCATGTTGCAGGAGCGCAACTTTCGGGCTCACGCCCTTCCCCGCCGGGATGCGATTCATGGCAGCCGGTGTCGTTAACAACAGAGTAGAGGCGTACTTCTGCTGCAACCGGCAGATGGCTTCTCGCCCAAGACGTAGCAGGCGATTCATGCCTGGAAGCACCGAACGAACTGCGTCCGGGTCATCCGGCCAGCGGGCAACATACGTGCCTAGCACGAGCGGAACACCAGTTCCGATCAGTGCCAAGCTCAGCCCGGTGTACACAGGATTCATCTGGTGGATTAGATCGAAGCGATACTTCTGGCGAAGCTCGGCGAAAAGAGCACGCACACGCACCATGTATTCAATGCGGCTCACAATCGGCATCTTGATCCGGCAATTCACCGGATGGAGCGTAACGTTCTCGGGAAGAGGCCGCTGAAGCGCGCACTCCTGGACCGCTACGTGAAGACGATGTCCTCTCTTCGCAAGATGATCGATAAAGCCGAATGCGGTCAGCCCATCACCGTTGGGTAGGTGATCCGTCAATAAAGCGGATGGATGCGGAATAAAGATAGTTAACGATTGATTCCTCATTCGCACCTCGTCTGCGACTTAGTAAAAAATTGACGCGCTGCCTAGGTGTCAATTTTAGCGAACGATCAGCACCGCGCAAAACGCAGAAATCTCTAGTCTGTTATGGCAGGACACTGCCCTACCGCCAGGCCGGCGCAAATGAGCCGGTGAAATCTTCCAACCTGGAATTCAATTCACGTCCCCTTAGTCCTTTGCTCCCCGACCCTTATGTACTGCCATTGGCAGCTATCTGCCCCTGGGCACGGCAGTCTTCTACGTAGAGTAAACCTTGCAGTCGTCTCTAAACTCAGCGGAGGTAAGACCAACAATGCCGCAATGGGATCTTTAGCTTAACTAGCAATGTGCGGAGGAGAAGGACAGTTGATCAGAATCTTGCACTACAACCATACCTCCAGAGTTAGCGGGGCCGAGAACATTCTATTGGCGATTGTCGAAAACCTCGATCAGTCGCGTTTCAGTCCAATCGTCACCTCTCCGGAGGGGTGCTGCTTAAGAGATGCAATGCAGGAGCGGAACATCCCCTACGTGCCGATGCGGGATCTTTCGGCTCGATTCACGTGGCG
Organism: Acidobacteriaceae bacterium; assembly: GCA_036500845.1. Lineage (GTDB taxonomy): Bacteria > Acidobacteriota > Terriglobia > Terriglobales > Acidobacteriaceae > PALSA-350. The sequence goes on from DASYBJ010000357.1 coordinate 5,470, forward strand.
TCCTGACCGGCTTCTCAAATATGTTGCGTCATGCTTCCGTGCTGTCGTAGCTTTCCGCAGGATCGTTCGTGCCCAACGCCCCGATATTATCCATGCAAACAGCGTTCGAGCGGGCCTGGTTGCGTCTTTTGCGACACTGGGCATGAAAATTCCGGTTCTGTGGCATGTACACGATATCCTGCCGCGGCACCCGCTATCTCCCATCATTCGGGCGGTCGCTGCTTTTTCTTCTGAGACATCGGTAGTTTCAGTATCGAGAGCGACCGCCTTGAGATTGGAAGGAACATACCTGCGTCCTCTCTTGCGGCCCCGTAGCTCCACGCTTTACAACGGCATCGATCAGGAAAAATTCGCACGGGAGCGTGGCTGCCGGACCAAAGTTCGTGAGAATTTGGGCCTTAGTGATGCTGATTTCTGCATCGGACACGTCGGCCAATTCTCGGAGCGTAAGAACCAGCTGGGAATGGTCTACGCCTTTAACGAGTTGCTGCCGAAGATGCCGAATGCCGTGCTGCTATTGGTCGGCACTCCACTTTTCTCGCATGAAGTCGGTTACGCCCAGCAAGTTGAACGTGAGGTACAGAGATTAGGAATCGGGGATCGAGTACGCTTTCTTGGACAGCGGTCAGACGTCCCTTCCCTGATGCAAGCGCTCGATCTCCTCGTCGTCAATTCACGACAGGAGCCTCTCGCGTTGACAGTAGTCGAGGGATTCTCGGCTCACGTTCCTGTGCTTGGATCGAGAATTGGTGGGATTCCGGAGATGATCGAACACGGGGTTACTGGATGGCTCATATCAAGCCCTAACTACCACGCTCTCGCTCGTGACATCGTCTGTGTCGCGGAGAATCGCGGATTGGCGAATGAAGTGTCCGATGTCGCCTTTGCCTTGGCGAAGCGAAAATTTAGCCTAGAAACCTTCATAGTTGGATTTTCCCACCTCGTCGAGCGGACTGCCAACCGATCCAAGGACGCAGGCTTCTCCATTTCAGGGGCAGTGACAGAGCCTCTGAGTAAGGCAACGGTGAACTAACATATGCGTAGACATCTCCACGGCTTGATCGCCGCATTCGACAGTCTTATCGCACTCGGGATCACATTGCTTATCCTGGTCGCGGGCAATATCGAAAGGCTACCTGCGGGAGGAGCGAAACAGTTCCTTGCCGTCCGGGTCACCTTGCTGAACGTGATCTTTGCCATCCTCTACATGATCACCTGGAAGACCTGTCTGAAGGTCTTCGGCCTTTATCGTGGTGCCTTTCGGAGCCTTTCTCGTCAAATGCTGCAGGTATGCAAAAGCTGCTTCGTCATGACGGCGGTGCTCACGGCCTTTCTCTTAGCGAGCCATGCGAAAGGCCCCTTGCTGAGGATTCTCCCCATGCTCTTCGCGGCCGGTTTCGTATACGAGAATCTACGCATCTGGCTCGGCGGGTTACTCATCTCTTGGCTTTCGTGGCGGCATCCGCAAGTGGTCATCATCCTGGGCAGTGGTCCCCGCGCGGTCAAAGCTTGGCGCGAAATCCGCACGCAGTATCACAAGGTAATCGATCTTCTCGGCTTTGTGGATGATCGTCCTACAGAGGAAATGCCTCCGGACATCGCGGCTCGCTTTTTAGGCAACGTGAATGATCTGCCTGAAATCCTTCTGCGGAATGCCGTCGATCAGATTCTGATCGCGGTACCCCTGGAGTCACGCCATGGTACGATCCAGCGCACGCTTCGCTTGGCACAGGAGATCGGCGTGAGTGTCGCCTACCTGAACGACACGCCTACATTGCCCCAACATAGCTGGATCAAGCGCGATACCGGTTTCTTCCACGATATGGTTCCGCAGCATGAAGATTACGTTCTGCATCAGGCAGTAAAACGTGCCTTTGACTTTGTAGGTTCATTGTTCGGGCTTCTTGTGCTCTCGCCCGTTTTTCTGCTCGTCGCATTGGGAATTAAGGTGACCAGCGCGGGGCCGGTATTTTTCGTGCAGCAGCGTTATGGCTATCGCCGCCGTATCTTCCCGATGTTCAAATTCCGCAGTATGGTACGGAACGCACCGGACCTGTTGAAAGAGATCGAGCATCGCAACGAAGCCAAGGGCCCTATCTTCAAGATCCAGAATGATCCGCGGATCACGCCGTTCGGCGGCTTTCTCAGAAAGTCTTCCCTGGATGAACTGCCGCAACTGATCAACGTTCTGCTCGGCGATATGTCTTTAGTTGGCCCACGGCCGATGAGTGTACGGGACGTCTCCTTATTCAGTAAAGCGGCGCTGATGCGGAGGTTCAGTGTAAAACCGGGCGTAACTGGCCTGTGGCAGGTGGCTGGAAGACATATCCCCAATTTCGACCAGTGGGTCGCATTGGACTGCAGCTATATCGATAGCTGGTCGCTCGCGTTGGACCTTGAGATTCTTGCTCGCACGGTGCCCGCCGTGATGAAGCGTTCCGGCGCGGCCTGATGGCAGCGGGAACCATCAGGCTCACGCAACACGTCCGGGAGGAGGGAGCACAGTGAAGATTGCCGTGATGCACGACTACTTCACCCAGATGGGTGGAGCCGAGAAGGTTGCAGCGGAATTAATGGGCGCGCTGCCGGGCGCTTCGCTGGTCACTACTGTCGCCCTCGAAGAGCGGTTGCCTGAGACGCTGAAAGGCCTGCCGATCGAAACGTCATGGATGCAGAACCTTCCGAAGATGAAGGAGTACTACCGCCTTTATTTTCTATTGTATCCATTCGCGGTGAGGTCGATGGACCTCTCGCACTACGATCTTGTAGTCTCCAGTTCCTCGGGTTATGCCAAAGGCGTGCGCGCCGGCCGCGATACAACGCACGTGTGTTATTGTCACACTCCCATGCGATGGGTTTGGAGCTTCGATAACTACTCGTCTCGCGAGACCTTTGGCACAGCGACAAGAGCGTTACTACCCTTGCTCATTGCCGCCCTGAGGCGTTGGGACGAAGGCGCTTCCCGCCAGCCCGATCATTTTATTGCGAACTCGACAGCTGTGGCCGAGCGGATCCGCAGGGCCTATGGCCGTGCATCCGAAGTGATTCATCCTCCCATCGACCTCAACAGGTTTCACATTTCCACGGAGCAGGATGACTATTATGTTGTGCTCTCGCGGCTAGTTCCCTACAAGCGTATCGATATTGCGATTACGGCGTGTAGCTTGCTCCGCCGCAAGTTGCTTGTGATCGGCGACGGCCCAGATCGCGCACGCCTTGAGGCAATGGCTGGACCGAGTGTTACCTTCCTCGGACGTGCACCCGATAGTGATGTCGAGCGGTATGTTTCAAAGTGCCGGGCGCTGATCTTTCCCGGAGAAGAGGATTTTGGCATGGCCCCGTTGGAAGTCGCCGCGGCGGGCCGTCCTACGATCGCGTATCGTGCAGGAGGCGCGGTTGAGACCATCATCGAAAACGAAACAGGGATCTTCTTTCGGGAGCAAAATCACTGGTCGCTTATCGACGCCATCCAACGCCTCGAGAAGCAGAGTTGGTCATCGCAGCGGCTGCGTTCACACGCCGAAGACTTCGGGGTCGACATCTTCAGGGAGAAGCTCATCGGGTTCCTCGAAAAAGTCGGCGTCCCGGTGAAGACCATGCAGCGCAAGCGTCTGCTCGTCCGCAAGGCCGACCCAACCCCTGCCTGGCTTGAAAGAGCGCTCCGCCGCGCTCGCTGATGAGCTAGTACTTTTCCTTCGGCATACGGTTCAGCTTCTTCCAAGTCATACCGGAGTGAAGCCGGGTGCCCCATATCTGACACGTTGTTTGTGTCAGATATGGGGACCACAACAGCATGCACTCGAGGCTCTTCAAAGGGACAAAGCTCTCAATGCAGAGTCCAAGTGCGAATAGATCGCGGCCTCACTGGAAGTCAGAATAGTTCAGGCCATTCTCGCGGGTGAATCGCGGGATGCTTAGAGCTCGCTTGATGGCCTCACAAAGAAGCGCCAGATGTGCATTGGCCGCGCGCGGCATCGCGTATCCCAGCAACTTCTTGCCAGCGGGATCCTGCGTCACCTTGAAGCGGGCGCGCCGGTGCTTCCTGGCCCCTGAAAGCTAACCTTTGCTCCGGACTACGGGTTCGACGGAATAGGCTTGCGGTTGATCCGCTCTAACATCCAGCGAAGGTCCTCAGGCCCGGGTAAGAAGTGCGGCGCGGGTTCCCGCAACACGAACCGGAAGCTGGCATAAGTCAGCACGCAACGAGCGACCGTAGAAAGGAAAACTGAACTGGCTGCTCCCACGACCCCATACTTCGGCACCAGAACAAGCAGCAGCGGAACCGTAATCGCCAGCCCTATAGCTTGCATCATAGTCACGGCGCCGGGACGATTGAGGGCCATGAACGCTTGGGCGAGTACAGTCACTGATCCGCTGAGTACAGCTTCGACAGCAAGAATCTGGAGCGGCGCATTTACATTCGCATAGCTCTTTCCGTAGAGGACGGAAAGCAAGATAGGCCCGGAGACGATCGTCGCCGCTGAGCCGAGAAGCGAAATTGCCGTGCTCACGCGAAGAGCACGCCCGGTGAGATGAAGAACCTCACCAACCTCCAGGCCCACCGCCTTGGGGAAGAGCACTGCTGCTACTGCTTGATGCAACGTGAGCAGCACGCGCGAAAGGCTGAGCGCCACGACGTAGGCTCCCATTCGAGCAGGAGAGAGCACAGTTACCACAAATACCTGGTCGATATAGAGCGAGAGAGTGCTACAGATCTCGATACCGTAGGAACGCGAGCCATAGGAGAAAAGCATTCGTGCCGTCGCGCGAAAGGGAAGAACGAAGCCCCGCAACAGATCGCGTACTCCACCGAGCGCGATTGCGATCGCCGGAAACCCGCTTACGATATAGCACACGGCAGCCGTGGTCGGAGTAATCCGATGAGCGGCGGCAAGTACCGCCAGACCTAAAAGGGTTAGAGACGGAGGCAGAACCAGCGACAGATTCGATCTGCTGAAGTTGCCGCGTGCCTCGAGCGCCGCCCGCGTGATGAGTACCAGAGCGCTCACGATTGTGTTGAGCACTACCCAGCGTGCGGCTTCGCCTACGGCGGCCGAATATTGATGGAGAAAGTGCGGTAATATCCAAAACGCGGCAAACGATGCCACGATGCTGATCAAACTGCCGATGAGCAGGGCTGCGCTTAGTAGGGAACCACTCGCTTCTGGCCGCTTGCGAAGATGGTAGGTGAGAGCACTGGGCATGCCGAGCGTTATCATGCCCGAGATGAATTGAGGCCAAACCAGAATTGCAGCTAGCTCACCCCTTCCTGCCGGCTGCAGCAGGCGGGCTGTCACAATGCCTGTGCCCGCGTTCAAGAGCACGATACCCAGTTTTGCACCAAACGATTGGAGTACGGCTCCAAATCCGGTTTGTTTACCCACGGTCTCCCCAGAAATTCTAGTTTTGAGCCACAGTTGCCGGCTCGAATCGTGTCCTTTTGCGTGGAGATTTCAGAGCGACTCCCGCAGGGTCTTTGGCGCGATAATAGGCACTCGAAAAGAAAATCCCTAGACAGCTCCAAAACAAAATGCCCTGCGCACCAATCAGGATGTTGCCCGAGAAAAATTGAAAGCAGAGGCCGAAGAGTATGGCGCGAGCCGCGGCTGCGAGCGTGTCCGATGGGACGGGAGTGAATAGCATCAGGAAGAACAACATGGCTACGGCGCATGCGAATACCACAGCACCCGGCCACCCAAAAGAGAGCAGCAGATGCATAGGCCCACCGTCCACAGGCATACGGTTGAACTCAGGAGCAGATGAAATCCCTATTCCCAAGGGCTTGTTCTCCATGTAGCCCAACACCCACCTATACTCGTCTTTACGTTCTGCCAAGCTGCCATCCTGATCGAGACTCGACAAGGTGTCCAGCCTTTGACCGATGATCTGATCGAAAGGCGGCGTGAATAAGAGGAAGCTGCCAACAATCGACACGCTTGCGATAATCCAAATCACACGCCGGCGGAGGAGACCCGCTGTCGACCGGGCAGGCAAGATCAACAGGACAACCATGCAAATCGCCCAGCTGATCCACGCGGTGCGGTCTTGGGAAAGCAAGAGAGACATCGCAGCAGGCGCGGCTACGAAAAGCCCCTTCCACCCGGGCTGGCTCACCGCCACCGAGAGGATGACCATCAAATATGTGCTCACCACGCCCGGAGAATTCAAGGTGCTGAACACGCGAATGCCCAACGGTTCAGGTTGACCAAAGCTTGGGGGAACGAGGTTGATGTAAACATTCTCCATCCATGCGCAGTCCCATGCAGGAGCGACGAGAAACTGGTAGACGCCGTAGATGCCAATGATGCAGCCGCAAACCAGAAAACTACGCTGGATTGCGGTCCTCAGCCGTGGATATTGGGGGTACAGCTGGGCGATATAGAGCCCGAAACAAATCGGAGCTATCCAATTTACGATTGCTTGCGCCGTTCGGCTGACTTCGCCATTCAGCAGACCGACGTTGATTCCCAAGAGCAACGCAGAGGCGATGAGAACAATCGGAAAAATAAGAGCGCGAGTTCGCGAACGCAGAAGGCCTCGCAGTCGCAAGACCGAGATCAGAGTGACCAAAAACGGAGCAAGCAGGAATATGCTCGGCTCGCGAAACCCCCCCTCATAATCGGCGACGCGGCGAATGAAAGGAGCGAACATCCAAAGGCCGAGGGTGAATTCCACATAAAGGGGAGCGTCGAGCTTATTTAAGACAAATCCAGTCAGCAGTGAGGTGAGTAAAAAAACGAAACGATCCAGGCCTCCGGCGCCGATGGCGAGCAAGCCCCCATTTGCGACTGCAAATAAGACAATCGCCAGAATCGGCCGTCTTTTGAGAAGCCTTGCCCGGCGTGTCTTCTTCGTGCCGGAATCGTCGAGCGACAAATCTTCCGAATCGATCCCGAGCTCTCCGATCGTTGGGGAATTCTGCATTCGACACCTGGTTTATCCGTCGTTGGCGTGGGTTGATTCCTGGCTCACTTCGCGCGAGCCAGGATATTCAGCATGCCGGGTGCGGATCGGGATTTTCTAGTCAACGGCACGGTTGGTGTCTCAATGACTGACCACTGTTTTGTGCGTCGTGTTCGATTTCGGGTTGCTGACGGTTCGGCACTCAACAGCAGGTGTTTATGAACGTAGTTCACCAATCCTACGCGACCGGAGACCTCAATCTTGCTGAAGACCGATGTTAGATGGTGCCACACGGTCGTTTCCGAAATTGAAAGCTCAGCGCTGATTTGCTTGTTTGTAAGTCCTCTGCACACCAGGAGCGCGACTTGTCTTTCCCGGTTCGTGAGCCTTTCTCCTTTGCGGTATTCGGCTGCATCAGGTGATAACGTCTGATCGAGCAGTGCCTCCGCGGCCGCTTGATCGATCGATAGCCCTCCACGATGAACTTTCCAGATGGCCTTGAGCACTTCTTTTCCGCTGGAATGCTTGCCTACGATTCCGCGGGCTCCCAGTTGGAGGGCAAAACGGCGCTCATGCATACTCTCAGAGGCGATAAGAACGATGACGCGCGTCTCTGAAGGAATTGCCTTCATCAGCTCTTGGGCATCCGTTGGATTCCCCCGAAGCAGACCCCAATCGATAAGGGCAAGTTCGGCTGGTACGTCGAACAGCTTGTCACGCAACTCACGAAATGATGTTGCAGCCGCTACGACTTCGGCATCCTCCTCCTCATCGACGATCTTGACTAACCCATGAACGATCAGAGGGTAGGAGTCTGCCACAATGAGCCGGACTCGGTTAGAGGAAACTTGCTTCGAGGGGGTATCCGTTACCATTGGTTCCACAGTGATTTACTCTCCAGTGTTCCTTCCTATGTCGGCGAACGATGAAACAAAGTCGTCGTAGCTATTTCGGCTAGCAAGAAGCATAAACGTCCGCTGCTTCCGGACATTCAATACTCGAAACTCTCGCGCCAAGGCAAAGGTGGATCAGCGAACAAGTTGTGTTCTAACGTTCAGAACGTGACCGCTCATTCCTCACGGCCAACGGCTAAACTTAAGCCGGGTCCCCGGAGAGCGGTAACGGCGCGTTGATTTGAGAATTATCTCCGCACCGGAATTGGGTTCTCAGTATCCATCGTAGGTGTGTCATCGGTTTCATTACCGGGTATAGACCCGCCCGGGAATCGCGATGTTGCGGATATGAGCCTATTAATTCATGATTTTAAGTCAGATTCATTGTTCCCGCACTCAGTTGCCTGCCTATGAAGACCTTCAGTTGTTTGTTTTCTAAGGGATCGGGAAATATGCGCCGAGATTGGACAGCTTCACGACGCGCTCGAACTTCGAAAACCGGCTTCGAGGTACCAGCAACATGTCCCCTGATTGAAGCACTGTATCGTGCTCCAAATCCTTCGTTGAGTTGATGGAGTGCAGATCCAGAACTTTCACCTCAGCCTCATCGTTGTTAATCTTTCTAAAGACTAACACTTGAGACGAGCGAGCATCCTTGTCCATTCCGCCGGCCTCCAATACCGCTTGCAGAGCCGTAGTCTCTTCACGGAGTTCATAGCGCCCTGGTTTTGCGACTTGGCCGGACACGACGACGTATGGCTTCTGAAATTCCTTAAGTGTCAGATTGATCTCCGGATCCTTCAGCCTCGATGAGGCCTTCTCAGTGATCGTGTGCCTCGCCTGCTCGACGGTCAACCCGGCAAGCTTAACTTGCCCGCATGTCTGGAGATAGACATAGCCGTCGGGTTGAACGGTGACTTGTTCATTGTATTCTGGCGTATAGCGATACACAACCTGGATCACATCGCCCAGATGAATGTCATACATAGGCCGTGTTTTTAGCGTGGCTGAGCTCTGGGACCAGGCCAACGAAGTGAGGCTTAAAACGAGGATGAAAAGTCGTGAAAATGATTTCATGATAACTCCTTCGGTCCCGCCTTCTCGATCAAAGAAGCTGGTGCAACCAGTGTGGTAAAGGATAGGTCCTCCCATCGAGAACTGAGCCCAGCAGTTGACCGCCCGAGTTGCGGACCAGCGAACGGGCGTAATGCAACTGCGCTCTTCGGGTGACACCCGCACCAGCAACCAGGACGACTCCATCAATGATCGGGGCAACTCCAGACAAAGCGCCCGAACTGGCCACCGTGCCACAGTCCACCAGGATGTGGTCGAACTTCGCGCGAATCTCGTCGAAGAACCGGCTTCGAAAATCAGGATCTGCGCTCCATCGTGATATGCCGGACCCGTCAGAGTACATACGGTCGCGTTCGTACGTGATGGTCCACAGGTCGGAGTCTTTCAGTTGCTTGTAACTGTCTTCGGGCACGTAATCGTCGTCCCACTCCGTTTCTGCGATCGCCCGGAGATCCACGAGTACCACCCTCGAACCGAAACGCTTGGTTAGTTCGTGCCCAATGCCAAGAATGATCCTCGGAACATTACTCTTGTCAGGACAAGAGACAAATGCTATTGCCTTCGACTGCTCGGGTTTCGTACCTCCCTGAAAGACGGTATAGATCATGTGCTCATATACGTTGGGACGCGGAAAACTCGCCTTATGTTTCGCCATTTGGGATCTCCATCGCTCAGGTAGAAGCTATGTGTTCCGTTGCTCGTGCTTCCATGCTTCATGGAGACCAACCCGGCTCCCCGGCAGGCTTCCCGCGGTTCTGAAAGCGGGTGGACGAATTCCCCTTAGAGGGACAGTGGCGAGCGTCGGGAACCCGAGTGCATTCTCCAACTCGGCCGGCGTATAGAACGTATCGCGCGACATCTCGGCCATAAGGGAAGAGCCTATGGATAGAACGATCGCGGTCATCAGACCCAAGGCGAAGTAAAGCTTAGGCCGCGGCTGGATTGCCACCATTGACGCCGAAGGCTGATCGGAGATCGCAACGTTGAGGAATCGTTGTTTGTCCATTGCTTCGTCAATTTGCGCCTGATCACGCTTTTGCGCATAAAGATCGTAGTTGCGCTGGTACTCCGTCACTTGATTCTGCATTGTGTCATAGTCGGCGGTCTGTTTCTCGAGTTTACTCAACTGGTTTTGCAGCTGGGCCCTGTGAGTAGCAAAGGAAGTCTTTTGTGCGTCAAGTCCCTTGAGAGCAACTCGCGATTTCGCCCAGGTTTGCTGCAGCTCCTGGTGCACCGGGTTGACATCCGTCGTCTTTTCTTGAGAAGCGCTTCCCTCAACAGCCTTGAGGCTGTTTCGAACGTTCTCGATCTCCGCATCCACTTCTTTCACGAAACGATCGTTGGGCGTAAATTTCGCAAGCAGCCCGATACGGCGGTTCGTCAACTGCGCCAGCATCGTGTTGAGCTGTTCGACAGAGTACTGGTTGGGAAGCGTTTTTTCCTGCGTCGAGATACGCGAGGAGATCCCGGACATTTCCGAGCGTGCGGCGCCAGCCAGTCCTGCGTTCTCCTGAATCTCACCCTGAAGCTGCGCGAGATTCGCATCGTCCGAGTTGATCTGCTTGAAAAGTGCATTCTTCTCGTCGTCCAGAGAAGTAAGCCCCTCGTTTGCCTTCAATTCCGAAAGTTTCCGCTGCGCATTTGTCAGGAGCTGGTGAGCATTGTCTGCCTGACCCTTGAAGAAGTCGAATGTTCCGCTAGGATGCGAGAGCGTGAGGTGCTTCGCCAGGTACGCATCGGCGATTAAACTCAGCACGTGTTGCGCCTTTTCCGGGCTCGAATCCGTGTAGCTGACCGCCAGCACATTTGATTTGCGGACGACGGTAACCACTAAGCTCTTGCTCAAACCTCGCAGCGCCTTTTCCTTTTCCTCCGGACTCATTCGGTTGGATCCGGGGAGGCCGTCGATCACTTGCGTCAGCAGATCCCGGCTATGGAGCAGTTCCATTTCGGAATTGACCTGTTCTTCTGTCACGCTTGGCGTGATTTGCACAACTTTGTTAGGCTCCGAGGTCACCATCGGTGTCTCACGCGCATTTTGTACCAAAATACTCATGGTCGCTGCGTACTTCGGGGGCAAAAGATAAATTGCAGCCAAGGTTGCAGAAATGCAAAAAAGGAATACTGTAAAAAGGAGTCGCTTCTTCCGTACGCATGTCTCGATGACAGAGCGCACTGAGAGATGCGGTATCGCATCTGCCAACTCCATCTCCGAATGAGGTACGACTAGGCTTTCTACCGGTCTACGAGGGGTAAGAGGCGTGGACAAAGTAAGCTCCTAGGCGGCGGTACGTTTTGCCGCTGTCTCAGTACAGCAAATGCGAATTTCTCGCGCAATAGGGCATCCTGCCAGTTCAGATGGCAGGATGCTGCTATATCGAAAAGAATTGTGGACAATTTATACTCATTCGGGTTGGACGTCATCAAAGGTTATTCGCTACAGGTTTGACGGAAGGCCTCAGCTTAAGTACTACGACATGATCGTCTGTGGGGATTAGTATTCGGGTCGTCGATCCGCGAGCCTCTGTCGTGAGGGACCCATCCTCATTCAGACGGAACTCTTCAGTGACCAATGGATTGGGAAATGTGCAAACTACCTGCTGCGATGTGACGGGCAGGGACTTTTTCGCATTGACGTCATAGCTGGGAACTTCTTGCCAGATGGCAAGCAAATAAGTGCCATCTCGCTTTTGCAATAGAAGGTGATGCACATTGGCTAACTGGCCCGACAAAGTGAATGCCAAATCATGAGGTGTAAAAGACGGTCCTGGATCGGCCAAGATACTGATCAAATGCTGGATTGCCAAGTAGGCAGGTTTTGGTGAGAAGTCGGGATGTAGCAAGCCAAACGTACTATGTACGGTCTTGCTCTCATTTACCACGTCCAATAGTTCGTAGATGTAAGTTCGTCGAATGCCATGGGCATACTGCTCGAGTAAGAGCCGGGGCAGATACTTACCGGAAACTGTTTCCGGGATGCCCTGTGGATCGCTAAGATCGTTCAGATAGCCGGTTTCTGTGGTGACGATAGGAATCCCCGACCAGACCTTTCCTACTTGATCCAAATCCCAGGTTAGGGATCCGTATCCATTCGCGCCCCAGCCGGGCGTCCCTGGGTTCCTGCCGGCAAAATAGTTGTGGAGGTTGGAGAAATCGAAGTATTGAGAAGTTCCGCTGACTGCGGCATAGGATTCCGTATGAATGAAGGAAGGCCCAATGATGGTGAAGCCGGGGTCGCGATGATTTGTCCTCACCGCATTGGCTAAAACAGGGAGGAACCGGTTTAAAGTTGCAGCCCAATCACTCCCATGTCCGTTGTCGTATTCATTCGGAGCCTCATAGCCTTCGAAACTGTCTTGCATCCGCTCAGGATAACTCTGGAGGAGCTCAGCTGTTTGCTTAGGATCTGTGATGAAGATGCATTTGATGCCGTCTCGCCCCAGAGCATTCATGCGGGCATAGTAAGGCATCCATTGCGTATCGATGAGGCCGTCACGAACATGGCGGACGCCTAGCGTTTTGAGCGCATTTTCTACGGCAGAAAAGTTGCCATAAGGGGTGTCGCCATCATGGAGATGGATATTCAGGCCGATGCTGTCAACAAAAGCATCCGCGCTGCGCGCACTTTCCGCATAGCAGTCGGGCGCCAGCATCAAACAAGCCACAGCAAGCAGAGGGATCGGACGAAAAGCGGAGGCAATCCTTCGCCTCGTTAACAGCTTCATTATGGGCGGTTCTCCTGACTACGGCTTGCGAAAACGGTCAAATATCCGGCCGAAGTGCAATCGGTCGATGTGCTGCATCCAAATACTGCGTGGCAGCGCAAGAAATGCCATTATCCTTGGAGGAAAGATGGTCCAAAGAGCATCCCGGCAAAACCTGGCCGCTAGCAGGTTAGATGATCAACCCTACCAGCACGATGGCGAAAGCTTGACGAGTAAGCCAGGCACCGCAGGTTCAGCGGTGGCGAGCGCACGCGCGAATCGGATCTCTGCCATTACTTATGTATCTGTAGCCATTCTTTCCGGCCTCGGTCTGCTGGGCAAAACATCTCTGCTTCGATCGCTGCTTCCGTTCCCGCCCCTCGTGGTGGAGTTGATGATTGCGATTGGCCTCCTGCTGCCTTTGTTATGGCCTCTGGCGATTCGGTTTCGAAAAGTTGTATCAGTGGCATTTCTCATCGCTCTCGCTGGAGTGTTTCTAGTTATCTTTCCACGCATTGAGCGGATGCACTCGCAAGGCCGGGGTAGCGACCAGCCGGACTGCATCATCGTCGTATCGCACTCGCTCATGGGTGCTCAATGGCCCTATCAACGCGCGAAACTGTGGTCTGGAAACCCTTTGAGCTGTGGACCGGGATGGGTTGCATTGCAAGCACCTGCCGTACAGACAGCGGGTTACCGGTGGAACTTGGTCTTGTCGTGGGCCTGCGCAGTAGCCGCTATGATCGCTGCCCTGGGTTGGTCCTCTACGTCGGCGCTGCTCTCGCTCATCGCCTTGTCGCCCGGCCTCTGGCTTGCTGCATCGAACGGATCCGATTTCCTTACCTTCGGCATAGCAATCGCCGCGCTGTTCCTCGCCTCTGATAAGCTCCGGCGAATTCGCAGCGTTTCTATTATCGTGCTCGCCCTGGTCGCACAGTTCCGGTTCCCGACGATGCTTGTTCCTGCGTTCATGCGCAAACAGATCGGACGAAGGGGAGTCATCTGGGCATCGGCGCTCGCTATCACCTGTCAATCGATTTTTCTCTTCTGGAACACCAAGAGCTTCATCGATGACGGGCCCTTGCATCTGTTCTACAAGCTGACCCATTCCTCCGCGCTTTCGACCAGTCCGTGGGTTATAGCCCTCGAGGTAATCCTGCCCCTGGTTTTCGCGATCTCGGCCGTGGTTGCTTTCGAGGAGCACACTCGCTGGCGCTGGAGCTTGCTTGCGTTTCTGTTGGCCGTGTTTCTTGTGCCGGCCACCCTCGACATGGTGTCGAAATACCATCTATATGGCAGCATTCCGAGAGCACTGGAATTCTGGGAGGGAGGCGTATGGATCTGTGGTTGTCTCCCGCTTGCGGCAGCAATGCTCGTAATGAAGCGCATGGTCGAAGCCGAACGAACAGAAGCTGACAGCAATTTGCACTCAACTAAGGAAGTCGCCTGCGCAAGATAGCACTTCCCAAGCCGGTCAAAGAGGACGATCGCTATAAAGTGCCTTATCAGAGAGCCCTTGTAGAAGATAGGCACGATTTCCTAACAGATGGGAAACACGCTCCCGCGAGTCGCCGGGCACGAAAAGGAATTTCCGCGGTCCGTCGCCCCATAACGCAAGCAGCTTTTGATCGTCTAGGAAAATCCGAGGAGCGTCGGGATAGTAGGAGCCCCAGATCATCGAGCTCACGCGCCCGTTCACCAGCAATGCTTGTCGGTGCGTATAGAAGATCATTGAAGAGCCCTCGGTTGGATCGCCATAGAGCAGTAAGGTAGCGCCCGATTCGCCCGCTGCAGCCTGGCCTTCTGGCCGGCCAGCGATTCGATTCACGGTGTCGGCCATAGCTCGCGACGATAGCATCGGCTCGAACCGCACCAGTGCGATATGTGCTGCGATCAGAAAAATCGCGCATGTAAAGGCCACGCTAGCCGTTGCCTCCAAGTGACGGTCCCTTCGGCGCAATTGCCAAGCGACGGCCGGGCCGCCCAGAAAACCCGCCGCGGCGATTGCCGCTGGCAAACGGAGCGCGGCAAACGACGGCCCCGTCAGGTCGAAAAAGTGCGACATCGATAGCGTGTAGCCGGCAACATTCCTGTGGGCAAGTAGCGTCCCGATATCGGGCGCGTAGGGAAGCTTGCGCGAGCACCAAAGGCCGTAGCCCAGCGCCGCGGCGACCGCGAAGCCGAAAACCACGAAAAAGGCGTGAGCGCCATTGAGCCATTGTGTGGCGTTGCCCTCCTCCTCGATGCTGGCCAATGCGCCGGCAATCAGCAACAGCATGGGGAAATAAGCGGGGTACGTGTAGTACTCCTGATTGGTCGAAAGAGAAAAGAACAGCAGAATAAAAGCCGAATAGAGGCAGAGGAGCAAGATGGTCCTCTGCCGGAATTTGTCGCTGCGTCGATGCACCACAAAAAGGGACCAACGCAGGTTTGACATCCACTTCCCCCGTGTTCGCCATGCCCTCTGAACCACGACAGGGAGATAAAGACTCCAAGGGAACAGCCACACCAGGTGGAGCGTCCAGTATAGGAGCGTCGGAAGTTTGTTGTAGTCGTCCGGATAGCGTCTGCCGAGAAAGCGCAGAAAATGCTCATTGACAAAATAAAAATAAACGAAACCGTGAACGCTTCCTGGAGCTGGAATATTGCCGATGGGATGGCCCTGATCGGGGTTGCGCAATGCGGCGAGAATATGCCAGGGAGCAGCGATAGCCAGAAAGAGCAGAATTCCAGTACCTAAACGAAATTCACGCCAGCGTCGCCAGTCTCCACTGATCAGCAGATAGGGGATGGCCGTGAACAGGAAGAAAATGGGGGCGATGAGTCCCTTGGCGAGCATGGCTAGAGCCAGCGCCGACCACACGAGGTACATTCGATCTGGTTTGTGATCTTCGAGCGCCGTTAGGAATGCGTAGAGCGCGCTCCCCAGCAGGAGCGTTAGCAGCACTTCTGGTATGAAAATCCGAGTGAAGAGAAAGACGCCGGCGCTGGTGAGCATACTGAGCGCGGCGTAAAAACCGCCTCGGTCGCCGAACGCGCGCCGCCCCCACGCCCAACCGAGAATCGCCAAACCCAAAACCGCCAGGCTGAATGGCAAGCGCGTGGCAAAGACGTTGTATCCGAAGAGGTGATAATCGATCGCGACGAGCCAATAGGGAAGTGGCGGCTTTTCAAGATAGCGAACTCCGTCTATCTTGAGTGTTACCCAGTCCCCGCTGAGCGCCATGCTCCGCGCTGCATTAGCATGGGTGGTGTCGGCGTCATCGAGCAGGGAAGGTGAGAAGAGGGCCGCAAAATACACGGCGAGGAAAACCAGCAGAAGCAGCGTCCATGCCTTTCGGGGTGATTGGACTAGGGCGTTCTCAGCGGGTGCATCAACAGTAAGAGCAAAGTGATTCGAAGACATGGGGAATAAGCGCACGTTCGCTGAACAGCAGGATACCAGCCCCAACCAGCGTAACCCGGCAAAGAGCCCACAGGGCCGTAAAGCAGATCCGGCAGGGACCTCAAGTGAAGCTCCGGCCCGCACGGCTGCGGACTCACGTGAACATCTGCTCAAAGTCGCAACCGAGTTCAACAGGGTGCTTGACGAATGCCTCGAGGCTCCCAAAGTGGAGCCAGTGCACCAGCTGAGGACGGGATCGCGGCGTGTCCAGGCCATGGTCGAGAGCATCTGTCGCGAAGCCGGTCGCGGACGCAACACTATCGGCAAACCAGCTAAGAAATGGCTCCGGCAGCTGAAGGCCCTGCGCCGTGCAGCGGGACCTGTACGCGACATGGACGTCCATCGCAATTTGCTTGAGAAAAATCTGCAACGTTTTGCCGCTACTGAGATGGTTGAAAGTGCCGGCCCAGTCGTTTCGAAGTCGGCTGGCGAATCTGATCCAGTCCTGGACCAACTCGCACCGCAGGCCCGCAAACTCGACGCGTGGCTGAAACAACAACGAGATGCACAAGCGGCGGTTCTCGAGAAGCAGATCAAAAAGCGGCGAGAAACGTTGTCAGCGCGGCAAAGAGACTTCCTCGACGCGCTGGAACAAGCAAGCAAAGCGCGTAAAACCCGACGCAATGCGTCGATGGTCGCCTTGGAGGATTTTGTGCGTGTGGTCGATGCCATGCCCCGGCTAGACGCAGCGAACCTGCATGATTTCCGCAAGCGGACAAAGAAGGCAAGATATGTAGCCGAATCTGCCGGCGAAGGTGAGAATGCGCAGATGATCGCCAAGGCGCTTAAGCGTGTGCAGGATGCGATTGGGGATTGGCACGATTGGCAGTGCCTCACCGAGGAAGCCGCAACTGCTCTTAAGCAAGATGGGTTTGACTTGACGGCTTGGCTGAAGAGCCGCGCCGATCGCTCTCTACTCGATGCTCTTAACATAACCGAGCGTACGTCCGGGCCGCTTTTGGGAGAGTGGATGGCCGGCAAGCAGCGCCCTCCGGTCAAAAATCTCGTAGGTAAGGCTCCCTCTCGTGCAATCGACGCCCAAGGTGGCGATCAGCCTCAGACGGTCGCTTCCGACGTGGCCTGAGGTCCAGTCCAAAGTATTCTTTGGTGTATCTTCCATTGAAGGTATAACGATCTTCTATCCAGGTGTGTCTTCCACGAAATGCAGACCCTTGCGGCGATTGACATTGGATCCAATTCCTGCCGGCTGAAGATCGCGCGCGTTCAACAGCATCGGCTCAGGGTGCTGCATGAAGATCGCGAGGTCACCCGGCTGGGTGCAAGCGTCTTCGAAACCGGTCTGGTCTCTCCCGATTCTATGGCGAGTACTTTGAGCGCGCTAAAGCGCTTTCATCGCGCAATCCAGATCGAAGGTGCTGATCAGGTACGTGCGGTTGGGACTGCAGCGCTGCGCGAAGCGCGTAACGCACAAGCTTTCGTCGCTTGGGTCAAGTCCGAGACCGGCTGGGATGTCGAAATCATTTCGGGCCTCGAGGAGGCGCGGCTCATCCACGGTGGCCTAATGAATGAGGGGGGTACGCACGGCCGGTGCCTGCTCGTCGACGTAGGCGGGGGCAGTTGTGAAATCACTCTTTCGGAACGCAAGCGGATCCGGGAGACCGTCAGCCTGCCCCTGGGAGCAGTGCGGCTTACCCACGAGTTCTTAGCGGACGATCCTCCTTCAGCGGAGCAAATTGCCCGTCTAAAGCAGTTCATTCTCCGGGAGCTCAGGAAGGGCGAACGGCGCTTGGGGCCGCTGCGCGTCTCGTGCGTCATCGCTACCTCGGGTACTGCTGCAGCGCTTTCCCAGGCTAGCCAAGTGGCTCGCAAGGCGAAGTTGGACGGCAGTGGTCGCTCCGGCAGAAGCGATCAGCTGGTTGCGACGCGCTTCGTGCGGCGATTGGCCGAAAAGCTCGCCAAGATGAACAACGCCGAGCGGATCGCCGTGCCCGGTGTGGGCCCGAGGCGCACGGAGATCATTGTCGCCGGTGCTCAGGTCTTCGCCGAGTTGCTTGAACGTCTTTCGCTCCCCGGCTTCGTCTATTCGGACTTAGGCCTGCGGGATGGCATCTTGGCGCAAATGCTTGCCGAGCTAGATGCCAGAACCATGGCTCACCAGCAATTCGAGCGTGAGCGATGGCTCGGAGTGCTCGCCACCTGCAAACGGTATGGAGTTGATCCCAAGCAAGCGGAGCCCGTGCGGCAGCATGCGGTGCAGCTCTTTCGGGACCTCGCGTCCATGCATCAGCTGCCGGAGGAGTATCGAACCTGGCTCGAGGCTGCGGCGATGATGCGGGACGTGGGCAAGTTCATGAACTATCAAGGCCATCATCGCCATGCGCAATATATCATTGCCAACTCTGAGCTGTTTGGATTTACTCCGCAGCAGCGTGCGATTGTTTCAGCGATCGCGCGCTATCTGGGAAAATCCCGTCCCGATCCGGCAGATCGCACCATGCGCCTGATTCCGCCCCAGGAGCACACGCACGTGCATAGCGCTGTGGTGCTGTTGCGCCTGGCTGTCGGGTTGAATCAGGACCGCGCGAGCGATGTGCTCAAGGTCGCTGTACGTGTGTATCCCAAACGCGTACTGGTTGAGATCAGTCCAGGTCGGACCGGAGCAGAACTGGAGCTTTGGTCTTTGAGAAAGGAAGCGGCCTACTTCCACGAGGTTTTTCGCCGCGAGCTCTTCCCCACGCTGACATAGACTTGCCGTAGGACTCGTGGGTCGACCAGCCAAACCAGCTGCCCTGGACGGGAGGAGCAATCGACACGCGCCAATCCTCCCTTTCTCAAGCGCACATTGAGCCGCCCCGACGACGTGGTGACAGCGCCTAAAAAGTGCGAGAGGTTCGGATTGTGCCCCACGACCAGAACGTTATCGTGGGAGCTGAGCTCAGAAATTAATTGCTGGAATCCGGCTATCGTGCCGGAAGGCGCCAGTGCATCCGTGGCCAGGATCTTCGAATCGTAAGCGACCTCAGTTCCCACCAGCGAGGCCGTTTGCAAGGCACGCTTCAGGGGGCTGGAGGCGATCACGTCGAACTGAACCTTGAGAGCGTTAAGGTAATTGGCCACTAGCAGGCACTGCTCTTTACCCTCCTTATCTAGGGGTCTTTTGCTGTCGAGAGTTGGATTTGCGCGGCGGGTGCCGGCACTGGCGTGGCGGAGGATATAAAGATTCATCTGGTTTATTGAACAGCTGCGCGGGCTGGTGAACAGCTACAAAAGGACCCCAAGCGCATCACACTAATTTACATGAATGTAACAATGTGAATTGTTAAAAGAGGGAAGCCCAGCGAAGTCGGGGCCGGGCGAAATCCAACTAGGGCTTGTTAGCACTATTAGGGGAGGACAGCGACGGAGCCAATTTTCTCGGGAGCTAGCCTAACTTCCGCAGTTTGCTGAACAAGATCCTTTATTCACAGGAAGTTAGCGTTTCATTCCGTCACTATCATCGTTGTCAGCTTGTAAATGTATCCCATAACACTACATACATCATCTGAGCTTGTCAGTGCAGTGTAAGTCTTGATACTCATTCGTCAGTATTTTGCGTTTCATCGCAACTCACATTGAAAGCAAAGAGCTTCTCTCGCTAGACCCGACAAAACAAGCAAAAAAGTGCGGAAGTTAGGCTAGAAGCGAGGAGCAACGAATATCGGGAATCTTCGAGCGACGAGCGACAACGAGGCCGGGGAAATTGGCCCCGTCGCGGCGAAAGACCAAGCCTTGCAGCGAACAACCAAGCCACTCTTCTTATCAGCCTAGACCTCCCCAAAGGCTTCGGCTCCCGGCCTCGCCGGGCTTGGTTTTCGCTCGCAACGCTGTTCGCCCTAATAATGCTAGCGGCCCTAAGTAAGTCAAAACTCCCGCCCGGTTGCATCGAGGCGTCGCCGTTCTCCTAATGAACAGGATGAGAAATTGCGGCTAAGGAATACGAGGGAGTCGACTACCAAATCGCTCAGGTTGCACCACTCTCCCCTCCGGGAGGATGAGGCGGCTGTCCATCGGCCTTCTGCGCATCGCTTTCCTCTGCCGAAGGATCCAGCAGCCGCATCTTCTGCCGATGCTCGGCCAGCAGCGAATCCTGGGCAGGCCGAATCGGAGTGAGGCGCGGCGGAGCCGCAGGCCGATCCAAACCCGGAGCCGCAGGCCCATCCGGTGCCCGGTCTGTTTTCCGATCTGGAGACGGAGACGAAGCAGAGGACGCGCCCAAATCTCGACTCAAAGCAGAAGAGGAACCCGACGGTGATCCAGAAGGCGAAGCAGGCTGAGGTACCGGAGACGGAAAAAGTCCGTCGATAGCCGTAGGCCTTGCGTCTGGTCTGCCCCAAGGCTCGTTGCGGAGCTTCTGCACGAGTTCTTGAAGGGTCGGCTCAGCGGCCGCTCGCGCAGCCGGTCTTTGACTCTCGCTCGGACGCTCAGCGGGACTCTCACGCGGAGCAGGAGCAGCGACAGTAGCAGGCTGGACAGCAAGCTCGGCGGCAAGAACGAGGGAAACCTCCATACCACGCTGCCAGAAACGCGTGGCCAGTAGAAGAAAGAGGCCGATTTGAGAGATCAGGCAAGCTAGCCAAATCTGGTCTGCCCGAACCGCATCCTTCCAAAGATAGACGCAACCGGTCAAAACTCCGGTGCCTATTAATCCGGCTAGCAAAAATGCGGAGAGCATTGGTAGCCAATGCCGGGCCAAAAGACCTCGCGCAGGCCGCATCGCGGAGAGGATTCGGCGGTTCCCAAGCTTACCGTTGCGCACGACATAGATTTCGATCAAATCGAGCCAGAGCCGCAAGGGCGAGGCAGCAAGTACAACGGCGATCGCACTCACGATCGAGAAGATCGCTGCGCGATTCGGCGTGGTCTCCATCGCGTGCCTCAGCAAGAAAAAACGTAGCACGAGCAGCCCAACAAACAGCGGGACAACGACGACGCTGGCCAGCAGCGAAACCCGAACGAAGCGCCAAAAGTATTGCTCTCCCCTGACCATCAGAACGGATATCCTCGAGCGTTCCCCGGTGAAGTAGATATGCACTGTGCCGGCGATCAGGAAGAGGAGTATGGCGAACTGCAACAAGCTCAGCGCAACCAAGCCGATTCCCTGGGGCTCGATGCCGCGCATCCGTACCGCATGCAAGAGCAGCGCTCCGACCGATGTGATATTGAAGTCGCCGAAAATCCCATGCGAGGCAATGCTGTATCCAAGCGCCTTAGCGAATCCCCTGGAGAGAGAGATGCCGGCTACCAACGCAAAGCTGAGATTGATCACATAGCCCCAAAAGAGGCAAGGCCAGTTGCGCAAGGTGATCCGCAATCCTTGGAAGAGAAGATTCCCCGCCGGATTCTTCATTTCAAATCGTATCTTCACGAGTGACTTTCTCGCCGCCTGCGCTGTCTTACAGAACGAAGTCTCGAATAAAACTTAGGATCGAGAATCCTCGTCTATTTGTCCCAGATCAATCACGGAGCGGTCTAATGAGGAGTATCTAAGATAGAACCCGCAGCCTGGGAGTTGCGGGGACTTCTCTAACCTACCCCTCCTCTTATACCGAAAAACGGGAGTTCTAACCCGCGAGGAACCAGAGTTGAGACTCCAGCAGCCCGCCCAGGAAATCCTGCTCGCTTCCTAGATAGAAGCCCCAGTCTCGCATCACCCTGCCGTAGTCCGGCAGATCGCGTACGGCGAGGCCGGTAATCAGCCCGAAGAACTCATAGAGTAGCCGGACAACAACCGCGGAGAGGTGAGCAGCAGGACCTCCGGCCGGAATTGAGAATTCTGATACAACCCAGCGTGCGCCTTTCTCCAGGTGTGGAGCGATTCGGACCAGGAGATCGTCGAGTTGATGCTCAAAGAAGCAGTCGAGAAAGAAATGGGAGACGACCAGATCGTATTTACCCTTCGCGGTCCATGTCAGCACATCCGCATGGTGCAATTCCACTCGCCTCCGCGCGCTGTCACCGATGTTGGAGATCCGCTGGTCAAGAGTCTCGAGCATCGAGCGGCTGGAGTCGACAGCATCTGCACTCAGCTCAGGGTTTGTCTGCAACAGATGCGCCAGGAAACGGCCATCCCCATCTCCCAGGATGAGCGCGCGCCTCGCGCTTCGCATCGCGGGGAGTTGCGCCAAACGGCACCGGAGAAGGAAAGGACCAAAGCTCGCATACTCCAACCAGCGGTAGGGACGTGCTATGCAGTTGAAGTTGCCGGTTCCCACTCTCCTCACCTCAAGATCGGAAGAAATGCCACCGGTGTGAGCAGCGCCGCGTCAGCCGCGATGCGTAACGTAAGGGGCGAAAATTGGCTTCGGCGCCTGTCCAGGCCGAGCAGGAGTCCACTGCTGAACAGTGACGCGAGATAGAGTGCCATAAGACCCTGCGTCGGCGCGAGCCATGCGGCTGCTACCGACATCGCTCCTAACCCCACGGCGATCTCCGCAAGGTGTTGAGCCGCCCAGCGAGTGCTGATGTGCACACTCCCGGTGCCCCGGTTGCCGGCTTCCCACTTCTCGATCGCAACACAGTTGATCCAGCACAGCAGGCCGAACAGCACCACGGCCTCCACCAACCAGGCGCGCGTAATGTTCGAAATAACGCCGAGGCGGGACCATGCCGGTATCGCAGTAGCCGCCCCAAAAATCGCACCGACCGCCAGTTCTTTTGGCAACCACTGTTCCTTTCGTGCCCGGACGAAGTTGCTCGCCAAGTGGACGATCGAGAAATACAGTAGCGCGAAAATCGACAGGAATAGATCGTCCGTCAGCGTCCGCCTGTACATGCGGTGGAACATCATCCAGATCGAGAACGCGCTTAGCAGAATGGCCGCTAGCAAAAAGCGCCCCCGATGACGGGCCTGAAATAGATGCCTTTCGCGTAATTGTTCCGGATGCTCGGGTCTGAGCCCGTCCAGAATCCGGTCCGCAGCGTAAAAAAGCCAGGTCACGATACCCAGGATGAGCGGTGCTGCCGGAGGGATCTGCAGGCGCATTGCCCGTGCAAAAAACCACGACCAGACAATCGCAACTGTCGGAGCATCCATTCCAAGAAGATGCCACCATTCTGCAATGTTGTAGCAAAATCGAGCCAAACTTTAGTGTAAGTCTCGCTGGGACTGCTCGGCTACGGCAGGAAAGCTGCATCCCTCACCAGACTTCGGTCATGTCTAGGGTCCGCTAAGACGATTCGGACGAGAGCGGATCGCCCCAATCGCCTGTTGCATCTTCCACCGAAGCAGCATCGTGTTCTGACACCTTTGCTCTCAATTTCGGCGAGAAATGCTCCATAATCCTATTTCGCCACCGCACGCTTTCGCTGTGGCTTCTCAACCTGTTGCTGAGCCTCTGCTGCCGGTGCTGCCGCTGGACCCGGAATATTGTCCACTGAATCTCTACCCTCTGCCAGCCGCATAAAGAAGTCCTGAGCGCTGAAAGGCTTGTCGTTGATCGCACGCACCCGGACGTAGTCTCCCCCCGGCGTCTCCATGCGCGTCTTGGTGTTGTCGGCAAGATACGCAGCAAGGATCTCGTTTTTTATCCGAGCGCGGATTTGAGCGTCGCGGATCGGAAACACGACCTCGCAACGTTCGAACAAATTGCGTGGCATCCAGTCGGCACTGCCACAATAGATCTCTTCTTCGCCGCCATTGGCGAAATAGAAGATTCGGCTATGTTCGAGGAATCGGCCGACGATGGATCGCACGCGAATCCTGTCGCTCACCCCGCGAATGCCCGGGCGCAAGGAGCAAATACCGCGCACGATCAGATCGATCTCAACGCCTGCTTTCGACGCTTCGTACAGCGCCTCGATCACCGCGACTTCAAGCAGGGAATTCATCTTGGCGATGATGCGGGCCGGGCGACCCGCTGCAGCATGCTCGGCTTCACGGTGAATCATGCGGATGAAGCTTTCCGCTAAAGTGAGCGGTGCGACCAGAAGGGGGGCGTAGTCGTCTGATTCCGAGTGCGCAGTCAGGTAATTGAATACGCTGTGCACACTCGCCGTGATCTCCGGATCGGCCGTAAGAAGGCTGATATCCGTGTAGAACCGTGCCGTGTCCGGATTGTAATTGCCCGTGCCGAGATGGGCGTAGCGGCGAGTAACCCCATCAGGATCTCGCCGCACCAGAAGCGCGAGTTTGCAATGCGTCTTCAATCCGACGATGCCATGGAAGACCTGGACACCGGCATCTTCGAGGTTGCGCGCCCAGCGGATATTCGAGGCTTCATCGAAACGCGCCATCAGTTCGACGACTACAGTCACCTCTTTGCTCTGTGCGGCTTCCGTGAGAGCGTGGAACATCGGCGAATCGGAACTCGTTCGATACAGCGTCTGCTTCATGGAAACCACGCGCGGGTCCTGAGCACCAAGCTGAATAAAGTTCACCACCGCGTCATAGGAGTCGAAAGGGTGGTGAAGCAACAGATCGCGGTGACGGAGCTCGTCGAACAAGTCTTCGGAGCGGCGGTTGAGGCGAAGCTCTCTCGGTACAAACGGCTTGTATTTGAGATCCGGCCGGGCCGTGGCGGTATAAAGCGTCATGAGACGCGAGAGATTTACCGGTCCGTTGGTACGGAATATCTGCGACTCGTCGAGCTCGAAGTTCATGCTCAATCGATCCACGATCTCTGCATTGGCGCGCGCTTCGACCTCCAGCCGGACCGCATCCCCTTTGCGCCGGTTATGGAGTTCCGAGCGCACGCTGTCCAACAGACTCCGTGACTCCTCCTCCTGCAGGTAGAGATTGCTGTTGCGCGTTACCCGGAACGCAGCTCGTGAAAGGATCTCGTAACCTCGATACATCCCGGCTGCATTGTGCTCGATCAGGTCATGGAGAAAGATGAAATCGTGTGTGCCGGTATTCGAAGGCAGAGGCACGAGCCGCGGTAATGCCCTCGGTACGGTCAGAACTCCGAGAACCGGACCGGCCGCTCCCTTTCGTTTGCGGCGTAGCAGTAGCGCCAGGCAGAGCGCCTTGTTCAATACCCGCGGAAACGGATGTGCTGGGTCGATCGTGATCGGTGTCAGTAACGGGTCGACTTCTCGCTGATAATACTGAAGCGCGTACGCTCGTTCGTCCGCCCCAATCTCATCCCACTCCAAAACACGCACCCCGTTTTTATTGAGCGAGGGTCGCAAATCTTCCGTCCAACAGCGGTACTGGTCGTCCACGAATTTATGCATGTCGGCGACCACCAGATCCAAGGTTTGTTGCGGCGTTAACCCTTCAATCCCGGCTTCTTTATAGTCGTCTTCAATCCGTTGCATTGTTCCCGCAACACGGATCTCGACAAACTCGTCGAGGTTGCTCGCAGTGATCGCCAGAAACTTGACTCGCTCCAGGAGAGGATTGTCCTTGTCTTGAGCTTCTTCCAAAACCCGGCGATTGAATCGAAGCCATGAAGCATCGCGGCCGATAAAGAGACTCTTCAAGTTATCGCGTGCACTCGCCATAAGGGTTCTTTGAAGCGAAAAGGCAAACTTGCAATCTATACACTCTATCCCGAGTCTCTACGCTATCGGGCACGATAAAATGAAAGCCTTGCTCGGAGCGGGATTTGACGCCGGTCCCATGGTGCGGGAGGATGGAAGTAGGGCGTTATGTGGTTGAAGGAGGGGCGGATGGGTGATCAACATTGTAGGGAAGCCGCAGGAACAGCGGCATTGCAGGCACAGACCACGGCGACAGAGCTCTTTCAGATCGCTGCGTTAATCCTGGGCAGCGAAGAAGAAGCAATCACTATGGTTGAGGAAACCGTTGCCCGAGCCGAGATCGATCCATGTGCGGATGCTGGGGGAGCGCATGATGAGGCACGCCAACGGTTGGTGGATTTTGCCGTACGACGGCTGGCTAAACTCCATCCGGGTGCTTTCGCAGCTCCCCCCTCTATCGAAGGGACCGCGACCTGTATTGAAACCGATGACCTTAGCGCAGCCGGCCTCAGCACTGAGCAACTGGATGCGCTGTTCGAAGGATCGGGACGGGCGAAAATGCGGGAATGGCTGGATCAACTCGCACCCGCAGTCCGCGCCATCTTTGTCTTGCGCGCTGTGGTCGGCCAAGATGGGGAACGCACTGCCCAGGACCTTCGTCGCAGTGGAGCCGTGGGAGCTCAAGGGTGGCAGCGAGAGCAGGTCGGAACCGCCTATCGCCAAGCCCTATGTTCATTGGCAACATCTCTTATGAGTTCCAATCTGCTGGTCTCGCCGGCTTAACACCGGCTTCCTTCCTCCCGCTTCTCTTCACCACGAGGCTTGGTCGCAGTTCCCTGGTCATCGTAGTTCCCTCGTCCAAGAGAGCCTCTCAAATTCCGATATCCTTTCCCGTGCCACGGCGCGGTTTTATGGTGTGGAACCACCTGCGCCGCTCGCTCACCTTCTCCAAGCTTTTCTTATCCACCTGTTTTTGAACCTTTTAGCCCTCTTGGGCATCTAATAGGTCTTTGCGCACATTCATGGACGATGTTGAGGACTGACGCATAAGATGAGAGCATGCGTGATTGAGCCATGGGGCCGGCAATGTCGGCTTACGGTGACGCTGCTCCTATGCATCATCCCGGGGCTGGAGTGGGCGTGGGCGCAACAGTCCACCGACTCCTATCGTGGCAGCGTGGCGGGGGCACCGGCGTCGCCGGAACTTCGCCATCTCTCGATCGACGAGGCCATCCAGATGGGACTGCAGTACAACCTTGGCCTTGTCCTCTCGAATGAGAATACTCGAACTGCTGCTGGCCAGCGTCTGCAGAGTCTTCAGGCGCTCTTGCCCGTTGTGAACGCGTCCGCAAAAGAATCCGTCCAGCAGACTAACCTGCATGCCGAGGGTATCAGGCTC
>DASYBJ010000358.1:0-39595 GCA_036500845.1 Acidobacteriaceae bacterium
GGCGCATATCATGGCATAGGACCATTTGGAGCCGTACAGCGACGCCAGGTGCGCAAGCAGGAGCAACCCATGGTCTTCAAGAACCGAAGAGATGCTGGGCGTAAATTGGCCACGCGGCTCGGCGCCTACGCCAATCGAAAAGATGTAATTGTCCTTGGCATTCCACGCGGCGGCGTTCCCGTCGCGTTCGAGATCGCAGAGGCCTTGAACGTTCCGCTGGATATTTTTCTTTCCCGGAAACTCGGCGTACCAGGGCAGGAAGAGCTCGCATTCGGAGCGATCGCGGCAGATGACGGTAGGTTTCTGGACGAGGAGATCATTCGAGCGGTGGGGATTTCCGAGGCAGAGATTGAGCGCATCACGGGTGAAGTGACAGAGACACTGAAGGAACGCGCTACGTTGTTTCGAGGTGACCGGGCGCCGCTCGACATTGCGGGGCGAACGGTCATTCTGGTGGACGACGGCATTGCAACGGGAGCCAGTGTCTACGCTGCCATCAACGCGCTTCGGCAGATGAATCCCAGCAAGCTCGTGCTTGCTGTTCCGGTGGCACCCCGTTCTACATCCGCGTGGCTGAGGACCGTCGTGGACGAATTCTTGTGCTTCTACCAACCGGAGCCGTTCTACGCAGTTGGCCAGTTCTTCGAGCAATTTTCACAGGTGACCGATGAAGAAGTGACGGACCTGCTGCGACGGGCCAACCAATTGCGCGCGCCTTCTGCTGTCGATTCTGCCGGAGAACCACGTGAGCAGGAAGTCTCGATCGAGGCTGACAATGTCTCTCTACAAGGGACTCTGAACATTCCTAAAGACGCCAACTCGATCGTGTTATTCGCTCACGGGAGCGGCAGCAGCCGGCATAGCCCTCGAAATCGATATGTAGCGGAAGTCCTGCAATCACAGGGAATTGCAACTCTGCTGTTTGACCTGCTAACGCCTCAAGAGGAGCTCGTGGACCAGAGCGACCATGAGTTACGTTTCAACATTACACTGCTCGCAAAGCGATTGGTTGAGGTAACCAAATGGGTGACGCAACAAGCATCCACCAAGGCTCTTCCTACTGGCTATTTCGGCGCCAGCACGGGCGCCGCAGCCGCACTCGTCGCCGCGGCGTCGCTCCCGGACAAAGTTGCAGCGGTCGTCTGTCGCGGAGGCAGGCCTGATCTCGCCTCAGAAGCCTTGGCGCAGGTTCGCGCTTCTGTATTGCTGATTGTTGGCGGTGCAGATGAGATTGTTATTACCCTCAACCGTCAGGCGTTGAGGCGATTGCAATCTCAAAACAAGCAACTCATGATCGTTCCCGGAGCAACGCACCTTTTTGAAGAGCCGGGAAAATTGGAACAAGTTGCCCAGGCTGCCGCGAATTGGTTCGCTCATTTCCTGGTTCCAAACCGGTGGAATAAGGGAACTCGCGCCCTCAGGGTGTCGGGAGCACGATGAGGGCCGGCAATTCCGTTGCTCCCAGACGCTACTTTTTTCGACTTCGAGCGGATTCCTCTTCGTTCTATATAGGCGCTTGTTGGGTGAGCTCGCGCAGCTGGGCCGTAAGGAACTGAAGATACTCCTGCATTCCGGCGCCGGTCTTCGATGAAACAGCGAAGTAGCGCATTCCAGGGCGTACCGCCTGTATGTTCGCTTTTACAGCTTCCTCGTCGAACTCGACGGCCGCGGCAAGATCCATCTTGGTAACGATCGCTATGTCTGCGCTATTGAAGATGGTGGGGTACTTCAGCGGCTTATCTTCGCCCTCCGTGACCGAAAGCAGAACGAGCCGAAGGTTTTCTCCCAGGTCATACGAGGACGGGCAAACCAGATTGCCGACATTCTCGATGAAGAGGAAGTCGAGCTCACCGATCTCCCATCCATCGAGCGCGCGATCCACCATAGCGGCTTCAAGATGGCAGAGAGTTCCGGTAGTTATTTGCTTGACGGGGGCTTGGCTGCGCGCCAAGCGGATTGCATCATTTTCCGTCGCAAGATCTCCAACCAAAGCTGCGACCCGATACTGCTCGCCTAGAACAGTGAGCGTCTTTTCGAGAAAGGCCGTTTTACCCGCACCCGGACTCGAGACCAGACTCACGACAAAGGTCCCTTGGGAGCGGAACCGCTCGCGCAAAAGCCGGGCGAGCACGTCATTTTGTTTGAGAACGTTCTTACGGACTTCCAAGAGGCGCGGTTCGGCACTCATCTCGTATCTCCAGAGCAGTAATTGCGAGCTCTCTTCCATGAATGACGTCTGACGTGGGGGTTCCGCACTCAGGACAGCAGAACCATTGCATCGAGCTCAGAATTCTTTGCGTGTTGCACGCAGGGCAATACACCTCAATCGGAACTTGCTTGATGACGAGCCGTGAGCCTTCGAGACGCGTGCCGCTGCACGCCATTTCATAGGAAAAAAGCAATGCGTCCGCGACTACTCCAGCCAACGGGCCTAGTTCCAAGTGTACGGCATCGATGGTGACGTCGCGACGTTCAGCCTCTTCCTGCGCCATATCCACGATGCTCATCGCGATCGAGAGCTCATGCATGGAGTGCTCCATTGGTGGCATTGTGCGCAAACGCGGCGAGCGCAGCTTGGCCAAGACTGATTCCGCCATCATTCGGGGGGACCGCACGGTTTGTCCATACCTGAAGCTTTTCCGCTTCGAGCAGCGGCTTTAGATCTTCGAGCAGCAACCCGTTCTGAAAAACGCCGCCGGAGAGCGCTACTGTGTGAACTCCGCTCTCCTGGCAGATTCTACTGACCGCTATGTGAAGTCCCAGGGCGATTCCGCGTTGAAAAGCACGGGCAATCTCAGGTGTCGAACGCCGCCGGAGCCGATCGAGGATGATGCATTCAAGCAGGGGCCGATAGTCGAGTTCACCGGAGTCAAACGGAAATGGGTACACATCCGAGGTTGACGCGCCTTTGGCAATTTGTTCCAACCAGATTGCAGCTTGACCTTCGAAGCTCGTTTCTCTCACAAAGCCGAGAAGAGCGGCGGCCGTATCGAAGAGCCTGCCCACCGATGTGGTGAAGAAGGTGCGCAACCCACGGCGAATAAGTTGCGCCGCGCCCTCGTAGCGTGGGCCGAAGTTGAATGGCGCGGCGGTTAGATCGGGCAATTCATCAATCTGCGAGAGGAACCCCGCGGCAGCTTGTACGGGATATTGGGCCGCTGCGTCGCCCCCAGGCAGAGCGGCCGGCCGAAGATGAGCTACGCGCTCGAAGCCCTGCTGCACGTTTCCAAGAAAGAATTCGCCACCCCATATGGTCCCATCATCTCCGTAGCCGGTACCGTCGAAGCTAACACCGACGACAGTCTCATCCCACGCGCCGCGCTCGGCAAGAACCGAGGCCAGATGTGCGCGATGATGCTGCACCGCGCATCGACTGGGTGCAGGCAATGTAGAAGCATACGCAGTCGAGGCATACTGTGGGTGAGAGTCATGTACGACCAGCACATCTTCCCATCGCACGTCATACATCGAGACCAGATCCCTAACCGTCTCCTCAAAAGCCTTGAACGCAGGGTAATGATCCAAATCTCCGATGTGTTGGCTGACGAAGGCTTGTCCATCGACTGCAAGAGTGATGGTGTTCTTGAGGTCCGCGCCTAAGGCCAGCACCGGCCGCTTGGTGGGCAGCATTGCGACCGCTCCAGGAGCATATCCCCGGGCGCGGCGCAGGATCATGGGACCGAAAGCTCCAACCCGTGCGACCGAGTCGTCAACCCGGCGAGCGATCGGGCGCTCACCAATGAGGAACGCGTCAGCGATTCCAGAGAGGCGCTCGAGCGCATCTTGATCCTCGTACGCGATCGGTTCGCTCGAGCGATTGGCGCTGGTCATCACCAGAACTTCCGGAGCACCGGCGGCAAAAAGGAGGTGCTGCAGAGGCGTGTACGGCAACATTGAGCCGAGCTCATCATTTTCAGGCGCAACGCCGACCAGGTCCTGCTTCTTGGGGGCCAGCACAATGGGCCGTGCGATCGAGGTCAGCAGCCCTTCGGCATCGGCAGAGAGCTGGATCAAGTCGCGTGCTGTTTGGAGATCTCTTACCATTACGGCGAACGGTTTTTCCTTCCGGAATTTTCGTTCCCGCAACGCGGCGTTCGATTGAGGATTCCGGGCATCGCAGGCCAGGTGATAGCCTCCCATCCCTTTTATTGCAACGATCTTGCCTTCGCAGAGAAGGCGGGCTGCGCGATCGATTGCCTGACTCTCGTCATCGATGGTCGCGGAAATGATTGCGGGGGGCGCGCCGGGCTCAGTGGGAAGGGCTTCGCGGAGCGCATATCTCGGGCCACATGCGGGGCAGGCGACCGGTTGAGCATGGAACCTACGGTTCGCGGGATTCTGATACTCACGGCTGCAGTAGCTATCCAAAGGCCACGCCCGCATCGTGGTGTTCGGCCGGTCATAGGGCAATGCGAGGATCACGCTGTAGCGAGGTCCGCAATTCGTGCAGTTGATATAGGGATAGCGATATCGACGATCGGCTGGGTCAAACAGTTCCGCGAGGCAATCATCGCAGACGGGCAGATCGGGCGATACGCGAACTGTCGGCCGGTCAAACCGCTTACTCTCTCGAATCTCAAATTCGCTCAAACCCTCGCATGTGGCTGAGACCACTTCAATTTCGGTGATGTGAGCGGCAGCGGGGTGCTTGGATTTTATTTCTCGAACGAATGCAGCCAGATCCTCTTCGGTGCCTTCGAGATGAATCTCGACTCCCTGGTCGCCATTGAGTACCCAACCCGTTAGCATCTTTGCCTGGGCGAGACGGTACACGAAGGGGCGAAAACCGACACCCTGTACGACTCCGCGCACACGAATGGAGCAGGCAGTGGCCATCAGGAACCCGAACCCACAATGCAGCCACGCCCGTGCCATCCGACTTGGATTACTCTGCCATCTTCAACCAGAACGGGAACCGTGCGGAGACTGCTATCGAGAGCGTGCATGCGCTTGCGGGCCTCCGGATCGGCATCGATGTCGTACTCCAGAAACTCGCGCCGGGTCCATTCGAGCCAGTCACGCAGTTCTTGCGTATAAGGACAGCTTGCAGTGCCATAGAGTTCAAGCCTCGCCACGGTCGAGTACCTCCAATGTTTCGCGAATCACATGGTAGGCGGAGGCCTGCACCTCCTGAATACGAGGAATGTAATCACTGCGGACAATCACAGGGAAGTCTGCGAGACCGCGACGATAAATCTCTCCGCCGTCATAACCCAGGAGAGCTACCGTCAATAGGCCCCTCTTGCGCGCTTCTTCCAGCGCCATCAAGATGTTGCGCGACCCGCCGCTGGTAGAAATTCCGATGGCAACATCTTCTGGCCGCGCCTGAGCAATCATTTGACGCAAGAAGATGACCTCCGTGCCGATATCGTTCGCGAGCGCCGTGATATTGGCCGGCTCCATCGAGAGCGATATCGCCGGGATCGAGTGGAAACCGGCAGGAGACAGCACGCAATCCAGCGCCCAGTCGTTGGCATCGGTGGCGGACCCGCCATTTCCAAATAGTATGAGCTTGCCGCCTTGTGAGAGACGCTGATGAATCGCAAGCGCTGTGTTGCCGATCTGTTCTGATTGTTCCTTCGCTAATTGTGTCCGCAGGAGGGTATCGTCGTGAACCTTCATCCGGATTGAAGCGGCTACATCTTGGACTACGTCGGTCGTTTCCTGCTTTTTCTGTCCTAGGAATGGGTAAAGGAATGCAGACTGACCAACATCCTGACCGAGCTCCCGGTGCTCGAAAAACACGTGCACGGTTTCCCAGAGCGTGTGGTAGAAGATCTCGACCATCTCCTGGTGGATAAATGGATCCTGCGTGACTGGCTTGAGGGCATACGTTCCATCGGCGCCAGGCAACGCAAAAGTCATTGCCTTGCGGGAGCGCGCCGATTCTAACGCTGCGAGAACTTCAGGATCACCCTCGGGAGGGCCAAACCCCATCACGATGTCTTCCGGCCGGAGAATTGCGTTGAGCCACGGCTGAAACGCAATGGAGAGATCAAGCGCGGGAAGCGCACGTTTTCCGACGATCACGGGATGTACGAACTCGACCGAGACATGCTGAGCGTCGGTCGCGTATGGGCCACGGCCGAAGGCCAGCAATCGGCCGCCCTGCACGAAGCGCTCCGACATTTCGCGGCAGCATTCCGCCAGACGCGTTGCTTCGTGAGAGAAGAAGCTCTCGATGATCTCATTGCGCAAGAGCAGGCGTTCTTCAATCCGCGCCGCCAGTCTGCAAACCGTTTCCATTTGCGATCGTCCTAGCAAATTCGCGGTAGCGGATCGCCGACGAGCATATCGACGATCCGGCTTCCGCCGTACCGGGTTGTCACGAGCACTGCGCAGGCAGGTTCCGCTTGAATCTCGCCGATGATGACCGCGTGCTCGCCGCCTTCTGTCCTTTTCAGGGCGTTCAGGGCGGCCCCGGCATACTCCGCCGCGACCACTGCAAGAAACTGACCCTCATTCGCGATATGCAACGGATCGAGCCCGAGCAATTCACAGGCACCGCGCACCTCATCACGCATCGGAATTTCTTCCTCCGACAAGACGACGCCCAGGCTACAATCGCGCGCAAGCTCGTTCAGTGAAGTGGCAACTCCTCCCCGAGTGGGATCGCGCATCCAGCGGATGCCGGCCCCTGCCTCCCCGACCATGGCCTCTACCAGAGGCAGGACGCACCGGGTATCGGAGGACAGGTCCGCTTCGAGATCCAGCTCCCCACGCGCGAGAAGGATGGTAATACCATGGTCGCCGATCGGTCCGGAGAGGAGAATCTTATCTCCAGGACGAACCGATCGGATGTCGATCGTCACCTGCGGCATGAGGCGGCCAATACCGGTTGTTGTGATGTACATGCCGTCAGCTTTGCCGCGCTCGACGACCTTTGTATCCCCCGAGACCATGGCAACGCCCGCCTTCTCGAGAGCGGCAGCCATGGCGCGGACTTCAGCCTCGAGAACTGCAGTGGGCAGGCCCTCTTCAAGAACAAAGGAAACGACCAATGCCTCGCCCCTTGCGGCTGAAACGGCGAGATCATTCATGGTTCCGTTGACAGCCAGCTCACCGATAGAGCCGCCGGGAAACCTGAGCGGTTTTACGACAAAGCTATCTGTAGTGATTGCAATTGGCGAGCCTGCGATTTCAACGTGGGCGGCATCGCCTAAGGGCGCCCTGGGATTTTGAAAGAGTAGGGGGGCAAAAAGACCTTCCACGAGTCTGCGACTTGCCTTGCCGCCGGCGCCATGCGCCATTTCAATTTGCGGATCCCGGAAGCGGAGGACAGAAGCGGCGCTTCCGTTCACGCCACCGAGCTGATGCTGGTCAGCACCGCTGCTGCCTTGCGATGTTCGTAGTTGTAATATGCTGCGCATGAGCCCTCTGAAGAAACCATAAGTGCGCCGATGGGGTGTTCTGGAGTGCACTCTTTGCCGAAGAGCTTGCACTGTGCAGGCTTCAGCACTCCTTTGAGCACTTCTCCGCACTGTGCCGCTTTCGGATCGGTCACGCGGGTACCGGGGATCGGGAAGCGCTGCTCCGCATCCCACTGCGCGTATTTCTCGCCGATCTTCAAGGCGGATTGAGAGATGAATCCAAGGCCGCGCCATTCGAAGTAGGGCCGGAGCTCAAATACCTCGCCCATTGCCTTGAGCGCAGCACCATTGCCTTCCCACGGCACGACGCGCTTATATTGATTCTCGACTCGCGCTTCGCCCGCTTTGAGTTGCCGGAGAAGCATGATGATCGATTGGAGCAGATCGAGCGGCTCGAACCCGGAAGTGACAACCGGTTTGCCCTCGTTCCTGGCGATCCATTCGTATGGGCGGCAGCCAATCACAGTGGAAACATGTCCCGGCCCGATGAACCCATCCAAGCGCATGTCGGGAGAGTCGAGGATCGCGCGGATGGCCGGAACGATGGTGACGTGATTGCAAAACACCGAGAAATTTTCGATGCGTTCCGATTTTGCGCGCATCAACGTCAACGCGGTGGACGGCGCTGTCGTTTCGAATCCGATCGCGAAGAACATGACATGCTTATCCGGATTTTTTCTCGCGAGCTGGAGAGCGTCGGCCGGCGAGTATACGATGCGGACGTCCGTTCCCCGCGCTTTATGCTCGAACGGACTGCCGTGAGTTCCAGGCACCCTCATCATGTCTCCAAAGGCAGCGAAGATTACGTCGGCATTCTTGGCGACTGCGAGACCGTCATCGATTCTTCCCATGGGTAAGACACAAACCGGGCAGCCGGGACCGTGGATCAGCTCGATGTTGGATGGCAAGAGGTCTTTCAAGCCGAAGCGGTAGATGGCGTGCGTGTGGCCGCCGCAGACCTCCATGATGCGATAGTGCCTTGCAGTATCGGCGAGGCGACGAATCTCGTCGGACGCTCTTGTAATCAGCTCGGGGTCTCGGAATTCATCTACATATCGCATTTGAAAGCTCCAACACCGGTTCAGCCGGTTTGAAAACACTTCACAGAGGACCAGTCCTCTCTAAGGCTGCGCTAGCCGGCTTTGGCACTTGTGCCGCTAGCCTTTGCACTCTCTTCCAGGCCGTACCCGCGAACTTCTTCGATGGCCTGTTCTGTCTCCCCCAGCATCGTGAGAAGATGCATCTGCTCCAATGCATCCTGCTCGCTGATCTTGGTCATGGCAAAGCCTACATGGATCAGAACCCAGTCGCCGGGGATTGGCATGTCGTCTTCCAGGAGACCTAAATCCACCTTGCGGCGTACGCCAGCAACTTCCACTGTCCCTAGGTGTGCCTGGCCGGGAACAAGCTCAACAATTTTGCCTGGAATCGCTAAACACATAAACGGATTTCCTCCAAGGGAGCCTGCTCGATACTCACAAGGGGCATTCTCATTCTTACCTCCGGGCCACAATTTCGAAGGAGCGCTTGAGCTCATCTGGTTGCGTTCGACTGGCACTCATTCAGAATTCTCCAGACTAGATTTTGAATTACCTTCACAGCCTCAGGGACAGCGGCTCCTACGGCGACGCTCAAGCCCATGTGTCCTTCGTCGGGCCCAAAAGTAGCCGGCTCACAGCCTACCAGCAGAACGCGCTTAAGGGGGCCATGCATGGCGGTCGCCATGCGAAGCACGTTTATGGGATTCATGGCATGGGGGTCTACGAAGTTCGTTTGTGCGAGCGAGGCGGAGAGATCGTTCAGATCCGGCTCGACCACATAGACTGTGCCTGGTGCCTGCTCATGGGGAAAAGCGTCGATGAGGATTGTCGTTTCATATCCATCTTGAAGTGCGTACGAAAGATCGAAACCCCGTATTCCGAAATCCGCCACGCGCACCGAGGCTGGAAAATCACATTTCGCAAGCTGTTGTACTACTTCGACACCAAAACCGTCGTCTCCAAGAAAGATGTTGCCGATGCCGGCGATGAGGATGCTCGGCTTTTGTGTTTCATTTTTCTCCTGATGCTCATCTTTGAGAACAGGTTCTTTGGGAAGGGGTTCGACTTCAGATGGGTCAAAAAAGAAGCGATGACCGGGCTGCCGTAGTAATCCCAAGTCGCGTCCCGGGTCTTCCTCGAGGACGACACAGACGTGCGATTTGTCTTCGTAGTCCTGCTCGATGCCCTCAACCGTAGCGGTCTGGCCTTTCAGCGCAATATCCAGGATGTCCCCGCCCTTACGAGGGGAAAGGCGAACACGATCGCCCGTTCTTACTTCAACGCCCGCAATCATGATGTGATCGAGGAGGGTCTTGTCCTCGAGCAGTTGCCACTCCCATTCATTCATGGCGCCTCCTTGTTCAAGGGATCCGTTATCGAGGGATTGGTAACCGGATGCAGCCCACGGAGTGCGCCGTGTAGTTTCATAAATTGTTCCGGCGGCATATTTTCAGTGCGATCGAGTATCTCTCTCGCGCGCTGGTCCGATTGCCGCATCTCTTGTTTCTCTTCGTCGGTCATCGTCAGAATTCGCAAAGAAAGGATCTCGTCGATCTCGGTTGCGTCGAAGAGGCTGCCCGGGCTCTCGGGAGCGATCTGCGGGTAGTCGTAAAGAATGATCGGAGACGATAGCATCGTGTCACGGTCCCCCCCGTCGCCTGCCAGGACGGGCCATGTCCCGATATTCCTGCAATCGGCGGCAAGGTTTTTCAGCGCTTCGGGTGGATCGAACAACGAGACGAATTGACCGTCCTCGACGCCGAGAATCGTATGCGCCGAGACAAGAGAATACATGAGAGCGCCGGCGCGGCTCTGCTCATTCGACAACTCCAACGGAGTCAGATTCCGGACGCGCAAAGCTACTCTCATGACGCCTTCCTGGACCAGGGAAGACTCTATCTCGACTGATCCTCGCAACCCTTCCCACGCCCGGAGAATGACCCCAGCAATCAAACCGTTCTCATCGCGCAACGCTTCTAGCTCACTTCCCGAAGGAAAATCGAACAGCAACGATTGATGAGAAGAAGCAGCAGGATGGAAAGGTGGTACGGTGACTTCGCGTTCCATCGCTTCCTGCCAAGGCACAAACGTCTGATTGGCAAGTTCCAGCCGATCGACAGTCTCGAAGTCCGTAATCTTCAGTTCCCGCTCTGGATCTCCTGGAAGCTCGTTTAGGGCTTGCGCCAGTTTTCCGATGGAACGGTTGACGATCTGCAGGAAGCGAATCCTCACGCTGAGCCGCGCGGATGCGCTCCCCAGTATGAGACATTCCGTTTGCATCATCCAGGCGTCAGAGCCGTTTTGCTGCTCGCTATAAGATCGCGGACAGAGCACTCCGAAATTCCACCGCTGCTGGTTTTTCACCGCAGACGCGCGATAGGGATACAACATGTAGCCCTCGTAGAGGACCGCTTCGGCAATCTTTTCCACGCGATCGAGGTTGCGGTCCAGGTTCATGAGCTCACCACCTCTTCAGAGGCAAGGATGTTCTCGAGGGCCTGTTCCCACGTGGGGATGCCACGTTGCATCTTGTAGCGATAGAGACGCTCAAAGACGTCGCGGCGCAGATTCAGCCAGACGCTATTTGGGTAGTAGGAATCCATCATCTCCCGCCAGACCTTGACCGGGAGCTTGAAGCGAGTTTCCTGTTCCCACGAGATTGGCGACACTTGCAATACGCCGTCCGGATCCGCATAGAAAACGGTGCCGCTAAACATCAGGTGAAGAGGTATCTCCCCATCTTTCAGACCTTCGAAGTACTTGGTGGTGGCGACGTTGAAATCGAAAGTGCAAGGAATGAGAAGATCGCAAAGCTTACTGCCCTGGAAGCTGGGTACTACCAAGCTGGCATGGGTCCACAGTAAGCTGCGAAGAGTCTGGCTCCAACGTTCCGGCTCGCCGAAGAGGTCGCGCATGCGCGTTTGTTCCTCTGGCGAATAACGGCGGCGAGTGACTTCGATTTGGATTTGGCAGCGTAAGGCAACCGTATGGATCGCTTCATCGGCGATCGCATTCGCGACGCGAAGCTTAAGGCTAAGCGTGGGCGCCACTGCAAAAGGCAGAGCGGCCGCTTCTTCGACCTTGAAGCTTAGATCAGGCATTCGCCTTTACCCCCACCATGTCGGCTCGTGACTTCAATTCCGAGAAAAAGCGCCCGATTTCCAACCAGACCTCTGAACCGCCCGAAAGACCTTTCCAGTTGCTGCGAATCAGACCGACGAGCCGATAACACTCGTCCATAGGAGCGATGTAGTACTCAGCCTGAGCGAGTTCATGTGCGTGGGCCACCCGGTTGACCAGCAGGGCTTCGACGTCTGGCAGCAGCCGAGTGAGTACTTCGTTTTCCTCGACGATCTCATTCCACGCATCGAGAGGGAGGAGGGACTCTACGGCGCCGGCGGGACTCGGATAGAGAGTGATCATCCTCTCTTCGGCACTCGAGTGGAAGAAGAACGCCATATTGATCGGGATAAGGAGGTTTTCCCATTGCGCATCAGTCATCTGAAAATTAGACAGGAGTTGAACGCGCCTGGACACGCGCTTATATTTGCCCGCAGCCATGCCATCAAAGAGGGTTGCGCAGGCTTCACAGGCACAAACGATCTGTCGCGACGAAAGCTCCACGAGATGCGGATGATCGTGTGCTAAGCCCGCACTGCACAATTCGCAGCGCTCCGCGGGGCGCCGGGGGCGAGCGAACTGGCGAAGGGTCGCGAATGCCTGATCAAAAGAAGACGACGTTCCTTTCGGCATGATCAGCTTCTCCTGCATCCAGAACAGCACGGCGTCAATCCGCACCGTCCGCTTCCGGAGCGTGAACAGCCACAGGTTGCCCGGTGAGAGGAGACTTCAGCAACTGGCCCTTTTTGAGTAACTGCTCCACAGGGACAAACCCAGAAGAGGCCTCGTCCTCCGGTCCGAGTATTTCAAGCGTCGCGAGGTCCGGCGCCAGTTCATAGACGCTCTCTTCCACGATCGAGTGCAGATTCTTGGTTGTGGAGCCGCAGGCGTGCTTCGAGGTTTCGAGCCGGACTTGAATTGCGCCGTCGCGAATGCTTACGACCTCGACCTTGGTATCGAACTTGCGGAGACGCGCTCCTGCGATTTCGAGAGCCGTAGCAATTCGAGTTTCGAGAGCATCCGGGTGGAGCGAATAGAGAAGAAGAAGGTGACGGACAATCGGATCCTGCCCGAATCTGCTAATGATCGCTTCGCCCGGCGCTCCCGACTCAAACACAAGCTCCATCATTCGCTCCAGCCCGGCGGCATGGATTTCCATGAGGAGTTGGACCAACTCCCGGGCCGCCGCGACTTTGGAGCCGCCGCCCGGCACTTGGTCGAGTTCACCGACGAGCGTACCGAGGTTCCGGAGTTTCTGTTGGAAGTCCTTTTCGCTAGCCACGCCGCTCCTTCTTGATCGCTACCGAACGAGAGCGCAGCCCGATGAGCACCTTGTATTCTTCAGGCCCTGCACTTCTCGCCCGTCTCCCATCTTCCAACCGCAATCTGAGCGTTGCAGCCGCTTATGGTTGCAGCCCGAACATTGGAGAATGGTGTGTCTCGAGCACTTTGCCATTCCCGAGATACATATGCACGCCGCAAGGTAGGCATGGATCGAAGCTTCTGACTGCGCGCATGATATCGATGCCCTTGAATTTGTCCGGCCCATTTTCTTCGAAGATCGGCGTGTTCTGTACCGCGTCTTCATAAGGACCAGGCGTGCCGTGAACATCGCGCGGGTTCGCATTCCAGGGAGTCGGAGGATAGGGATGGTAGTTCGCGATTTTGTGATTGCGAATCACCACATGATGGGACAATACGCCACGAACAGCCTCGTGGAACCCGCATCCTATGGCCTCTTCCGGAACTTTGAAGTCGTTCCAGGTTTTGGTTCTTCCGGCGTGCAACTCGGCAAGCGCCTTTTCGGCGAAATGAAGAGCGGCAGCGGCGGCGTAGGCCTGGAAGTAGGTGCGTGCACGATCGCGTTCGATGGCGTTGCTCCACTTGGGGATCTTCCATTCAAGCTCGACTTCAGGCATCGACATCGTTTTTGGAAGATAAATTTTTACGCTCTGGCCGGTGGCCTTGATGTAGCCGATATCTACAATTCCAGCCAACGCGGTCGCCCAGAAACGTGCAATAGGGCCACCGCCCGTGTCGAGCGCGAGATAGTCACCGGTGCGCTGGTCATACCACCGCGGAGACATCACCCATGTGTAGTTGCCCGCGAAGTCGCGCTTCTGAGGCTTCGGAAATGTTGTCTGGTTCCACGGGTGACGCTGATCTACAGGATTGCCCAGGGGGTCTCTCTTCACAAAAGTTTCTGCACTCTGCCAGTCATCGTAGTAGGAGCTGCCCAACAGAATGCGGATGTTTAAGTTGATATCGACCAGATCGGTGGTAACTAGTTTTCCGTCGACCACGACTCCCGGAGTGACAAACATGCCGCGGCCCCAATCGGTCATTCTCCGATAGGTATAGTCACAAACATCAGGATTATTGAAAGACCCCCAGCAGCCGAGTAGGATTCGCCGCCTTCCAACCTCCTCATAACCGGGGAGGGCTTCATAAAAGAAATCAAAGAGGTCGTCATGCAGCGGTACCACCTTCTTCATGAACTCCACGTATTTCATTAGTCGGACGATGTAATCAGTAAAGAGCTGAACTGTCGGCACAGTACCCACCCCGCCGGGATAAAGCGTGGACGGATGCACGTGACGGCCTTCCATCAGACAGAACATCTCTCGCGTCATGCGGCTCATCTGCAGCGCTTCACGGTAGAACGCCCCGGTGAAGGGGTTTAGAGCGCGCATGATATCCGCGATGGTGCGGTAGCCGTGTAGATCGGCATGGGGAGACTGTGTTTTCTCGGCTTTCTCAAATACTCCGGGATTCGTCTCCTTCACCATCTGCTCGCAGAAGTCAACGCCTACCAGATTGTCTTGGAAGATGTTGTGGTCGAACATGTATTCGGCCGCTTCGCCAAGATTTACAATCCATTCGGCGATCGGTGGTGGCTTGACTCCGAACGCCATGTTTTGCGCGTAAGTAGCGCACGTGGCGTGATTGTCGCCACAGATACCGCAGATCCGGCTCGTAATGAAATGAGAATCTCGAGGATCCTTGCCCTTCATGAAGATGCTGTAGCCACGGAAGATCGATGAGGTACTGTGGCACTCAGCCACACGGCGCTTTCCGAAGTCGATCTTGGTGAAGATCCCGAGGCTCCCGACGATCCTGGTGATGGGATCCCAATTCATTTCTACTAACTGACCGGATCTTTCCGCGGTCTCTCTCTGTTCAGCAGCGATCGTGCCCATCTTGGTGGCTCCTTTGTCGGCGTTCGTTAGTAGGACCTGGGGTGATAGCCGGTGGTAAGTTCGGCGCCAGGATGCCGCCACTTCGGCTCTTTATTCACAGTTGAGTTGGTGAGCGAACGGAGAGCCCGGATCGTCGTGCCATAGGTCCCGATCACTTTCGTGGAGATTTTCGCTCCCGGAGGCTCATCCATGAAGGGCATGAATTTATCGGGGAATCCAGGCATGGTGCATCCGATGCAGATGCCGCCGACGTTTGGGCAACCGCCGATTCCGGCCATCCAACCCCGCTTCGGAACATTGCAATTCACTACGGGTCCCCAACAGCCAAGTTTTACGATGCACTTGGGAGAACCGTACTCAGTGGCGAAGTCGCCCTGCTCGTAGTATCCAGCTCGATCGCAGCCGTCATGGACCGTGTTGCCGAAGAGCCATGTAGGTCTCAGCTGATCGTCAAGGGGGATCATCGGAGCCAAGCCCGCGACTTGATAGAGCAGATACAGGAGGGTCTCCATGAAGTTATCCGGCTGCACGGGACAACCGGGGACATTCACGATCGGCAGACCCGCCTTGGATTTCCAACCCCAGCCTAGATAGTCGGCCAAACCCATGCATCCTGTGGGGTTGCCTTCCATGGCGTGAATACCGCCATAGGTAGCACACGTGCCGATAGCGACTACGGCGAGGGCCTTTGGAGTGAGACGATCAATCCATTCGTTCGTGGTAATCGGTTGACCGGTATGCGGGTCGGTTCCGAGGGCCGCCCAATAGCCTTCCTTCTTGATCTTCTCGTTAGGAATCGAACCCTCCACGACCAGCACGAAGGGATCAAGCTTTCCCTCTTCAGCCATATACCAGTACTTCATAAAGTCATCGCCGGTTTCGTACGCGAGAACAGGATTATGCAGATGAACCTTGGGCAAGCCGGGAATTGCCCCCAGCAGCACATCTTCGATACTGGGCTGGGTCGCTGCGGTAATCGATACGGAATCTCCGTCACAGCCTAAGCCTGCCGTGATCCAAAGGATGTGGACTTCCGCCACGGCAGGTTGTCTCTGTGTGACACGGCCATAAGGCGCTTGTTGCGCTGTCATAAAGCTGGAGTCTCCTCTCAGATTTCGATTGAGCTTAGTTCCTAATGCAATCTGCGGGCGCAACGCACTCGTTGGCAAGACGACGTCCGCTACAACAGCAAATCTTCCCCGGGATCTTCCCCGAATTCTCTCGAAGAGACACTCCCTTTGAAAATAGGCGCCCGCTCCGGGAGGACTGTACGATCCCGAACATCGGAACAGCCGAGGCACGACGCTCACAAGCGGGACCACCCCTATTTTTTCTTAGTCCAAATACTCGGAAGGGTGTAAGGGATTCCCTGGCAAAGAATCGCAACTCTACCAGGATCGTTTTAGGAGGGCAGGTTTCTAAGTATTTTTTTCGCTGATCTTCGACTGGATGGCATGTTGGACGAGTTCGCGTCCGCTCCGAAGTGCCAATTTCTCTTTAATATGAGCCTGGTACGTTTCAACGGTTTTTATACTGAGGTGCAGGTCTTCGGCGATTTGGCGCGTACTGCGTCCTTCGCCAATCAAGCGAAAGACTTCCAATTCACGGTCGGAGAGGGCGGAGAGGCGG
This sequence comes from Acidobacteriaceae bacterium, assembly GCA_036500845.1. Lineage (GTDB taxonomy): Bacteria > Acidobacteriota > Terriglobia > Terriglobales > Acidobacteriaceae > PALSA-350. The sequence continues at coordinate 16,360 of DASYBJ010000358.1, forward strand.
GAATTCTTGTCCGCTGAGGCGCCGCTGATGTATTGGTGGAGCACTTTATTCGCCATTCGCTCACTAAGATAAAAATCTCCGCCAAGGATGCGCCGCACAGCGATCAGTACCTTTTCGGTGGCTTCATGCTTCATGATGTAGCCGTTCGCGCGAGCACGCAGTGCGCGCTCCGCGTAGATCGACTCGTCATGCATGGAGAGGATGAGTACCGGAAGGTCCGGGTATGAATTGCGTATGTTCTTTAGCAGGTCCAAACCATCCGGACCATTCAGCGAGATATCGACGATCAGGATGTCGGGTCGGTTTGTTGCGATCGCCCTCATTGCGGCTTGCGCCTCTTCAGCCTCGCCGCAAACCATCAGATCCGGTTCGCGATTGATCAAGAGAGCCAGGCCTTGACGCAATAAGGGATGGTCATCCACCACAAAGACAGTCTTCTTGTTGCCCTGGGCCATGCCTTGCGCTTTGGTGCTCTCAGTCATGCGACTGCTGCCGGTCCTTCACCGGGAAGATACAACTAACGACAGTCCCCCCGGTTGTTGTGTCTCGCTGTACGTCAAGAGCGCCGCCGACCATCCCCGCCCGGTATTTCATGATGTGCAAACCCATGCCCTGGGTACTGGCGCAATTTTCTCCAATGCCTTTGCCGTTATCTTTGATGACTAATGTGCCTCTACCCTGTTCGGCCGTCAACTGAATCGAAATTCTGTGTGCTTCACCGTGTTTGATCGCATTATTTACCGCCTCTTGAGCGATGTGATAGAGATGTGTCGCCACAGTGTCATCGTGAACCAGGACCGGGGTATCACATTGAAAGCGGCACGATACTCCGAAGAGATCTTCGACCTCTGCCGCCCACAACTGCAGTGCGGACATGAGGCCCTCCGAATCAGAGACCACCGGAAGCAAGCCCCGGGCCAATTCACGGGTCTTGTGAATCGCTTCATTCACGAGCTTCACGATTTTGGCCGCGTCGTCCGTCTCAGTGCTTTTCTTCTCGGCCAGCTTCGCTTCATGGACCTTGGCCATAAACGCGATCCCAGTCAGATGTTGACCGAGGCCATCATGCAGGTCCTGCCCGATGCGACGCTGCTCCCGCGCACTTATGTCGAGGATCGCCGTTTCCAAATGTTTGCGTTCGGTAATGTCTATGCCTGTGGCAATGATGTACTCCGATGTGTCCACATTGCCAGGAAGCAAAGTGGTCGACCAGGCAATCAGCCGCGGGTTACCATGCCGCGTCATCCAGCAGCTCTGGTACTCCTGCGGGAGGAGTTCGGACCGCAGGATGTTGAAAATCGCCTTGAACCGGTCTGCCTCTTCTGGAACAAGGAAGAGATCCCAGATACATTTTCCCCGGACCTCATCCATCGAGTATCCGGTGGTAAGTTCACAGGCCGGATTGAACCGCAGAATGCGACCATCGCCATCGAGGACGACAACCAGCGCTCCTACCGTGTCCAGGATGGTCGAGACGAAGTTACGCTCTTTCTGCAGTTCTTCTTGGACCCGCTTGAGATCCGAGATGTCGAACGCCACGCCATGAATGAACCACGGCCGCCCATCTTCGCGCCGCATCATCTTGGCCTCGCAATGGAACCAGATCACGCGACCGTCCCGCGCGATGACTCGATATGCCGAGCGCAGCGGCTTCGCCGATAGGAACATCTCGGCGGCTTCCAGGCTCCAGCGTTGCTTGTCATCGGGGTGAATGTGCTGATACCAGCGAACTGGATCCTCCAGCCATTCTGCTCTGGAATAGCCTAGGGCAGCCTCGATCTGTGGACTCACGTACGCTTCACTGATGCCTCGATCGAGGTAGGCCATAAAGACGACAGCCGGGATCTGCTCCAAGAGCGCGCGGTATTTGGCCTCAAGATTGGGCGGGTGGGTATCCGCTGAGAGCTCCCGCCGTTGTTCCGTCAGCGGACCCACACCATGAGAAGAATTCGTCGCGGGGTCAACAAAGACTCTCGCGAGGTCGACCAGGATAGCTTCCGCTTGAGCAATGTCGGGTAGGCCTTCGCCTGGACCAGCTATTGGATCCGTGCTGCTCTCCCGTGCTCGTGTGGTCCCGACAAAGGAAGACATTCTTGACTCCAAACGCTTTTATCTTTCTTGCTTATGCTCTTTCCTCAACAGCCGGTCCCCCGTGCTCTCAAGTACTTGAATGCGCCCGTCCTGCTCGCCAAGCTGGCTCTTTGTTAAGCGATGCCTGGGTGAAACGGCGTAATGCATGGATCGCACGCCCATAGGTTTGGACTGCGGCAGAAGATAGAAGCGATCCTGGGGGCTGGTCCATAAACGGCATAAATTTATCCGGGAATCCCGGCATTGTACATCCGATGCAGATGCCGCCTACATTGGGGCAGCCACCGATACCGCTTATCCAACCTCGCTTGCCCACATTACATTGCACAACCGGCCCCCAGCACCCGAGCTTAACGATGCAAAGCGGCGATCCGTACTCTTCCGCAAATTGCGCTTGCTCGTAATAGCCACCGCGATCACAGCCTTCATGCAGGGTGTTGCCGAAGAGCCAGGTTGGGCGCAGCGCTTCGTCCAGAGGGATCATCGGGGCACGCCCGGCGGCCATATGGAGCAGATATAACAGCGTCTCCATGAAATTATCCGGCTGGACGGGACAACCCGGAACGCAAACGATTGGAATACCCGCCTCCGATCGCCACTGCCACCCAAGGTAGTCGGGAAGGCCCATGCATCCTGTGGGGTTGCCTTCCATGGCGTGAATGCCACCGTATGTCGCGCACGTGCCCGCAGCGATGACCGCCCACGCTTTCGGCGCAAGTCTATCTATCCATTCACATGTCGTAATCGGCTGGCCAGTTTCCCAATCGGTGCCGAAGGACGCCCAGTAGCCACTCTCTTTGTTGCTTTCATCCGGAACTGAGCCCTCGAGTACGAGGATGAATGGCTTCAATTTCCCTTCAGCTGCCAGATGGAAGCGCCTCATGAAGTCTTCGCCGACCTCGGAGGCAAGAAGAGGATTATGAAAATGCACTTTGGGAAGCCATGGCAAGGCGCCAAGAACGATCTCTTCGATGCTGGGTTGCGTAGCCGCCGTGATTGCGATCGTGTCTCCATCGCAACCAAGGCCTGCTGTTACCCATAGCACATCGATCTCCGGGATGGATGCCGAACTGCTATCCGAGCGATAGGCGGGTCCCATGCGGCTTCCCTTCCGAAACGGTACACAACTCCGCCTCGAAAAATTTAAGGGTCCATCTTGGGCCTCGAAGCCGATTTACGCAAGCCGAGCCGGCTTGGAAGACTGCAATCTCAGTGCGGTCTGCCTGTGCCGACCATCGCTCATCATGGATACAGCCGCGCCAAGGCTTACATGGCGCGGAGTCTTAAGTAACGGCGAACATCGGGGGCTAACGACGCCAACAGTGTGAGCATACCCAAGGAGGCCAACGTCCAAATTGCTCTCTTCATTTGCTATACCTCGCGTCCGCACTCGATTCTGGACCAAATCTCACTCAATTGCAAAGGCAGCTCAGGAATGTCATATTTTCGCCCGGAGTGGAATAGGGCAGAACATAGGGGAGCCCGCGCGGGAGCTCACAGGCCAAGGATCCTCGACTCGAATGCGCACGCTCGATGAGGTACCTGCCCGCAAGATTTTCGAAAATACTGCGAAGCGAGCAGGCGAACCGGAACCTTCAAACGTCCACGCCTCAGGCGGCCTTTCGGGCCTCCTTGATAAGGCGCAGAGCTGCCTTGATGCCTTTGCAGCCGAGCAGCTTGTACTGCTTACCTTCAAGCCTGTGATAGTTCACGAAAAAGTTCTCGAGTTCCCGCAGAAATTGATCGGGGAGATCGTTGAGTTTGGTTACATTGCGATACATGTGGTTTGCTTCCGCAATCGTGACCAGCCGATCGTTGCGGATTGTCTTCGGTCCGGCAATCTGCTCGCCTTCAATAACTCCGATGAGGCGAGCCCGCACTGCACAACCGGGAAATGCTGGTTCATCCATCAGCAGCAAGACATCGAGAGGATCTCCGTCCGGTGCGAGGGTTCGAGGTACGAAGCCAAAATCGTAAGGGAAGTCCATACCCGTGGGAAGGACGCTCTTAAGGATGAAAATTTCTTGTTTGGGGTCAAAGGCGAACTTATTACGGCTGCCCTTGGGTGTCTCAATGATTACCTGGAGGATTCCGTCCTTGTCCAGCGGCTTCAATTTTGTCGGGTCCGCCAGTGCCTTCGCTCGCTTCTTCGCCATCTACGCTCCCTGTTGTCCAACCTTTATCGAATCTCCGAAAGCACCTGGGCAATTCCGATTGCTCGAGGGGTGCCCTGACTGGACGGAGCAAAGGTGAGCTCAGCTTGCCAAAGCGCAGCAGCACTCGTGAGCGATCTGCAATCCTTCTTCGACCGGAATGACCCATGCCTTTATTCTTGAATCCCGGGTTGACAGTTCTCCTTCGAGGTCGATCAGCCTCTCATTCGCGTCATCGTCTAACTCGAGACCACACCAGCGAAGTCTGTCGCCCAAATGGGCACGGAGCAGCTTGGTGTTCTCCGCAATACCACCTCCGAAGATTACTGCATCGGCCCCTCCCAGGACGGCAAGATAAGCGCCCACTGCTTTGAGGACGCGGTGAGAAAACATATCCATTGCGAGTTTGATACGCGAGTTTGTCTCGTAGTGCTTCATTAAAACGCGCGTATCGAGTGACTCTCCAGATACGCCTAGCAAACCTGAGTGCTTATTAAGGATCTTCATGACGTCGTCGAGGGAAAGCTGTTCTTCACGAACGAGCAGCGGAAGGAGCGAAGGGTCAACATCGCCAGAGCGAGTGCCCATCATCAGGCCCTCGAGCGGCGTTAAGCCCATCGTGTTCTCGATCGATCTCCCATTGCGGATTGCAGTGACAGAACAGCCGCTTTCCAGGTGCATCGTAACCAAATTGCATTCCTCAACACTCTTTCCCGCGATGAACGCATACCGCTCCATCATGAAGCGATGGGAGATACCGTGAAACCCATAGCGGCGAATGCGGTGCTTCTCTGAGAGTTCCAAGGGAATGGCATACAACGCGGCGTGCTGAGGAATTGTGCGATGGAAGGCAGTATCAAAGACGGCATAGATCGCCACTTGAGGAAAGCGCCGCCGGACGGGTTCCAGTACTTCAATCGAGCTTTTGTTATGTAGCGGGGCTAGTCTTTCCAAGTCAACAATCTGCCGCTCCACTTCAGCCGTGATCGGAGTGGGTGAGATCAGATCCGGGCCACCGTGAACAACCCTTACCCCTACACATTCGATTTCGCGCAAGTCCCGGTGTCGATCCTCATTGCCATTTCGAAGCCAGAAGAAGAGACTCTCGACGGCCTGAGCGTAGTCTGAAGCTTCAATGGCTTCAGTGTGAACAACCTTCTTGCCTTGATAGGTCGAGAGCGTTGGACTCTTCCCAATGTCCTCTATGATCACGCTGATTGATTTCGTTCCCTCAAAGGCATGTCTTTGATCAGGTTCGCAGCGAACGATCTCAACCTTCAGAGAATTTCCGCCCGGATTGAGCACTAGTATCTGCAAGCTCTCCTCTCAATGAGCCTTTCTCAAGGAATATCTCAGAAGCGACTCAAGACACGCAGTTAGATCCGACCTTCTAGCGCGATCTCGCGGCAGCTTTCGCGTGTGCAGAAAGCGATTTCGGGGAGACGGTCGAGCGCGGCTCTTTTTTCAGCGCTTCCGTCGTTGCCTGCGAGCGCGTCGTGGACTTCTTTTGGTTTTTGTTTTGGCCTTTGCGGTAGTCCCGCTCAGCGCTTGCACGAGTCGACTTTTTGGCTTTTCCCGGGCTTGGAGGCGGAAGCGGGATGCCCGCGCGTCGAGCCTTGCTGAGTCCGATCGCAATTGCCTGTTGAGGAGAACGGACCCCGTGCTTCCCTTGGCGGACATGGTCAATTTCTTCGCGAACGAATTCACCGGCTGCGGTAGACGGTGATTTACCTTCGCGCAGGTCTTCCTTTGCTCGATCCACTGTTTTTCTTTCTGGCATAACCTAATCTCCTCCTTGTCTTTAGAGGGATGCACCGGAGTTAGGAAACGATGTCGGATACGGAGTGGCCGACCGAGGGACCGTTGTTCCAGCCGCGATCTGGCTGCGTTTACGCCATTAGGCTTCCCTTTGACCTACCTTCCGCATCGCAAGGTGAGTAGCGTCCGTAGACATTCCCGTGTACGCACCCTGAAGCGCAGGAGAGTTTCCATGAAAGCCGTTCTTTATCGCGTCGTCGGCGAGGTCGCTCTTGACACCGTGCCTGACCCGAAAATCTTGTGGTGCTGCGCCGTAATCTCGGTAGACTCATCGTTCTGACCGGGGACTCCGTCGCTTCTGACATGCCTAATCTGGGTTGGGCAGTTGGTTAAAGTAGCCGTTATGTCTCCAAAGAATACTGCCGCACGATCTGCGCTGGACTATCTTCCGCAGCTTCACGACCTCGATACTCTTCGCGAAGCAGCAAAGCGATGTCAAGGTTGTGACCTCTATCTGCGGGCCACTCAGACTGTCTTCGGGGAGGGACCGAAAAGAGCAACCGTCCTGTTCGTCGGAGAGCAGCCGGGCGACCGGGAAGACGAAATGGGCAAGCCGTTTGTGGGCCCCGCCGGCCGCTTGCTCGATGCGTGCATGGAGGAAGCCGGAATCGACCGGGATGAAGCCTACGTCACGAATGCAGTAAAGCACTTCAAATGGGAGCCTCGCGGAAAGCTCCGGCTTCACAAGAAACCAACCGCACACGAAGTAGCGGCTTGCCGTCCCTGGTTGGACGCTGAGATCGAAGCCGTGGCTCCGAAATTGATCGTATGTCTGGGAGCAACTGCTGCTCAATCTCTACTTGGCAGCAGCTTTCGAGTAACGCAGCAGCGGGGCCGGTTGATAAACCTGGCTGGGTACCCACCGATCTTAACGACAGTCCATCCTTCTTCCATCCTTCGTGCTCGCGATGAAGAATCCAGAAGACGGGAGAGGGAGCTTTTCGTTGCCGATTTGAAAAACGCGGCGCAAGAACTTTCCGCAGCAATCAAAGCTGGCCGGAGGATGTCAGGGTAGAGACGCGTTCTTGTGTCCGTTCAGCGCACTACTTCCCCGCAGAGGGAAGCGTGTCGACTGCCTTCTGCAGTCCGTCAACAGTGCTTGCGTCAAACTGGTACAACGAGGGCTCATTCTCTCGTTTGGCAATGTATCCATCGCCCGATTTAGCAATCAAGACCTTCTCCACCAGCTTGCCGTCCTGGCTCGTGACCGCAGCGATGATTTGGGGAGTCGTAAAGCCGGAATTCGGAAATTTCGCAGCCGTGAGGTCACGAAGTTTGGAGATCAGGGATTCCATCTTACCGGCATCCACCTTCTTGCCTTCCGAAAACCAATCCTGGCCGCTCCTGGTCAAGACGTAGCTTTTCGATCCATCATGAAGCTCAATCTTGTTTGGTTGGTTGAAGCTGAAATCGAAGAGCTTCTTATTGCGAAAGTCGTCGAGCGACTTGTCAAGCGCCTGCCCCAGATCAGAGTCCACCTTGTAGGTTCCATCGATTACGCTCGATTTCGCATAGTACAGGTCCTTGCTCTTTCGGATCTGGAGCTCTTGTGTGCCTGCGTCGCCTGTCACTTTTGCAACCGTCACCGGCGTCGCGCGAGCAAAGTCTCCCGCAGAATCCTGTGTTCCGATCCCGCTCAGATCCATTTTGGCATCTGTCAACTTAGTTACAAGCTCATCGATCTGGATGCTGTCAGCCCGCAGCGGTCTGGGTTTCAGAATTTGCCATCCGTTCTTATCGCGGCCAAACTTGATCTCCTGATTTTTTCTGACGAGATCAATGCGGCTGATCTTTTCGGTTTGTAACTTGAGCAGGTGTTTGTCCCGCAGATCGTTCACAGTCTTGTCGAGACTTGCCTTATCCGAACTGGAGATTGTGAAAACTCTGGGGTCGCCCGCGAGCATCGCGTAGGTCGAACCTCCGGTCGGCGTATCGTCACCCATGCGAAGCTGCTGCGACTTATTGTTTTTCTCGGTGAAGTCCAGCTCGAGCGCAGGTTGTTCCAGGCCGTATTGCTTCAGATCAGCCGCTCTGTCTTCGACCACACGCTCGGAATTCAAAGACGACAACGGAAGCAGCATCGTCGATACAGCGTTCTGGTCCGCATCTAGCGGCTTGGGTTCGGTAATCTGCCAATCGTTCGCATCTTTCCTTACCAGCGTCACCGGCGCCGTATCTCTCTTCTTAAATGTGAGCTTTGCGATGGTTGGCGGATCAAGTTTGACGATCACCGGGGATGCGTTCGCCGTGGAGTTTGGGTGCTCTTCAGCTGGTTTGCGGTGTTCCGACCAGTAGAGAACTCCGCCAAGCACAAGAAGAACCAGAGCTGCAATCAGCAAACCTCGAAATTTCATAAAGTACTCGAACCCTCGACTGCAATCTTGCGAACAGCTTTGTCATCTCCTTTTCCACCACACGGAAGCGCCAGCCATAACAACCAGCAGCGGCAGTACGAACTGGCTGGTCATTCGAACCATGTTCAGCTGTGCTGTTGTCATCGTAATCCGGCGGTTTTCCGCTGGCTTAGGACGGATCGAGATCAAATCCTCGTCTGAGGAGAGCCAGTTGATGGCGTTCAATGCAAGGTCGTTGTTCCCGTTGAAGTCGATAAACCTGTTGGCTGCCCATGACGAGCTGCCAACAACGACGAAACGCCCCTGCGAATTCTGCTTGCCCGTGGTGTAAGTTCCCGCCGCTGCAATGGTCAGAGGCCCTTTCTTGTTCTTGGGATCGTTGATATTGACGGCCGGCGAACTCAGATTGCTTGTGGCCAAGCTACTGCTCGAGGAATCAAAGAGCTTCTCCACATTTGTCTTGCCGGCGTTCTTGATCTCCAGCGAGCGGACGAGCGGAAACCCTGTAGCGGTTCCCTTCATGCCGCTCACGATCGGTTGAGAGCTGTAATTGGTGACCAGCGCGACCTGCGGCCCGAGTCCTGCGATCTGGCCAATGGGATTTAGATCGAGAATCAAATCTTTGTTAGCGGTCACTCCCCAGCTCGCGAGCAGGTTCGTTAAAACATCATTGTCGGCGATGTCGGAGTGGCCGACGTTGAGAGGTGGATCAAGCATCAACAATGCGCGGCCACCGCCCTCGACGTACTTCTTGATAGCGTCGACCTCCGGCTGCTCATAGTTGCGCGTCGGGCCTGCGATGACCAGAGTGGTGCAATCGCTCGGCACCTCGGCACTCTGTAGCAAATCGATCGCCTTCGTTTGATACTCGTCTTTTGCAAGCAGGTCTTTAAATCGGGAGAGCCCGTCACGATCGCTATTGTCGATCTGATGCTCTCCGCTCCCAGTCACAAAACAGACGGTGCGCGTGTTGCCTTTCAGCAGTCGAATAAACGCACCGGTGATTCCCTCTTCCGACATGTTTTGTGCGTTTTCTTTCTTCGCGCCGATCTCCACGACTGCAGTCCCAAAATCCCTGATTCCGGCTGCGCGGGCCAGTTGAGGATTCTTGTCCGGATCCACGTAGTCAACGCGCACTTTAGAAGAAAGGCTCTTGTATTCATCCAACAGGTCCTTGCCTTCCCGGAATCGAGTGCTCTGATTGAAATACGTGATGGTGGCGTTCTGCTTCAGCCCCTTCACGATTTTGGCTGTCTGATCAGACAGGCTGTAACGCTTGTTCGACGTCGCATCGAAAGACTTGTCGTAGCGGTTAGCCAGAAAGTTCACAACCACTGCCGCGGCGATCACGATCAGGATGTAGACCGCTGCATAGGCCGCATATTTCGTCTGTCTCGCCTTGAGCCATTGACTCGCCATCTATGACCTCCAGCGCAGAGATTCCATCGACCGTGCGGTGAAGAACAGGCCGATGAAGATCACACTGACATAAAAGATGGCGTCTTTAGAATCGAGCACGCCTCTGCCGAATGAATCGAAGTGCGTGATCACCGACATATAAGAGAGCACCTGCGCCCATGTCGCCGATTCATACCCGCTTACCCACGCAAGCACCCACAAAAGCAGGCAAACACCAAACGTAGCCGCACCGGCGATGATCTGGTTCTTGGTCAGCGTTGAAATAAATGTCCCGATCGCTAACAACGCGCCAGCCTGCAGGAGCAAGCCCAAATACCCGATCGCCAGCGGTCGCCAACTGGGATTTCCATAGATGAACAGAAACGCAAAATTCAGAGCGGCAAAAAGCAGTAGGCACAGGTAGAGAATCATGGCTGCCAGCCACTTGCCGAGGATGATCTCGGCGTCGTGGACTGGGGAGGTAGCCAGCAGCTCGATCGTCCCGGTACGTTTTTCCTCTGCGAATAAGCGCATCGTGATCATAGGGATAAAGAAGAGCCCGACAACGCTGACGTTCGAGAGCAGCGGCCGGATGATTTGCTCATTCACGTCCATGGGAACCATCTGTCCGCGCATCTGCATTTGGATGCCCTCGACAACGAAATATCCGAGGACGTTCCAGAAGAAGAAACCGAAAATCAGAGCAAACATCGTCAGCAACAGGTACGCGATGGGCGAAGCGAAGTAACTTCGCAATTCTTTTTGGCAGATTGTCCAGGTATTTCTCATGCGGGGGTCTCGCTTGCTTCAGCTTTCTCTGCTTCAACCGGGACCTCGCTCCCGGTAAGCTGGAGGAAGATCTCTTCCAGGCTCATGGCCGCTGGGCGGAGCTCATTGAGATCCCACCCGCCCTCGATCACCGCGCGAGCAAGGTCGCCCCTGACCAATTGGCCCTTTTGGCTTTCAACTTCGAATACCATGCCTAGATCGCGTGGGTCCTTGCACACTACGCGGCTGACTCCGGAGATCTGTTCGAGCGTGCGCTGAACAACCGAAGCTTCCAAGTTCCCGTTGCGAGCCGCCACTTCGAGCAGAATTGACTCAGCGCCTCGCGCGCGGGCGCGCAGGTTGCGCACTGAATCAGTTGCTACCAGTTTTCCTTTATTGATGATGATCACCTGCTCGCAGGTCTGCTCAACCTCGGGAAGAATATGCGTGCTAAGGATGATCGTGTGATCGCCGGCAAGACTTCTGATCAGGTCGCGGGTCTCGTTGATCTGCTTTGGATCGAGACCGGCAGTGGGCTCGTCGAGAATCAGCACGTCGGGGTTGTGAATGATTGCCTGGGCGAGCCCAACTCGCTGACGGTAACCTTTCGAGAGTTTACCGAGAAGTTTGCTGCGCACGTCAGCGATGGCGCAGCGCTCGGATACGTAGTCAACCCGCTTCTGAAGCTCGGCCCCCGAAAGCCCTTTCAACCTGCCGACAAACCTCAGGTATTCGACAGTCTCCATCTCGGGGTAAATCGGCGGTGTCTCAGGCAAATAGCCGATTCGCTTCTTAACTTCCATTGGTTGTTCGAGAACATCGAAACCGGCCACAGTAGCCGTACCTGCAGATGGCGGAAGAAAACATGTTAGCATCCGCATGGTCGTGGTTTTTCCGGCGCCATTCGGGCCCAGAAATCCAACGATTTCGCCCTTCGTGACCGAAAACGAGATCTGATCAACGGCGGTGGTGTGTGCGTACCTCTTGGTGAGGTCTTTGACTGTGATCATTGCTTCCAAAGTCTTCGACTGCGAGCATATCAAAGTTAATACCAAGCAAAAGCGGTGGGCACCGAGGGTAAACCGGTTCCGCTATGCAAATACCTAATCACGAACATCCTAAAAAGCGTTGCTTTTCTCTGTCAATTTGGCCATCCCAGGCTCCAGCGCGAATTTTAAACCTGTGGACCGGTTGGAGAGGCCGGCAATCCCATCTCTCCACCCTCTTGGGCACAGGACCTCCAAAGACACTATGTAAAGGCGCGGCAGAGAGCAGGATATCCGATCTTCAATGTTGCCATCTTTCATAATCCGGTTCGCGCACTCGAGCTGATGAAGCTTACTACGAATTCACTGAATTTTGACGTCATATAAAACCACTGCAACGACCAGCTTCTGTAACAACTCGGGGCAGGAGGTTTTTCCAGTGAAACGAATTTGTGCAGCAGCGTTGTGCCTGATGGTTTTCCCCGCCCTTCATGCGAAGTCTGAAGATTCGGATGGCCGGATCCACCACGTTCTACTGATCAGTGTCGACGGCATGCACGCCGTGGATTATCTCAACTGCTCGAAAGGCATCAGTGGGGTCAACGACGGATCGCCGTATTGCCCTCATCTGGCAGCGCTCAGAAACGTTGGAGTCAATTACGTGAGCGCAAGTACATCGAAACCCTCGGACTCTTTCCCGGGCTTGATGAACATCGTTACCGGAGCCACTCCTCGCACCATGGGGGTCTACTACGACGTTGCGTATGACAGGTCCCTTGACGCGCCGGCGAAAACCACCGGAAACGGTGTCGCCGCCGGTCCCTGCACGGCAAATACACCTCCCACTGGAACCAGGACGGAGTACGAAGAGGGCATCGACATCGATCAATCGAAACTCAATGGCGGCGCGCCAGGAGCCGGCCTCACGGACGGCGGTATCGCCTCGATTGATCCCGATCGTCTTGAACGGGATCCCAGTGCCGGATGCGCCCCAGTTTGGCCCTGGAATTTTGTTCGGACCAATACCATCTTCGGAGTGATTCACGGCGCCGGAGGGTACACCGCATGGTCGGATAAGCATCCCGCTTACTCCTCTGTAAGCGGCCCCGGTGGCGGCAATGTGGACGACTACTACTCGCCTGAAATCAACTCCACAGTCATTCCCTTGCCTGGCGTTTCGACACCGGGCGGAATGTCCTGCGCCACGATCCCCGATCCGAGTTCGGACCTGAGCGCCTGGACCAACAGCTTTCAAAACATCCAGTGCTACGACACCCTAAAGGTGAACGCGATTCTGAATGAGATCGAAGGAAAAACGCATAGCGGAAACAGTGCCCAGGTTCCAACGCTCTTCGGTATGAATTTCCAAGCAGTCAGCGTCGGCCAAAAACTGATTGAAAAGAATGTCGCGACGGGCGGCTATCTGAATGCAATTGGTGCACCGACCCCTTCGTTGTTGAGCGAATTCCAGTTCGTGGATGCGTCAATCGGCAAGATGGTTGACGAACTCAAGGAACGGGACCTCTTCGATTCAACACTCATCATCATTACTGCGAAGCACGGGCAATCCCCGATCGATCCCAACCGCTTCTTCCCCATTCCGGGCCACTCGGGACAGAACGGCGAGTCACCCGCGGACCTGATTGCCAACCTGCTGCCTGACTCCGAATCGCCGGCCAACCCCAACGGTATTGGACCAACACAGGACGACGTCTCTTTGCTGTGGCTGACTGACTCGAGCACCACCGATGCGGCAGTCACCACTTTGGAAGAGAATGCGACCAAAGCGGGGATTGGTCAGATCTTCTATGGGCCAGCCCTCGCGTTGAACTACAACAAGCCAGGCTTGGGACCTGGGCTGGATCCACGCACGCCGGACATCATCGTTAGTCCCAACGTGGGCGTCATCTATACCGGTAGCACCGCCAAACTCGCTGAGCATGGCGGCTTCGCGCATGATGACACAAACGTCATTTTGCTTTTTGCCAACCCGAAGCTCTCGTCAGCCACAATCCATGCCGCTGTTGAGACCACGCAAGTAGCCCCGACCATTCTCAAAGTATTAGGGCTCGATCCGAAAAGCCTGGATGGGGTGCGCCTCGAGGGTACATCCGCTCTGCCGCAAGTGAATCTCACCAGATCGCACGAATAACTTGCTGCGCAACTCAAAACAGAAGACGAGGTGCACTTCCACTCAACGGACCTGCACCTCGCTGTCGCAGGGTTTCAATGAGTCGAGCGCCGCAATGCCTCAACAAGCTAACTACTCTTCACTATAAAGGACTGGTGTTGGGCATTCCACCAGAATGCATAGAACGTGTTACCGCTCTCAAGAAAAATACTTGTTGCCGGAACACCACCAGAATCCACTTGCCTCTTCAATTCGCCTGTCTCACGATCGAATTCGAGGAGCATGCCGCTATCTGTGGCAGAGACAAATGCGCGGATGAGCCATGCTCCGTCGGATGAAACAATAGATGCCGCCACTACGCCTTTTGGCATTTTTAAGTTGGTCCTTTTCACCTCCGTGCCTCTAATCTCCCAGATCGCCGCGTTCGCGCCGGGATCCAGGAGAAGTGCCCTGCCGCCCGCATAGCCGAATGTCAATCCGGAAAGGGCACCGCTGATCGCCACCTGCTGGAACAGAAGAGGTGCGTCCTTATCGATTTTCCATGGCGCGGTGGCAAGGAGAGTTGTAGCATCAGGTAACCTTCCTTGATCGTCCAGCAACCTGACCAGGCTTCCGTCTGTTCGAAGAATCGCCAAAACAGGCTGGTTATGAACTCTATCGAAGCCTGATACGAGAAGCTGCTCAGTCAGGCTCACCATTCTTATCGGCTCAAATTGCAATTCGAGATGGTGAATCCCAATGAATTGTCCATTGGAGTCATAAACGGCAAGGTAATTATTGCTGGTCGCGGCTTGGGCGAAAGTTGAAGGAGCCGTAGTATTTGAATCTGGCGCGCCCCCGCTCTTGGGGAGGCTATCTTTTTCTACCGCGTGAATCAGGACATAGACGCCGCCGTCTTCATTGGGTGCAAAATCACGAATCGCTACATAGGTCAGGCCCTGAATAAGGCTGGGGTCCAGAAAATGGCTTTGTCCTGACAAGGTAAATGCGGCGATTTGCAGTGGCAACCGATGCGCCGGATCCTTGGTAAACGGATCCAGAGCAAATACTGCGTAGCACATGCCACCTCGGCACTGGGGAAGTAGTCGCATCGCCGGGGAAGGAAGGCGGACTTCCGTGCCGCTACTGGGGTCTATATCGACCTTCCACTTAGGTGGTGGATCACCATCTCTAACGACGCTTTGTTGGAACCAAAGAAGAGAAGGAAACAAGAGCGTTAAAAGAAGCAGGCTTTTCATGGATAGACTCTCCCTGAGGCGAGCACTTACCAGAAATAAGTCGCCTCTATGGTGGGAGTGCCCGGCTCCCCGTCGATGATTTGCGTGCTAAGAACCACTTCCATGTTCTTCTTGTTTCCGGCAAGCATCGCCGCTTCCTGAAGCGGGACAAGGTGGGCTGGATCGGTAAGAAATTCTCCCGCAACGATGGTGCCGCCCCGGCCGACTCCGGCCGCCACAACCGCCAGTTTGCCTGTCGTATCGTCGGTAAAACGCGCGACGATCGCGAAATCGCGGTAGTTGTTCGTCGTCATCTGCTGCAAGCGATTGACGAGCCAGCGGCTTTGTGCAGGCGCCGCGTTATCTACGATGCGAAACTCCGTCATCTCCGGATTGTTGGCAAAGTGGTAACGCAAGGGCTTGGTAAGACGCAGCGTCCATGCATTATCGAAGGCGCCAATAAAGACCGTTGGCCCATTCCGCAGATCTGTCAGATTCGTTGTGCCTTCACTCCTGAGGGCGTATTTCTTCCCATGCGACTGCAGAATGCCTGCAATGCGGACGACAGGATTCAGGTCGTCGTACACGATCGCGGTCAAAGTATCCTTCAATACCGTTAGGTGCGAAGGGTCGCCTGCGTCTCGAAGCGCCTGGGCGGTGTACTGGCTCTGATCGGCAACACAGAACAGTACCGGATCGCTCGTTTTGAGTATGGGGTCCCAGAAGAAATCGAACGCGGAATGGTGCGTCGACCGCCATAGGAACAGGGCTCCCGCACATGCGAGAAGGAGCGGCAGCGCGATCAGCCATCCGCGAGGCCACGGGCGGGATAGAAAATGGCTCTTGGCGGCCTGCGCTTGTTCCCCATGACTAGTGTTGTCTGAGGCCGGAGCGGGCGGTTCAAACGACGTTGGCGGAACCTCGGCGATTCCCACCGCCTGGAGCTCGCTTTTTTCCTTCGAGATGGTCGCGGTCTGCGGCCAGTGGAACTGGGGAACGTACGAACCTGCGGGCAGGGACACACGCAGTTCGCCCTCGTGCCCCTGTTCCTGATAATACTGCGCGATCCGTTTCCGAATCTCGGCCGCCGTCACACGCACAATAGGGTCAGACGCGGTGTCGTAATCCGCGTCCCTGCCGAATATCTCGATCCCGAGAGTACGCTCCTTCAGCAGATCGGTCTGGCCTGCGAGCGTTTGATCGATCACAAAGCGCAGGAAAGAAGGAAAGCGGCGGCTGTGGCTAAAGTGGGAATTGCTAAGCAGCCGTTCCAATTGCTCCTGGATGGCCGCTTTCTCTTTTTCGCTCAGGCCCTTATGAGCCGTGACTGGATCGATCAGCATGGACAGCTTCACCGGGAACCCGAATTATACAACCGCGATACCACAACAAGCCCGTACGAAGAATTTGGGTAAGTCCTTGCAGCACAAGAAGCTCTCGACAGAATTTACATGATAAGAACAGGTGATTTACCGCAAAGACCTTACACAACAGTCTTTTGGATCCCTATAAGGGCTGACGTTTGCCGATTCCCTTGCCGGGGCGATCCTGCTGGCGCCGGGTGAGGGAAGGAGACCTAAAAAGAATCAAGTGAACTTGCAAGTATTTAGGAGGCGCAGTTGAAAAACCAAAAGCTCTTGTCGGTTTGGATCGCAATTGCAGTCGTGGTCGCCGCTCTCGCGAGCAACGCCCACCCGGTTCATGCGCAGTTGGCGGTCACGACTGCGACCTTGAGCGGCACGGTCACCGATCCCAGTGGTGCACTGGTCCCTCAAGCTACCGTCACGTTATCCAGTTCACAGAACGGCGTATCGCGAACTTCCACCACGGCCGCCAATGGACGCTACTCGTTCACTCAACTTCCCCCGGCGACCTATACTTTGGCGATCCAGGCGCAAGGCTTCGAGGCATATCAACAGAATGGCATCCTTCTGGACGCTGGGCAGTCGGCCAACCAGAACGTGGCCATGGTCGTGGGAACTACTTCCCAGCAAGTCGTTGTCAATGCGCAGGCGTCGCAGCTTAACGTCGATAACGCAAATATATCGGCAGATATCGACGCGAAGCATGTCGTGGAACTACCGCTCAACCTCCGGAACGTCTACGGTCTCGCGACCCTCAATTCATCCGTGAACAACAACTCGGAAGGACAACAACTGTTGGGCGGCGGCAGCAATGGCACCGATGATGCGGATCAAGACATTTCCTTTCTGAACTTCGCAGGCGGCTTCTTTGGAACATCGGCTTATCTACTCGACGGCGCTTGGGATACAGATCCGGAGTGGGGAGCAGTTGATTACGTACCCTCCGTCGACTCCGTACAGGAGTTCAAGGTGCAGAACAACTCCTTTACGGCTCAGTACGGATGGAGTACGGGCAATGTAGTCAACGTAGTGACGAAATCCGGAACGAACTCTTTCCACGGCGATGTCTACGAGTTCTACCGCAATGACGCGCTCGACGCTAACCTCTGGTTTAACAACCATAACGGCACTCCCCGTGGAAGCTTCAACCGGAATCAGGTAGGCGCATCTGCAGGCGGCCCGCTCTACATTCCGGGACTGTATCGCCAACGGGAGAAGACCTTCATCTTCGGCCTCTTTGAACATCTCAGTCTGTCTACCCCATTAAACAGCACCTTTACTGTCCCCAACGCAAACTTCCGCGCTGGCCACTTCTTTGAACTGCTTGGACCGCAACAGGGCACCGACGCCCTTGGCAGACCCATCTTTGTGGGGCAAATCTACAATCCACGCAGCACACGCGCAATCACCGCGGGCCAAGTCGATCCCACCACTGGTCGCGTCGCAACCCAGACCGGTTACATCCGCGATCCCATCGCCAACAACGACATCACGACCCTCGGGGCCCTGGATCCTCTGGGAACCAAATTAGCCAGCTACTATCCAAATCCGACGGGCTCGGGACTTACCAAGAATTTCTTCGCGGCCGGGACCGCCCCCGCACACTCCAACGAGTACCTGGTGCGCGTAGATCACAACATCAACAGCGCATCGAGAGTGTATTTCCGCTACTCCTACAAACAGGAGTTCAAGACGGGCAATCCGGATTTCTGGGGTTCATCCAACCCGGCGGGCCCAGGCAATGCCAGGCCGAACAACCGCTGGAACATGGCCGCTGGATACTCGCAGATCTTCAGCCCAACCTTCACCATGAACATTCTGTCTGGCGTCGAGCTCTGGCATGAGACCTCGACCAACCAGTCGAGAGGCTTCAAGCCTTCCAGCATCGGCCTCCCAACCTACCTGGACCAGAATAGTCCGGAGTTCCCCATCGTCAACATCGCAGGGATGTCTCCTCTTGGTCCTCTTACCAATGAGACCGTCACCAACCACGGCCCGATCGGCAGTGTCGCCACAGATTTCATCAAGACGCTGGGGCGGCATACTGTGAACTTCGGGTTCATGTTCGCGGAGCTTGAGGACGATCAAGCAAACTTCTTCCAATCGACCTTGGATTCCGGCGGAAGCTTCACCTCCGGACCGAATCCTAATAGCCCAACAGGTTTCGCGACAGGGAACGGGCTTGCCCAGCTAATGCTCGGAGTAGTCGATAATGTGGCGCCACCGCCACTAAACCAGACGTCGACCGGGACTACCTACAATCCTGCTGTCGCCGTTCACTATTTTGGCTGGTATGTCCAGGATGACTGGAAGCCGATCCCGAAACTTACTCTGAACCTGGGGTTACGCTATGAGATTCAAACGGCGCCCACGTACCGCCACAATATAGCCTCGGTCTTCAACCCCACCACGCCGAATCCCATCGGCACCGCTATCGGCCAAACGTTGCCCGGCGCGCTGCAGTTTCTTTCCTCCAGCAACCGTGCCTCTTACAACACAAATTACAGCAACTTTGCGCCGCGAATAGGATTTACCTATCAAACTCATCCGAATCTTGTCTTCCGTGGCGGCTTCGGAATTTTCTACCCGCCCTCCATCTCCTGCTGCTTCGAGACGCAAAGCTCCGGCTTTTCCAGCACCACCATCTCTCCCGTTACGCTGAATACCATCAGCCCCAACCCAGCCGTTACGGTGGCGAATCCATGGCCCAACGGCTTCATCCCGATCACCGGAAACTCGCTCGGCGAGCTGCAGCAGGTGGGAAATAGTGTCGGTAGCAATTTCAGGAGCCGTCACTCCAGCTACGTTGAACAATACCTGCTCGGATTCCAATGGGGCATTACACCGAACGATGCATTGGACATGAACTACGTCGGCAATCATGGGACACACATGATTACCGCCAATCTGGGCCGGAACCAGCTCAATCCTCAATACCTCGCCATGGGGCAAGCTGCACTGAATGCCCTGGTTCCCAATCCCTTCTACGGGCACATCGCCGCCGGAACCAGCAGCTGCGGCCTCGATCAGAAGACAGTTGTCGCCTCCCAGCTCCTCTTGCCTTATCCGCAGTTCTGCGACGTCAAGGAGAATGATGCCCCGGTTGGCTTCTCCAACTACAACGCCTTACAAGTAAATTACAATCACCGCTTTAGCAAAGGCCTGACGGCGCTGGTCTCCTATACTTATTCGAAATTCCTGGACAACGTGGAAGGAAACCAAAGCTGGTCCTATGCCGGGAATGTCAGTCCGGCAAATAACTATAATCTGGCCGCGGAAAAGAGCGTCGACGGCTCAGACACTCCGCATAGCCTTGTTGCCAACTATGTATATCAGCTCCCCATCGGCCGGGGAAAGACGATCGGCTCGAACTTCAACCGGCTCACGGACGCCGTGCTTGGCGGGTGGGAGGTATCTCAGATAGCCACCTTCAAGTCAGGTCTTCCGCTCAGCGTAACCGGTTCGGATATTGCTTCGTATGGCGGTACTCCGCGGCCTAACGTGGTCGGGAATGTTCACGTGCCGAATCCAACGATCCACGAATGGTTCAACACCGGGGCTTTTGCCTACGCTTCTTATGGCACTTTCGGAAATGCTCCCCGTTATTTCTCCTATTTGCGTGGTCCCGGGTTCCAGAATTGGGACACCGCGATCATGAAGAACTGGCAGATCAAAGAATCGATGAGACTCCAGTTCCGGGCCGAATTATTCAACACGTTCAACCACGCGCAGTTCTACACTCCGAATACGAGCTATACCGGCTGCGATCCCAATGCGATTTCATCGTGCGCGTCTAGTATGGGTCAGATTACAAGTGCCTTCCCGTCTAGAACCGTTCAAATGGCAGGAAAGTTTTATTGGTGACCCCTCTTTGAAGGGCTGCCTTAAAGCCTTCTTCCTCACGCTCTTGCTGGCCTTACTCAAACCTGGGTTCGGCCAGCAGAGTGAAGCCGCGAACTACCCCTCTCTGATCGCGGCAGCGCAAGAGGCTACGGCACGGAACGATTACGTCGCAGCCGCGGACGCATATCGCAAGGCAGTCAGGATTCATCCGGAAACCCCGGAGTTGTGGGCGAATCTCGGCCTGATGGAACACGAAGCGGGAAGGTACTCTGACGCGATACAGAGCTTTCAGCATGCCTACCGCCTTAAGCCTTCGCTCTATGTACCGAACCTTTTTCTTGGAATGGACTACTTGCAAACCGGGAAAGCCGAAGCAGCAATTCCTTTCCTCTCCAGGGCGGAGCGAATGAACAGCACAGATCCGCAAGCGCCGCTCAATTTGGGACATGCCTACGCAGCCCAAGAGAACTTCCCAGCCGCCGCGCGCGAGTTCACTCGTGTGACCCGTCTCGACCCCAAACGGAGCTCAGCGTGGTTCGACCGTGGCATGGCTTACCTCGACCAGGTCGAAGTCAGCGCACGCAGGATGTCCACCGAAGGAAAAGATTCTTCTTACGCGAAGGCGCTCTATGCGGAATCGATGGTACGGCAGGCGCGCTACCACGAAGCAACGGACTCTTACCAAAGCGCCATCGCTCTTAAGCCGCAACCTCCCTGCTTGCGCGCTGAGCTAGGGTTTCTCTCCCTCAAGCAGCAAGATAGAGCAGCTGCAGCGACCGAATTCGAGAGGGCGAATGAGAGTGATTCCAACTGCCCCTTGACCGCTTTGGGCGAAGCCCGTCTGCAAGTCGAATCCGGCGACAACTCCGCCGCCTTATCAAAGTTGCAGAAGATCTGGAGGAGCGATCCCGGATATCTCCGATCAAGCGCGCCGGAGTTTGCCGACGGATTGTCCAAGGATCAGTCCGCAGCATTTCGTGCGTTTATCGCTGACGAGCGAGCGGAAGGCAAGGTGGATCCCGAGTTTGAGCAGACAATGTCGGCGGTCCTCGACGGTCTTGCGGTCGCCCTCGCGACCGCGCCGCAGACCACATCACCCGGGGCCACACTACCGCGCGAAGCGGCTAAGCAACCGGCGCAGCAATCCTACGCGGCGGGGCGGCTTCAGCGATGCGCCCAAGAGCTCCAACGCAATCTCGCCGGCAGAAGCGAAAGCGAGCTTTTGCTGCTCGCAACTTGTTCCTATTTCAACGGAGACTACGCAATTACCTCAGACGCGAGTTCAGCTCTGGCCCACCGTTCGCCGCATTCCCTCGCGGCGCTCTATTGGTCGATCAAAGCAAATGAGCGTCTGGCTCTGCAGTCTCTGGATCAGTTTGCGCGGATGGAGCCGGACTCCTCTCGAACCCATATCCTGCTTGGCGATATGTATCGTCAGCGTCAGCGGTTCAGCAATGCGCAGGGGGAGTACGAGCAGGCCCTTGTCCTTACACCCGGCGATCGCGCCGCTCTCCTGGGCTTGTCCTATGCCAACTTCGGCAATGGAAATCTCGATGCGGCTCTAGCAACCGCAAAACAAGCCTTGTTACAAAATCCCGACGATCCCGAATTGAATTTGCTGATCGCGGAAATCCTCTTCGCGCGCCATGACTTTTCCGCAGCCGAGTCTTTTCTCCAGAAGAGCCTTACCGCCAAACCTCAGATGCTACCCCACGTGCATGCACTCCTGGGCAGGGTCTATGCGGAGACAGGAAGAACAGAGGAGGCCATCGAACAGCTCAAGATGGGTGTCTCCGATGATCAGGACGGCACCACCTACTACCAGCTTGCCCGGCTCTACCGAAAGATCGGCGACGAGAAAAATGCTGCAGCCGCAATGCAGCAGATGAGGCTCATTCAACAGCACCGCCGCAGCACCGCTGCGCTTGCTCTTGAAGATTCAGCGCGGCCGGAAGAGGAAAGCCCGCAATAGTGAAGAACGGATACAGAGTTAGATCGCGGGTGCATGCCTGACGAACTGATAACTGCGGACTACGGAATCTCTGAGTTAGTTTGGCCCTTGAAAGGAGGGGCTTCACAGGCTGCGGAAAAACTCTGTTTTATATGAAAAACCTCTGTTTTGTATGAGGGCACGACTTCAGCCGCAGGCGAAGGCTTTTCCGTCCCGGCAGCAGGCTTTGGGTGCCCCATTCTACGCGCCACGCCTTTCGGCGCATAGGGTGGGAAACCACAGCTCTCTACTCCTGATTTTTAAGGAAGCTCTGATTGAGCCTAGCTTTGTATCATGGCACGACTTTTAGTCGTGCCGTTAATTGAGCAGAATCATTGCGGCCTTAGGCCCTGAGGTATTTTTCTAACGAGCTTATCAGGCAAATCGAGTTTTTCCGCAGCCTGTATAGTCTATAACTCCACGCAATTCGCCATTCCTAACTCGACCACTTGAATAACTTCAGCGCATTCCTACCCCGGATCTTCTCGCGGTCGTCCTCGCTTACAAACTCAAACATCACGTCGAAAAGTTCCGCTTGCTTCTCAAAGCTCGCCTGGTCACGCCCGAAGTATCCCCACATCATCCGATCCGGCCCGAATACATCGTAAAGCTTTCGTACGGTAGGCGCGAGCGTGGGGCTGCTCACGTTCGAATACTTCATATAGACACGAGGCAGCTTCGCCAGCTTCAGTACACCCTCGAAATCGGAGGACGTGCCCTCGGGCACACGCCCCAGATGGTCCAGAAGCACAGGCGTATCGGGGAACTGCTCCGCCAACTCGCCAATCTGCGGAGCATAGTACGGCAGGAAATGCATCTGAATCGCCAGCCCTAGCTGTTGGACACGTCGCCATGTCGCCCTCATCGCGGGCGAACGCAGATCGCGATCCTTGATCGGACCCTCGGTCAGCGAAGGAGTCCCCGGCTTGTGCACCTCGTGGATGCGCAAGGCGACGATCCGGTCCGGGTTGGACTTGACCAACATCGAAATCCGCTCCGGCGTATCGGGTGCGGTGGGATCGAAGAGGCACGTCCCCTTGAAGAACTTCGGAGAAGGCTCATGCGCGAAGCAGTATTCGAGATACCTGTGATCGTCCTGATAGGGCTCGGGCTGCACGAGCAC
>DASYBJ010000359.1:0-18240 GCA_036500845.1 Acidobacteriaceae bacterium
AGACCATCGATTGGGTATTTACTCGGGGACCGATGACAACCAGCCGCGTGTGTGCGCCTGATAGCTGTTGATCATACTCGCCGCTCTTGATGACGGCCCCTGGCCTTTGTTCTCAACGCGCTCTTGGAAGATTGAACTGGCCATTGATGCGTTTGCGGCATATTCAGGATCATTTGGGCGAATTCTTGGGCTGCTAATGTCTAACGGCTTCCGGGGGAACGAATGGAAGAGGAAATAGCCACCATTGAGCGCGAGGACTTGCTGTCTCCCGCGACCGTAGAGTTGACCATCGCGGAAGGCAAGGTCACCTTGGAGGGCGTGCAGAAACGGGTGGTAGCGGCCAAGGTTCAGCATCATGGGGCAAGCATCAAGTCTTGTCTGAAATGCGGAGCTGCGTTTCGCATCAAGGACTAGCGGATTCAACAGTGGATGGAATACTCGAGCTACACGTTTCCCAACTTCTCATAAGCGCGCTGTGATCGCGGTACTGAAAGAAGCAGCCGAGCACTATAAAGTGGATACCGATGTAACTAGCACTAAAGGTAAAAGAGGAGTTCGTCGCGAAAGAAAAGGCGAGAACGTCCGGCGGTCAGTTACCACATAACTGAACAGCCGACTAAATCGGGTTGAACGATTGGCACCGCGAAGATCCGGATCCATCTCACCATCAGACAGGGCTACGAAGCAGCTCTCTGGCGCCCGCAATTTGTTTCGACTTTTTCATCGCAACTCAAGCAACTCTTCGGCCTAGCGATGGATAACTTAGAGCAGTTAAATAAATTCACAGCTTCAAGGAGGTCTTGTTTTGAAATCCAGGTTAGCATTAGGATACTTTCTGGTCGCCGCACTCGTTCCTCTCACAGCTGCCGCCTATGAGGGCGGAGGCGATACTCTGGTTCGATTTAGGGGCGGCATCGGAGTCGATGTGGTCGCCAGCGTAACCGTCAACGGGGGAACCACAACAGTTTCACCGAATACCGTGCGGGGCGTTTCTCCTCCCGGCGATCCATGGCGGATCGCCGATCTAGCAGCCAAAATCAGTACGGACGGGCATATTCTGGTGGTCGGCCGCGGCTTGTTGCTGGCCGGCGGCAATGGCATCGGAACGAATGGCGGGCAGAGTGTTTTTGCGACGCTCTTCTGCGGTCCTGCTGCCAGCGCGAGTGCCTCGAGCTCCAGTGTCACCGGCGTGCCTCTCGACGCGGAGGGCAACTTTACAATCAACGATGTTCTGTCTCCCGCGCCGCCAAATCGCTGTGACACTCCGGTGCTCCTTATCCAGACTACCGCGGGAACTCATCCTTGGTTCGCCGCCGCAATCCCAGATGTAGATTAAGCTGCGAGGAATTAGCACAGCGTTCTCGATCAGTGCCGGCATGCCCTCTGTTCTCCGACAAGCGAAACCCGCTGATCCCATTGACGTACTTCGTGTCAACTTGATAAAGCGAGTCTGTGATGCGCTCGCGATCAGCAAGCTGCCGCAGTTGATTTGCGTCGTCGGGGTTGGAGGGGAATGAGATTTCGGAGAGGATAGAGGGCACGTTGGCGCCGAGGATTGAGAGCGCATGTGAAGGTTCCTTCTGCTCCCTTTGTTTGCGCTGTGGCTTGTCGTTCGACCCACTTACAGCCAAGCGATCACACTGGGTTGTCGGACGTTTCCGATAGCACAGCAGCTCAGCTTCGTTAGATCGCATGGACTAGAAGGCGTGGTCGCCAAGCGTGCGGATAGCCTTTACGGGCAGCGGTAAGGATTCGTTCCAAAAACCCATTGGTCTGCAGGCTAGCGCCCGACGGCCTGTCGGATGGCGACCACATCGGTTTTCTCCTTCTGAGACGGTCTCCATAGGTGTCGCGCAGCACTTAGATCGGTTCTTCCGCACTTTCGGTGCAGGTTAGGCATTAAGACCTACCACGGGAGTACTCGCGCTTTGAGCAGTTCAAGTCCAGCTCGGCCATACATCTGTCGCGGGGATCGCTAGGTAACCCAGTTCCGAGAGTCGCTTGTCGACCATTTCAGCGGTAGGGTCTACAAATGCTCTATTCATCTCCGGATCGAATTTGTTCCTCTGTGCTCTAAGTGAAGATTTCGACGGAGCACAGCCGACGGACGTGCTTCCTTCCTCATCTGGGCGTGCTCCACCAAGCTTCCTTGCTGACTAGAAGCCTCGCAGCCCTGATCAGCACTGTGATCCCGAGCAAAGCCGAGAGATCTGCTTTTCTTTTTCATCTGGCGTTTCCAACAAGTTTGTCCGGTGGACTTTGGAGTTTTTTATATAAATACATGCTAATCAGAGCCCTGTAGAGAGAGGTTCGTTCCAGTTACTAACACCGGGATATTGGATATCTCGATTGTTTGCTCCTTTGCGCCGGTCCCCATTGGGTAAACATTGGGATCGTCTGACTCTACGCTACGGATCTGCAAAGGAGAACTCCCCCTTACACGGATTCGTATCACGCCAGTCTGGCTCTTGCTCCACAGCGCGAGCACCTGATTGTCTCCGAGGAAACGGAATCTCAGCGCGTGCAAGGATGGGCCACCAGCAGACAGCTCTTCAACCGAAGATGCATCCTTTGCCAGAGGAGCGACTGCCTGAAGCGCAGCAAACGCGGGTTTTGGCTTTAGGTTTGGATCAACAAGGCCAAAATTGTCTTCTGGATTCGTTTGATCCCATCCGTCATCACGGAAGTCGTACCACCAGATCCCCTTCAGAAATGGCATGGTCCGGGCAAGCAGAAACATCTGAGCCAGATCTACAGCTGCATCTCTTGGAGAACTCCCCCCAGGCCCGTTATTCGTGGGCCATCCCATTTCGGTGATGTACAACGGTATGTCATGTCCGCCAGTATGACGATGAATAGCCGTTTCTGTCGCTAACATGTCTTGTGCCCAGGCATCGGCGGTGCGTCTAGATTCATTGAAAAGATAAGGATGAATCGAGAGAGCGTCGAAGGATCCGAGTCCTCCGTCAGACAGCATCGCTGAGAGCCAATCGAGGTTTAGGCCAGCGATGGCTCCTGCAAGAAAAACGGAAGAGGGGTCGATCGTTTTGACAGCAGGATATACAACCTTGAGAAATCGAACATAATCTTGAGGAGTACCAGGGCTGGTGCTTCCAGTGTTAACATTCCACTCATTCCACATCTCGTACATGTGTACCCTGCCTTTAAAGTGCCGAACAACGAATGCCGCATAGCGCGCAAAGGCGTCAAGCGCCTCCGATGTAGTCGGCTTATCTCCGCCATCGTAAAATGAATTGCCATAATCCAGGATCAGTAATGGCTGCAAATTTGCGTTGATAGCTTGATCTACTAGATGCTCTACGCTGGGGGGTACGGCGAGTTGGCCCTTTGGCCCCTCAACACGAGACCAGTACAAATCGTCTCGTAGAGAATTTGCACCGGTTTGTCCGATGAGAGGCAGCTGGGAGGATTGTATGCGTAAACTGTCAGCGAGGTGCACGCCAATGCCAACGCTAAATCTCGTTTGTGCCTGTACGCTTTCTCTGCAAGTCATACAACTCAAGAACACGGCAAAGGAGAGACAGGATACGATACTTATACCCAGAAGCTTTGTGCCGCGTATTTTGACGCACAATCCGTTCCACATATTTCTGCTCCCCCGCTCATAATTATCACAATGATTGAATAGGCCCTCACCCCTTCGAGGGCCGAAGGGGAGTATTGGTCAGCACCGAGGCAACCCGATGCTCGAACTGGAGTCCTGTCCATTGACCAATCATTTGGGCTGTCCATATCGCATGGACGCGATCCAGGTACTCGGCTCGTGACATTACCAGTTGATTAAGGCGCGCGAGGTGCGATCGGGGGGCGGAGTAGATAGAACGGGTACATAAGCCGAGAAAGAGGGCAAGCGCCATTGATTTAGCGGACCAAGATCGAAGATTCATTGAAGTCTCCTCTGCTCCATTCGACGAATGGCGATCGTGCTGCATAGCAAGGAATAGCCCGGAATTCGTTGTTAGCTTCGTATGCGATTACGAGGTGCTTTTGATGCCACTCTGTGCCCATTCCCTTTCGAGGGAGCCGCGACCGAATGCCGACGCTTCAACGAAGTTTTGAGAATGACATGCTTTGCCGGCCCCAATCGCGCTCAATTCGGCCAAGCAAAATACGAGCTGCAGTCGTGCCAGTTGATATCCTGATAGAGAAACAGACGAGAGATGTGGATTTGTGACTTCCGCGAGGTCAAGATCGTTCGAAACCCACGATTGAGATGTCTTCCGGATATCGGAAACCGCCACTTTTTTATTCGGCATCTTTCACGCAGCGAAAGCCTAACGCTCCAGACCGGTCATAGCTCGGCGCCATCAGCAACAACTTACCGTGTTGATCATTGCGATAGGCCTGGGGAAAATACCACACCGATCCCAGCGGCTGATAATAGCTGCCGCCACGCAGAATTCCGCCCCGGGTATGATCATCGACATATTCATCCGTCCACTGCCAGACATTCCCCACCATGTCCATAATTCCTGACGGGCTGGCTCCCGTTGGATGAGCACTCACGCTGTCCGGACCGCGCATCGTCCGGCCGTGATCAACCGAGGGAATCCGGCTTGCGTCCCACTCGTTGCCCCATGGATAAATGCGCCCATCACTGCCCTGGGCGGCATATTGCCACTCCCATTCATGCGGCAGCCGCTTACCAGACCACTTGGCATAGGCGCGGGCATCTTCCAGAGAAACCCAGGTGACGGGTTTGTCTGCCCATCCTTCGGGATAACTGCCGTCCTTCCAGTCTTTAAGGAAGTTCAGATCATCCGCGGGATGATAATGGGCAGCGTCCAGAAATTTTTTGAACTCCGCATTGGTCACCGGGTATTTGTCAATATAGAACGCCGGGATGTGCATCGTGTGCTCGTGATATCGACGCGGTATGTCTTCCCAAGGATACTGCACGTCCACGCCTGCGTTATTAAAACCCTCGACCTCAATTCCTTCCACTTTGAATACGTAGTCTGCCGCAGAGATCATGATCATTCCATCTGGAGCGGAGGTCGTGGGCGTCGATTTTGCGATCTCAACCAGTTGCTGCGGGAGCGGTTTCCACTCATGCGAATAGCTGGCCAGCGGCTTGGCCGTCATTTGCTTCATCTTCTCCATCAGTCGCACGATCTCAGGACCAGCTTCCCCCGAATTCGCGAGCAGGGCCGCATATCCGTGCGCTTCGATGGGGAAGCACAGAACTGCCTGGTCCCCATCTCGCTCGGGCGTTAGCTCAGTGCCGTGATAGAGGTCGTAATAGCGCGTTCCAGCGGCGTACGGAACCGAGATCTGCCGGCCAGCGAGGTCGTATTCATTTCGATTGACGATTGTCCATACGGTCTGTTGCCCCTGTGGCCACTGGCTGGCAAAGACCCCGTAGCGATGGGTGGGATAGAGCGGACGCCATTCCTTGCTCGAGAAAAACGGGGCGACGGCACGTTCGACGGTTGCCACGCGCCGGGTAGCTTCGCTATCGCGAGGAGTAATGCCATTCCAGATGCCCCAGATATTTTCCCAACTCTCCCAGCCTTCTCCGTTGAAAAAGGCAAACTGAAGATCGTCGGTCTTATCACGGTTCCAGCGATCGGAGATATTCACCTGGTGCAGCGGCTCCAGCCACCGGTATTTGTCAATAAGGGGCACGAAGCCGAACTTGTATTGACCCCAGGTGAGCAGGTTCCAGGCTAGCGCCTCGTCGCTGGGACTCCCCTCCGGCTCAAAGACAAGTGGATGTCCGGTAGTGTCCGCCGCAAGCGAGTATGCCAGCGGCACTCCGTCCTGGGTGTCGCCATTGATGCCGTCGGCGCCGATTTCTTTCATGGTCTCTGCGATGGCTTGCGGCCAGGGCATCCCCGGGTCTCGCGTTCCTTGATCCCACATCATCATGGGGAATAGGACGTGCACGCCGCGGCGATGGAAATCATCCACCATCAGTCGCACGCCGGGAATTCCACCGGGCATGGAACGGATCAGGTCATGCTGGTTGCGATTGTCAATGCCCATATTCGGATAGGTTGGCCAGATGAGAACTGCATCAATCCCGCCATACCTCTGCTCAAGATCATCAAGGTAGCGGTCGACGGTATATTTACCTGCCACCGGATCATAGAAATATCTCTCCTGGACCATCATTTGCGGCTGCATAAAGGCCGACTGGGTCCATTTGAAAGCCGGCAATTGATATCGCTGCGAACTGTAGCCAATGCGGATTTTCCGCTCGGCACGCCAGTGGGTTAGGTCCTTTAACCATTCATCAAAATCCTTCCCTGTGCATGGCCGTGACCCGCCCTCCCAGGCCCCCCTCTCGGTAAAGCAGTCTGGCGCCGAGAATTGCTGCGAACCACCCCGGGGAGCAAAGTGCGAGTCCTGTGCCTCGGCCGACGTGAGTAACGAAAGGAGGGCTAAGGGCAGGACTGCCGATGCCAGGATGAAGCGGGATGGAGTCATGGTTCCTTCCTTTGAGAGGTCCGGTTCAGGGTTAAGGTAGCTCTAAATGCGGTTGCTGAGACGCGTGCAATCGCCTCACTTCATCCCAGCTAGGCATCGAAGGCTGCGCTCCACGGCGGGTGACGGAGATGGCCGCTGCCGCGGAGGCAAACTGCGCTGCAGAGGCTTCGTGCATGTCAAGCATCAGTGCGGTGGCAAACGCACCATTGAAGGAGTCGCCCGCTGCCGTTGTATCCACCGCAGTCACGCGGTATGGTGGGATCAACTGGGCGACGCCATTGGCACAAGCCAGGTACGATCCACGCGAGCCCATCTTCAATACCACGCCATGAATTCCCGCAGCGAGCAAGGTATCGGCGACCGTCGCCGGTTGCGACGGGTTGCCGTCATCCATCGACTGAGCCGCAAAGAAAGTTGCTTCTGTCTCATTCGGGGTAAACCACTGCAAGCGGCTCAATACGCGCGCGGGCAAATCCTGCGCAGGCGCAGGATCGAGCATCAGTGGAATGCCTTCTCTCCAGCACAGTTCAGCCAGATGCTGTACTGTCTCGATTGGTATTTCTAATTGCGTAAGTACAATTCCCGCTCGGCGAATCATTTCGAGGTGTGCATCGATAAAGTCGGGCGACACGTGCGCATTGGCCCCAGGAACAACGATGATGCTGTTATCCCCGAGCGGCGAGACGGCTATCATTGCTACTCCGGAAGTTCCCGCGTCTACTTCGACAGCGCTGACGTCGACACCGGCGGATCGGAGATAGCTCTTCGATTGTTCCCCGAATTGATCTGCACCGACCTTTCCGATCAATTGCACAGGGTAATCCAGTCGACTCACTGCCACTGCCTGGTTAGCCCCTTTACCTCCCGGATGGATTTGAAAGCTGCTGCCGAGTACCGTTTCGCCCGCAACCGGAAGCCGGGCCGAACTCGCGACCAAATCAGTGTTGATGCTTCCTACCACCACGATCGGTTTATGACTGGTTGGCATGCACTGCCCTTTTCGTTGAGAAGAGTCACCCAGCGTTCAAAAGAGCGGCGCCAGAGCAACCGCCGACAAACCACAAAGGAACACGGCAAACATCCAGACAAGCAAGGTTTTTGCACAGGACGGCGCGGTTGAGAATTCATGCCAGATGAAGACCCCCCACGCTGCAGAGATCATGGTGGCGCCCTGTCCGATGGAATATGAAACCGCAGGACCGACGATGTGTGAACGGGATGCGATGAAATTAAGCACGGCGCCGGTGCACCAGATCAACCCGCCGAGAACTCCCCACGCGTGCCAACTTTTTGGCGCAGCCAGGTAGGCTTTTATGCTTACCGGCGGCTTCCCGTCCAACGGATGACGCATCAGCACCGAATTCGCAACCAGGGCACAGGCGCCGACCCCTAATGCGAAAAAGAAAGATGTGGCATAGGGGCCTGGCGCTCCGTCGCCGCTCATCGCCCGGGAGACGAAGGGATAGAAGCAACCCATCAACAGACCTGCCACCAGGCTCAGGACCACACCGTTGACCCTTATGCTTTGCCGCTCGGCTTCCCGCATGCGGTAAGCCGCAGCATCCAGTACGATCGCGGTGACCACGAGCGCGATCCCTCCAAAGAGCATCAGGGGATTGCCGGCCGGCGCAAGAACGTAGCTGCTGACTGCGCCCACAATCAGAGCAAGACCGATGCCTACGGGAAAGGCTACTGCCAGCCCGGCGATATCGATGGCCGCAACCAGCAACAAGTTGGCGAGGTTAAAGATGATGCCGCCAGTGACGGCAGGCCCGATGTGATGGATGCTGCTCCCTGAAATATCTTGCAGGAATGACCGGCCCGTCTGGCCTAAGGCTCCAAGGGTGAGACCCAAAAGCAAGGTTCCCAGGATGAGGCCGATCACGTAGTCCCAATAAAAGAGTTGAAACCGATATTGGGGACAAAGCTTGAGCGTATTCGCCCACGATCCCCAGCAGAGCATGCTGATGATCATGAATGAGAGCACGATCGTGTAAGTCTGCGGTTGATACAACAGTGATCTCCTCACGGCCTGGAGAATCCTCCTAGGCGCGCGGCAGATGTCAGTCACTCTTCCGGAAGCATTCCACGGGCTTGCCAATACTTATCCGGTGAAAGCTTTCAAATTGGCAATCGGATAGTAGCTCCCTGTTCCCCCGTTGTCAAGAGACCGTTTGCCACAGAGACCGTTTGCCACGAACAGAGACCGGTTGCGTTCGGGCAATGAACGCACGTTTTCAACTGCGATCTAGCGGCTTCACCGACGGGGCCCTTCAGTGCCATCTCGAAAACCTGGTGACATGTCTCGCTTTCCTGATGATGGAGGGCTTCCATCGATTGGTATATTCAAGATGAAGATTTCTCCGGGAATGAACTTATGCCGAACATGAAACAGATCGCGAAGATAGCTAATGTTTCTCTCGGTACTGTTTCCCATGTATTGAATGGCTCCGCCCGGGTTCGCGAGCCTCTCAAGCGTCGTGTACTGGAAGCGGTGGAATCTCTCGGCTACCAACCCAGCCAACTTGCCCGCGGATTGCGCCGCGACAAGACCAACATGGTTGGAATGATCATTCCGGATTTGACCAATCCTTTCTTTCCTGCGGTTGTTCGAGGGGCTGAAGATATCGCCTTTTCGAATGGCTACCGGCTGATTTTGTGTAATACCGACAATGATCACGCTAAGGAATTGGCTCATCTGGATCAACTGCGGACGTACCTTCCGGCGGGTTTGATCGTTATTCCGTCGCATTTCAGTGACCTGACCGCACAGGCCGAATCCTATCGAAAAGCGGGAGCGGCCGTCATCTGTGTCGATCGCCTGCCCAAGCACTGGAAGGGCGATTCTGTGACCGCCGATAACGAAGCAGGGGCTTACGCAGCGATACGCCATCTGCTCAAGCTTGGACATCGGCAGTTTGCTACGATCACCGGACCTCTACATTTAACAAATGCCCAGGAGCGCCTGGCTGGATTTCAACGCGCATTGCAACAGAGCAGGGTTCCAGTGAACCCTGAATACATACAGGAGACCACCTTCGACAAACAGGGTGGCTATGCCAGGACATTGGTACTACTACGCTTGATTCCAAGGCCCACTGTCATTTTTGCGGGAAACGATTTGATTGCTCTCGGTGCGCTACTTGCGATACGGGATTCCGGCTTGCTGTGTCCCAAAGATATCTCCGTGCTGGGCTTTGACGACCTCGACCTTGCGGATATAACTAATCCGTCTCTCTCATCCGTCTCCCAACCCGGATATCAGCTTGGATCTACGGCTGCCAGGCTGCTGCTGGATCGCGTCAGGGGCGACACCGGACCGGCAAAGCACATTGTTCTTGGGACCACCCTGAAAATCCGCCATTCTATTGCGCCTCCAGAGCGGCGGCCGGCACGCCCCGCCCGTGCAAAACCCCGCATGCCGTAGGCTCTAAAAGCAGGAGCTGACTCGCAGCATCGTTCCTATCCAGCTGACCAGAGAGTGACTTTTGAATGATCATTACCCGCCGTTCTCTCCTTAACTTATCTTTGTCCGCGTTAGTGCTCGGTAAATATGGAATGGGCGTTGCGTTTGCCGGAGGTCAACAAGGCGTTTCGTCTCACAAGACTGCAGCAGAACCAAGGATGGCGCCTTCCGGCCGGCCTTTCAATGCTCACTTCGTCGACGTTGCACTGGAGGCGGGTCTGGTGGCGGAGACTACTTATGGGGAGCCAGATCATAAGGACTACATACTCGAAACCGTTGGATGCGGCTGCGCGTTTATCGATTATGACAACGATGGCTGGATAGACATATTTATCCTCGGCGGATCGCGCATGTCCGGAGAACTACCGGCCACATCCAACCGCTTGTACAGAAACAATCGCAATGGCACTTTCACCGACGTTACCGAGAGGGCTGGGCTGCACTGCGCGGGCTGGGCGTCGGGCGTTTGTGTTGGCGATTACGACAACGACGGATTTGAAGATCTCTTCTGCACTTTTTATGGCCAGAATAAGCTTTACCGCAACAACGGCGACGGCACGTTTACCGATATGACCAAAGCGGCCGGTCTGGAGAACTCCTCTATCCGCTGGGGCGCGGGTTGTACCTTTCTCGACTACAATCGCGATGGCCATCTCGATCTGTTCGTCTCCAATTACGTCCAGTTCGATCCCAAACATGTTCCGAAACCCGGCCAGGATGCCTATTGTAACTGGAAGGGGGTGTCCGTAAATTGCGGACCTCGGGGCTTGCCGGCTGGCGTTCACTCCCTGTATAGAAACAACGGGGATGGAACGTTCACGGACGTGAGCGTTCAGGCAGGTGTAGCAAGTCTGCGAGGATCCTATGGAATGACTGTAGTCGCCGCCGATTTCGATGAAGATGGCTGGCCCGATATCTTTGTGGCCTGCGATTCAACGCCTAGCTTTCTCTTGATGAACCAGCGAAATGGAAGGTTTCGAGAAGAGGGCCTTATTCGCGGCGTGTCGTTGAGCGACGACGGGATGGAGCAGGCGGGTATGGGCGTTGGAGTGGGCGACTACGATCTCGATGGCCATCTCGATCTTTTCAAGACACACTTTACCGAAGATACCAACGGTCTCTATCACAATAACGGCAAGGCTGAATTTGACAATACGACAAACGCCGCCCACGTCGGTACGGAGAACCGCTTTACCTGTTGGGGCGCCGGAATCGTCGATCTGGATAACGATGGCTGGCCCGATTTATTTATGACGACGGGAAGCGTATATCCGGAGGTTGAGCGCACGCTTCCTCAATATCCAAACAAGACTCCGCGGGTTATTTTTCGCAATCTTGGCAATGGTAACTTCGAAGAACTAATTGACGAAGGCGGCCCGGGCGTTTCCGCGCTGCACTGCAGCCGTGGTTGCGCGTTTGGTGATTTTGACAATGACGGTGACCTCGATGTTCTGGTGGTCAATCTTAGTGAACCGCCGTCCCTGCTGCGCAATGATCTGCGCGGCGACAATAACTGGCTTAAGGTTAAGCTGATTGGAACAAAATCGAATCGCAGCGCTATTGGAGCCCGAGTCGTAGCGCGTTATGGTCGAAAAGTACAGACGCAAGAGGTTATCAGCCAGTCCAGCTTTTATTCTGTGAATGATTCACGGTTGCACTTTGGTCTCGGATCAGAGACCTCTGTCCATCTCGAAATTCGTTGGCCGAGCGGCTTGCAACAAAGCCTCAAGGGAGTCGCGGCACGCCAGATTCTGGTGATCAAAGAAGGTTTGGGGATCCTAGTCAGCAAAGCACCAAAAACTGGCAAATGACCATGAGACTTTTAGAAATGTCTGATGTTTGAAGGGGACGGTCCTTGGATACCGCAGGAAAACGTCTGGTTCGAGAGGAAACCATCCCTCAGCGGCCGATTTCGTTGCAAAGCACCTGCGTACGGCCTGAATACCGTACCCTTCAGAGAAGCTTTCCTCCAGAGACCAGTTCCGAAGAGTATCCCACCGGTAAGCCAGGAGCTTACCGGGTGGGACGAGTTACCCAGCTAGAAGCTAAGGTGCAGTCCAAACTGGGAGGAGCGTGGGATGTTTTGCGAGGTCGAAAATCCAAACTGCCCATTGGAAAGATCACTGATTGGTTGGGTTAGATTAACGCGATTGAAGACGTTGAATATATCCGCGCGGAACTGCAAGGTAAATCGCTCATATGTGACCGCCTTCGAAAATTGCGCATTCAGATTAGCCAATCCAGGACCGATAAAGGTGTTCCGTCCTCCGTTTCCTTCAACTCCAAGCGCGGGAATGGGGAAGGCTGAAGTAGATGCAAACCCCTTCATAAAAGCACTTCTGCTGCCTGTCGATACTGCGCCTGCGGCTGGTCGATTAGGAAAGTCATAGCCATAGCCATCTGCGTTGAAGTCACCGCTTCCCGGCTTCAGCCCGATGACGTTCCCGTTTGCGTCCTTAATGGGGTTAAACGCGGCGGTCGTGTAGACGGAGAAAGGCAGTCCGCTTTGCAAAACCAGGATGTTTGACATGCCCCATCCACCCAATAGAGTCTTGCCTAATCCCGCTTTGAACGGTGAGGGAACGGCTACCAAGCTGTCCAGCGTAAACCTCCTGGAAACGTCAAAGTCCGACAAGCCATGTTGAAAAGAGACATCCAGCGGATTGACAACCCTCTCACCATTGGCGGTTCCGTTATCGTTGCTGCTCATATAATCGGTGGATTTGCCGAAGGTGTAGATCCCTCTCAGTTGCCAAGAATGGCTCATGCGTTTGGTAAGCATAAGGGTTGCGTAGTTTCCGTCGGCGATACCAATGGTTCGGCCAAAAATGATTGGACCGAAGCTGGAGTTGAGCCGGGTCTGGGACCCTTTGTGCGCGATCAAATCTCCTGGGAATCGGTTTACATCAGTCTGGATGTAAAGGTCGTCGCTATGGGATCCATTGTAATCAACTTCGGCCACCAGGTTGTAGAAGAGATCTTTTTGCACGGATAGCATCCAGACGTTGGTGCGTGGTTGATTTAGTTGCGGCTGTACTCCCGAAGTTGTCACCGGGAAACCGACGATGCCTCCCTTGGAGTCGGTTTGAAAACTTATTCCTGGAGGGATGGGCCACACCAATCCGTTAGCGCTTCCCAGAGCGTAGCTGAAATTGTGAAAGCTATTGGTCAGGTTAAATGACGGGTTAGCCCAAATGGGAGGGTTGGCGCGCGACGGAAACGACCACGATCCATCGGCCACGTCGTTGTAAAAGAGGCCATAACCTCCGCGAACAGCCATCTTGCCGTTCCCGAAGACATCCCAGCCAAAGCCGATGCGTGGTGAGACACCCATCGGTGTGTTCTCTACTACATAGGCGCTCTGGCCACCATGGTTCGTCATCATGCCGTTTGTGACCTGCGCCGCAAACGTGCTACCGGTTCCTGGCGTAAAGAGTGGTTGCGGCGTCGATGAGTTATGGAAATTACCCCAATGGCCAAAGTAGTCATACCTTAGTCCAAGGTTCAACGTAATCCGATTGGTCACCTTCCAGTCGTCCTGAACAAAGCCTCCCAAGTACACCCAGCGAATTATCTGATACAAGTTGCTGGCCAGAGAGCTACTCGATACCAGCAGTGCGGGGCCTGCTTGCGAGTAAGGTTGGTCCTGCGCGAAATCAATCATATTAGCAAATCCAAACGTGGGCCGCAGCAAAGGAGTGGTGAATTTATCGTCGTCATGATGGCGATCGATATCGACTCCTGCCGAGATCGTATGCTGGTTATGCGTCCAGGTAAGCACATCATGCCAGTTGAAGTTTTCGTGAACCCACCCGGCCGGTCCCCACTGCGAGAATGTCGCTGCCGCCGGATTAAGTGCACCAGTAACGTTTACGTTCGGAAGGTCCTGGTTGTGTGCCGTACCCGGATTGTTACCCGTTGCTCTCACAACCGTGAAGCCGGCATCGTTCAAGAAATTATTGGAGAAGGTATGTGTCCAGTCAAGTTTGGCGAAGAGGCCCGTATTGGGGACGACCACGCGATAAATCGTGCGCGGGTCTGCGCCGAGCTGGTTGGAATAGGTGCGGAAAAAGTCGAAGAACAGCCGATCCTTTGCTTCGTTGATGTTATAGTCGACCCGAAAATGGTATTGATAGGCGTTGTGGGTCAGGCTTTCCGGGAAAATCGCCGTACCCACTGCCGGTAAGTTGGCCGGAAAGGAAGTACTTGATGAGAATCCCGGATTGTTCTGTTCTACCTGGGCGACGGTGAGGATGTTTGACGTGGGAGCTACCGCGGGTGGTGCCTGTTTGAAGAACTGGTTGGCGAGGCTGTTGGGAAAATTAGTGGCCACGTACTGCGCGAAGGTGGGAGTTTCCACTGTCGCGACCTGGGTGGTGGCGTTCGAAGACAGCAAACCAAAAGCGCCGCCAAAAACGAACAGCTTATTCTTTATGATGGGCCCGCCGGCAGCACCCCCGAACTCGTTTCGACGAAACGCGGGAATCGCGCGGCAGCCGACCTGTGCTGGCGGACAGTATTGAAAAATGGTTCGCGCGGTCAGGGCATTGTCTGTGTGATATTCAGAAACCGATCCGTGGATCTCATCGGTGCCGGGCTTGGTAAAGACCTGGACATATGCGCCGCTGTAACGGCCCTTGGCAGCATCGAAGGTTGCGCCCGAGATACGTACAGCTTGAATGAAGTCCGGTTCAGGAGACAGGTTGACGACCCCATCGCGTGAGGCGCTGTTCGTACCAGCACCGTCAACGTCATACTCGTTGTTCTCCTGGCGCTGGCCTGCGGCGTTAACCTGATAGCCGGCTTCTTGCTCGAAGCTGTCATTGTTGGCCGACCCGGAGCCCAAGGCACCACCGCTCGGCAAACCTGAACCCGTGATGCCAGGGGCAAGCTCGATCATGCTGGTGTAGATGTTTCTTCCCAGCAATGGCGCATTCTCTATGAGCTGTTGCGGAATTTCGCGCGAGGTGTTGCTCTTGTCGGTCTCAACCGCCGCCACCTGAGCTGTAACCTGGATCGAAGTGGTCTGTGTGGGCAAGGCCAACGACGGAAACAGGGTTTTCACTTCGTTGGACTCGAGCAACACGTCCTGAGTCCAGGGCTTGAATCCTCCTGCTTCCACCTGGACCGTGTAGTTTCCTTCTGCTAGGGAAGAAACGCGGAAATCGCCATTATCTGAGCTGATTACGAACTGAGTGACGTTGGTGGCTTTGTTGGTGACGATAACCTTGGCGTGGGGAACGGCGGCCTGGCTTTGGTCAACGACCACGCCCGTGAACCCGCTACTGAATTGAGCAAATGCCGGGATCGTGGACCCGCATGCAACGAAAATCAGCGAGATACATACGATCAATGCTCTTGGGGAACGAATCACTCGGGTCATACTGCCTCCTCCAATGTCTTGTAAACGCTCAGTTTTGGGCTGGATTGATCCTTGGCTCTTGTTGTTCTTTCAATTTGGCCGATTGTTGCAGCTTCTCGAAACGGTCGATCATGGTTTGACCGGCGGCTCGCCGTCCAGTCGATAAGTACAACCGTGCGAGCATGTACTCCGCCGGTGCATGGTCCGGATCTAAACGCAGGCAGGTCACCAGGTTTCGCTCGGCAACGGTGGGAGTCTCCCGGAGAGTCAGTTTGGCAAGCTGGTAGTAGGAATCTGGAAACGAAGGATTTAAACGAATGGCTTGTTTGAAAGCGTCCTTGGTTCTTGCCGGGATCGCGGGCTCATCCTTTCCGGCCTCCTGGAGCCGAACCAGAACCTTCCCTAACTGATAGTGCATGTAGTAGTTGTTGGGAAAATCGTGGAGCGCTGCATTGAGCGTGCTTTCGGCCTCCTGCAATTGCCCGGCGTGGGTTTGGACGATCGCCAGGCTGAGGAGCGCGACACTGTTGTCCTTTTGCAGTCGGCTCGCACTTTTGAGTATGTTTTCGGCCTCGTCAGGGCGTCCCAGGTTTTCGAGTACTACGCCTTTTTGCACAAGCAACCGATAAGAATTCGGGACGTGGTCCAGACCTGTATCGGCCGCCTGCAGGGCAAGAGAGTAGTTGCCGTAGTCGGCGCAGATGCTACTGAAATCGAGATAGTTTTCTTCTCGACCTGGATCGAGCTTGGCGGCTTGCCGCAATGAGTCCATGGCCAGCGCAAATTCGCGATTCTTTTCAGCGACATGGGCTAACAGATTCAAAGCATGACTATCTGGCTTGGTTGTGGCTAAATCCTTCAGGATGGTCAGAGCCTCGCGCGACCGGTTCATCTGATCGAGTAACGCCGCCCGCTGGTATTCAAGTCCCTGAAGGTTCGGGTCGAGGCCGCGAGCCTTGTCCAAAGATTCAAGAGCTTTCGCGTTCTGCCCCAGGAGCGCGTACAACTCACCAGCCTTCATGTACTCAGAGGCGGCGATTCCCGGGAGGTCTTCGAAGATCCGGAGTGCAGACTCTGCCCGGTGTGGCTGCCTGGTCTGGGTTGCGGCGTTGGCGAAAGAAAGCAGCGCCTCCGGATAGGTGTACATAATGTGCCCAGCCTCCTCGCAAAGTGATAACGCGCCCATGTAGTCACCCTTCTTCTCCGCAATCATGCCTAGGAAGAGATCGACGATGGTGATCGGCGCGCCGGGCCGAGCCTTCAAGTTGGTGAACTCTGCTGCCGCGAGATCATATTGACCAAGGTTGAAGTAGTTGATGGCGAGGTTCTTACGCGCGGGGATGAATTGTGGGGCGACGCGCAGACTATCGAGGAAGTATTTGTTGGCCTCTTCGAAATTGCCTTCGAGACTGTAGGCCGCACCGAGAGCATCTAGCAAAACGGCGTTCTCGGAGTCGCCGGCAAGGCCTTTTTGGAAGGTGGCAATCGCTTCGTCCAGGCGATCCTCCTGAACCAGCATCATGCCTGCACGATAGGTCTGCTGCGATTCGGATGGCCGGCTTTGCTGGCCACTGGAGGTGGAAAGAGGCTGGGCGGCGTGCGCCTCAAGCACAAGTAGCCCGAGGAGGGCGATGGCACAGAGAAAAGCGCCGCTAACAATCCTGGCACGGGGCCATACCCGCGTGTCGCGTTTGACTGTCAGCAGCTTCAGCAAGAGCCTACATCCTTGGGACGGCTTCGTAATTTGAAAGCTTTCAAAACACACGGCTAGAAGTCCTTCTAAATAATGACGTGACTGTTACTTAGCGTCTAATTAAGGTGTAACTCAACTTATCGGCGGAATTTAAAACCTTTCAAAAGATGTTGTCAAGTACATTTTTCCGGGCGTGATGGTGCGGTTTTGAGACGAGAGGAAAACGCGCTGCGACTGGATTGAGAGTTAAATTGTCCTATGACGGATCGAGAATCGTGGAGTTCTTGAGCAGCCCCATTGCTCTCTCCGCGGGGATGAGGATTCCGAGTATGAAAATTTATGCACATTCTAATCACATCAGCCTCGAGGACCTGCAGCACAGGAGCGCACAGACCCGCCACCTGGGCCACGCTACGCGCTGCTCAGAAGGCGACGGTGGCGCTCAACTATCGCGATCTCGCGATACCCTGTGAGCACTATCACGTAGAGGACCGCCCGCCGCTTAGAAGGTAAATTGCAAGCCGGGCACAACGGAAGAGACAGTCATAAGAACTAGGGAGGAGAAAGAATGCAGAACTCCGCGGAAGTCCGCTGGTTCTGGCGTGATCAAGTGTCAAGAGGCATAGAATCATGGTTTCGATCTGGCCCTTTTCCACCTGGAGGCGGCGTCACAAGGCAAGACGAATACCTCCTGGATCTGACGCAGAATGAGCTTGGAATCAAGAGTCGGGGTTCCAAGGCGGGCATTGAACTCAAGGGCCTTGTCGCAACGATTCCAAAAGAAATTCAGGTAGGTGCCTTTACCGCGCACGGCCAGTTGTGGGCAAAATGGACAAGCTTGTCTTTGCGACTAGAGGGTCTGCCCACGGTAAAAGTTATGAAAACTCGGTGGCTGAGAAAGTTTCATGTAAAAGGCACTGAAGTGATCGAGATCCGGTTGAACGAGGCGGAGATGGAACTCGACCCAACGGCTAAACCACCGGACCAGGGATGTAATCTGGAGTTTACTCAAGTGACCCCGGCGAAACAGCTGCGGACATGGTCCACTTTGGGTATCGAATCGTTTGGCTCGTTTGCTTCACTTGAAAACAATCTGCGTTGCACGATTCAGCACCTGCTCAATAACGGCTGCTTACCGAATCTTGACGAAGCCCAAGAGTTGAGTTATCCAGAGTGGCTCATCACGCAAGACCAACCAGCCATCTGAAAAGAAGGCTCGAACTATATCAGTACCGGTCGGTCGTTTTTTGCCGAATCGCGAGTCAC
>DASYBJ010000360.1:0-17605 GCA_036500845.1 Acidobacteriaceae bacterium
CTAGCCAACCTCGTTGACCAGTTCCCATATCCACGCGAGATGATGATCGTCGTGTTCGGCGACGAAATACAAATGGTCTACGAGCCGCATGGGGATCTTCAAGCGTGGGTGAGGAATGGCTCGAACAAAGAGCGATGGGGCCAATTCGTCGACACGCTTCAACAGCGTTTCTCTTTGAGCACGGAACCCGGTCAGAATCTCTTCCAGTGGTCGCGCGTTGTGGTTCGCTTCGGCGGTCTTTCGATTGCTCAAGTCTGCCGCGGTAAGTTGGCCGCTTGCCGCCACATAATCGCCCACTCGCGCCAGCCATAGCGTTTCCAGGTCGAGCAAGTGCCCGGCGTTTTCCTGAGCCGACCACTTTCCATGCGGCTTTGCGATCAGGGTCCTGTGAGGATGGCCACGAAGCGCCTCTTCAAGCCTGGCAGGCGTGCCGCGCAAACGTGCACGCAAATTCGGAAGCAGGTCCACCTGGAACGAAAACTCAAACTTGCGTTCAAACCAGACTGATACGCCACTCATCTCGATAACCTTTGGGATCAAGTGTCACACGAGCGTGATCGGAAAAAAAGCGGATCGCCCCAACCTTCTGACTCCAACCCGAGCGGGTGTTTGCGCATGACAGGCGATAGGACGTGATAGAGGCTCAACCATTCGGAGGAGCCTCTGTGTGGTGCCTCTGTGTAGTACAACGCCGGTGGTCTCTGTGCTAGACTGTCGATATCTACCGCTTTCCGGGAGAAGGTCGTGCACACCTCCGCTTTCCTGCGACCTCGTTACTGACGCTCCGTGTCAGCCAGCGCCGCTGCTGTGCGACGTTGCTCCATACACCCTTTCATTGAAATGCAGGTATCCATGTCCATGGAAGCCATCA
This sequence comes from Acidobacteriaceae bacterium, assembly GCA_036500845.1. GTDB lineage: Bacteria > Acidobacteriota > Terriglobia > Terriglobales > Acidobacteriaceae > PALSA-350. The sequence goes on from DASYBJ010000360.1 coordinate 872, forward strand.
ACGGCTCTTTGCCGCAGCCGGGTCTAATCTCATCGGTCCGCGAAGCACTCCGCGGGTCGCACCAGGACTACACCGTCGGAAACCTCAACCGCGCCATCCTTCTGCTGGCCATTCCTATGGTCCTGGAGATGGTACTCGAATCTCTTTTTGCGGTAGTGGATGTTCTCTGGGTGGGGCGCCTCGGAGCCAATGCGGTGGCGACCGTAGGACTCACCGAATCGCTGTTGGCCTTAGTCTTTTCGATTGGCATCGGCCTTTCCATGTCGACTACGGCGATGGTCGCTCGCCGCATTGGTGAAAAAGACCCGGTGGACGCTGCGATTGCCGGCGTTCAGGCCATCATTCTCGGGTTGCTGGTCTCTTTGGCTATCGGCGTTCCATCGTTCATCTTTGCTCCCCAGCTTCTCCGGCTCATGGGAGCATCGCCGCAATTGGTCGCCACCGGCACAGGGTACGCCCGCATTGCGCTGGGCGGATGCGGCGCCATTGTGATGCTGTTTCTCAACAATGCAATCTTCCGCGGCGCGGGCGATGCAGCCATTGCGATGCGCCTCCTCTGGGTATCCAACATCCTCAACCTGATTCTCGACCCCTGCCTCATCTTCGGCCTGGGCCCGTTTCCGCGTCTTGGCGTCACCGGAGCCGCGCTGGCCACGTTAACCGGCCGCAGCATCGGCGTGCTCTATCAGTTCTACCGCCTCATGAAAGGCACAGAGCGCCTGCGCATTCCGCCCCGCTTGTTACGGTTGAACCCGCGCGTAATGTGGCGGCTGCTTCGTGTTTCTCTGACCGGCATCCTTCAGTTTGCGATTGCCAATACCTCATGGATCGCGCTTGTCCGCATCGTTAGCATTTTTGGCGCGGCAGCCCTGGCTGGTTACACCATCGCTTTCCGCATCGTGATTTTCGTCATCCTTCCTTCGTGGGGGCTCAGCAATGCCGCGGCCACGCTCGTCGGGCAGAACCTGGGCGCCCGGCATCCTCAACGCGCCGAGCAGGCGGTATGGCGTACAGGACTCTATAACATGCTCTTCCTCGGGCTGATCGGAGTGGTCTTCATCGTCTTCGCCACACCGCTGGTCCGCCTCTTTACCCATGACCCGGCTGTCGTCCCGCTCGCGGCCTCGGCCCTGCGCATTCTGAGCTATGGCAACATTGCCTATGCGTACGGGATGGTGATGCTGCAGGCTTTCAATGGCGCGGGTGACACAGTTACGCCGACGATTGTCAATTTCTTTGGCTTCTGGATACTTCAGATTCCTATGGCCTACTGGCTCGCAATTCACCACAAGCTTCATTCAACCGGAGTCTTCGTTTCCATCGTCATCGCCCAGGCTGCTGTCGCCGGTACCGCAATTCTGCTGTTTCGGCGCGGCAAGTGGAAAGGTCAGCTGATCTGAAGAGCGCCCCTGTTCGTTTGTAAGAGCGGCACAGGTGCGGTTGTGTCTAGGGCCTCTTAACAGGCCCTGACTAGTTGGTCGAGAGAATTCGAATTAGCGTGGTAACCGAGCAGCAAGCGAATCGATTGCTGCTCGCCAGATCACTTTGCCGCTTCTGACCGTGACTTGCACATCGGCAAACGCCTTCGCGTCTTCGGCTGGATCTGAGGGCTGGATCTGAGGGCTGGATCTGAGCTGAGTACAACAAAGTCGGCCAGCTTGCCCGGTTCGCGATCTCTCCGGCCTGGTCGAAGATGCGCGGGCCCATCCGGCGCATCCACGATCTCTTGGAGGCACAGTATCTCCGTCTCGAGCCGGCGTTCTCTCTTTTTACGCAGCGGGCCGTTAAACTCTGACGCGAATATAGCCGGGAGGAGAGTCTCTCCCGGCTTTTTTGTTCCTTCGGCTCTCTCCTTCGCCCTTCGTCCACCAATGTTTACCAATCGTGGGGCGTGAACGGCAGGTAAAAGGTTGTCCGGGGCGGCTCTTTGTGCTGGAAGGCCATGCAGGCAATGCGCGAGGTAGTCGTAAAGAAGTGATATTCAGCCTAGCGGTAATCTTCGTCGGAAAGCCTGCCCTCTCTGTGGGCGCCTCTGGCGACGGCCTGCGTCCAAAGTTCGGCCAGAATTTCGCTCAGGGCCATTTCGTATTTGTCGATTTTGCCCTGCATCTCTTTTTCCGTCATTGCCGCGCTTGCACTCCACTGCCACCACGCACCGTTAACATTGTCGCTCAAAGGGTAAAATCTGAGAAGATTGTTTTTGACAACTGTTAGGCTACAGGCTACATTCAGCAGGTGAAAATACGGAACTTTGTCCATAAGGGCTTGCAACGGCTCTACTCGGAAGGCAATGCGAAAGGCGTGCCACCCGACACCGTGGACAAGCTCCGGAAATGTTCGCGTTTCTGGATGCTATGAACGACGCGGACGAATTGCGGGCGCTAACAGCTTGGAAGCCGCACACGTTGACCGGCGACCGCAAAGGCACCGTGAGCTTGAGCGTAACGCGCAACCGCCGCTTGACGTTTCGCATTGGCACAGCAGAACAGGAAATCTGCGACGTGAATTTAGAGGATTACCACTAACCACAGGAGCACCAAGCCATGCCCATGAAGAACCCGCCACACCCCGGCGATTTTATCCGAACGGAGATCATTGAAGACGCAGGCCTCTCTGTCACCGACGCGGCCAAGGCGCTTCAGGTGTCCCGCCCTGCCCTGTCCAGTCTGCTTAATGGCAAGGCGGACCTGTCCGGCGACATGGCGCTACGCATCGAGAAGGCTTTCGGCGTCAAGATGGATACGCTCATGCAGATGCAGTCCGCCTACGATATCGCCAAGACCCGCAAGCGTGAGAAGGAAATCCGCGTGCGCCGGTTTCACCGCGCCACCGACATTCGCCCGTGAGCCGACAGCATTCACTTGGGCTTATCCGAATTCCTGTCTTGGCCTCGCCCTGCCCGCCCGAAGCATCGATTTCATCCTGACCGACCCGCCCTATATCGCTTCGTACAGGAGCCGCGACAAGCAGACCGTCCGCAACGACGACAATGCCGCATGGTCCACAGACCATCTCGCGGTGGAAGACGTGGTCTTTCGGGGCATTGTTGTCATAAGACGCTCCACTTAGAAGAACACGCGGAGACATTTGCTAATGCGCACAACCATCAATGGAGGTCGGATTCCTCAATCTTGAGCAATCGAATATACGAGGATGACTACTCCGCTGGGCAGTATGGTCGATTGGGTCAGCGCGAGATTTCGCCGACCGATTTCAGCAAACAGAAGTTCACCGCGCCCAGCAAGAACGGGCATGATGAGCAATCGAAGTTCATCGATGAGACCGGCGGTCAAGAGAGCCTTCGTCAGACGACCGTGCCCGAATATTACAAGATCTCGTTCGCCCTGTTCCTTCAAACGGCGCGCCTCGTCAACGATGTCTCCACTAATCAGAACGGCATTCCCCCAGTCGGCGCTCGGCAGCGTTGACGAAAATACGAACTTTGGAATCGAGTTGATGCGATCGGCGAAGCCGCCTGCACGGTGGCTCCATGCCCGCGCCAACGCCTCATACGTTGTGCGTCCGAGCAGCATCGCATCGCTAATGAGAAGCCGTTTCAACCCATCGGTCTGAGCTGTTTCATCGAAATATTGCATGCCCCACTCCCCTGGAGAACCCATTACTCCATCGGGTGAGACGATTGTGGATACGGTTATCTTTCGCATTACTAGCTCCAAGACGCATATTTGATCGTCCGTATCTCATAACGTATGGCCCTGGCCTCTGGATACGCTAACCCGAATGAAGATCGCTAATGCACTACGTTCGATACATTGGCATCAATGCTGAAGTCGTCAGCGGCCTCCCATATCCAGGGACAGCCGGTATAGTGACGGATCGCTTCTATGCCGTTTGGGCCCGACATCAGGCGCACTATCACAGTCGGAGTCATTTCCGGCGCAAGTCCCCCGACCAACACGAGCACGCGTTCACTATCCAGCCAAGCAGTGGTGAGTTTGCGGGGATAGGGCATCAGTTCGAAGCGTGTGAAGTATTCCGTTGCCACCGGTCCCGCATACAGATTGGTAATCAGTAACCGCGCATCGTCGCTAATCAGTTGACGTATGGCCGTCCAATCCTGGCGATTGAAGTGCTCGACATAGAGCGTGTACAGTTTGAGCAGTTCCCTATCTGCGATCCCTGCTTGTACGGGCTGGTCCGGAAGAGCGGCAAGCTTTGTTCGCCCTCGGTGCAAAGCTGCCTTGACGCCAGCGACGGTACTACCGACCAGATCTGCGATTTCGTCGAGGCTGTAGTCGAAGACGTCCTTCAGAAGAACGCAGGCTCTTTCCTTCGGCGGTAATTTGATAACAAGTCGTTCTAAGGCCCGGCTTACGTCATGAGCGTACAACTTCGCTGGAAGCACAATATCGGGTTCAGCTGCAGCAGCCTCCTTCATGTGTCGAACTGTGCGCTTTCGAATGAAATCAATGCAGCGGTTGTGCGCGATGCGAAAGAGCCACGGCTCAATGTTCTGTCCATCTTGCAGATAGTCCAGCTTGCGATAGGCTTCGAATAAGACGTCTTGCATGATGTCCTCGCCATCGAGCACTGATCCGGTCATGCGGCTGCAGTAGCGGTGCAGCTGAGGGCGCAGCCCCGCAATCGTCTCGATGAAAGCTGAATAGCGAACGTCAAATTTGCCTGTGCGGTAAATGTCGGTCATATTGAGCTCATCTTGTTGCGGGACTACGCTTGCGGTCTAGCACCAGATGAGACGTTCGTCGGCTCCTGAAAGATACGTCTGGCGGAAATCTTGCGGCTGCCGGGATGCGCTTGCGATCGCACCATGGCGGGCCAGAGGAGGCGAATGGGCATCGCCTGCATGGCCGCCATGCGGCGCACTGCATTGCCATCGACGACGAATCCCTGGTTCACCTCTCACCGATAGGCTGGGAGCACGTCAATCTCACCGGCGACTACACTTGGCAGGCTGCCGGACGCGTTCGCAAGGACGCCTTCAGGCCTCTCGACCCTTTGCAGCGTAAACCAGTGATCTAATTTGCTAAACGTACTATTTTTGACGTTTGGTGTAGTGACCCCTTGAAGCCAGAAGCAATGGAAGTAAGCCCGATCTTCTCCCACGTACGTCGGCCTGCGGCGGACGAACGATGGGGCACCCTCGTACCCTCATGGCTTGCTGTAGCGCAGGCCTCTCTCAGGTTTCTCGCGTAAGGACTGCGGCGAAGAAGCCGTCCATTGGATGGGTGCCGGGCATGGTGCGAAGAAACTTTTCTCCTGAGCTTGGCGCTTGCAGCAGATCTATGCTCCCCCGATGGAGGCCGCCGTCTGCTTCGAGAGCTTGCATCTGCTCGCGCCACGAGAGCAAACGAAAGCCCTTTGTACTCTCGAGGGCCTGGCGGATTACGATCTCATTTTCCTCCGGTTCGAGCGAGCACGTGGAGTAGACGAGGCGGCCTCCTATCGCAAGCGCTCTCATCGCCGCGGAGAGAAGTCTTGCTTGCCGCGCCTGCTGGCGGCGAAGGTCTTCGACGGCCAGGCGATGCCGGATCTCCGGGTTGCGCGCCAGCGTTCCGGTTCCGCTACACGGGGCGTCGCACAGGACAGCAGCGAATTCGCGATCGTAGGTTAGCTCCGTGGCATCCACAGCGCGGTAGGTGATGTGATCGGTCGCTTTCTGTCTCCGCAGAAAATTCTTCATCGCCTTGAGGCGGCCCGAACTGACGTCGCATGCAAGGATAGGGAGATTAGGATTGCGCTCGGCGAGAATCGCTGTCTTGCCTCCCGGAGCGGCACAGCAGTCCAAGATTCCTAGTCGAACATTCGAGGTACCGGGCTCCGGCCCTCGCTTCTCTGCTGTGCGCGACTCTGCCAGTCTGTGCGCTGCCACTTCAGCGACGAGTTGGGATGCTTCATCCTGAATGCGAACCATGCCTTGGGCAAAAGCCAAGGTTGCGGAAACATCGCCTTTGACTACTCTTCTTGCTTGGCAGACAAATGTTGCTGGCTCGAGCTCGATCCCTTCGGACAAGAGAGCCTCTTCGGCTCCGGGAGCTACCAAACGGACGGTCACCCGCGGGGGATACTGATCATAACGGCAGATTGCGCCGGCAGCGGCCAAGCCATACTCCTTTACCCACCGCTCGACCATCCAATTCGGGTGGGCCCAGGCTCTCGCGATTTCATTCGCAGATGTATTGCGGGCCGGAGTTGTCGCGAGCTTCGGCGAGCCAGCAAGCTTGCGCAAAACAGCATTCACCATTCCCGCTGCATGAGGATTGCCGGATTCCTTAGCGATCTCCACGCTTTCGAAGATGGCGGCATGAGCCGGGATGCGGTCGAGCAACAGCAGTTGCAACGCTCCCAGTTCCACTGCCAATTCAACCGGTTCCGGAAGATGGCTCTTGGCTTTCGTAAGCAGGGCAGCAATTCGCTGGTCGAGCGCAATCTCCCAACGCAAGACTCCCATCACCAGAGCAGTAGCGAGATTTCTATCCGCAGAGGAGAGCGCGCTCACGCCGCCGGAACGGAGCAGGTCATCGCTATGCAATTGAGGATTCTGTCTCAGCTCAAGCAGCAGATCAAAGGCAACGCGCCTTGCCGGTGCGATGCGGCTCGTCATAGCGCGAGCGAGCCGAGCTTTTCCCCTGGCTCCGGCTGAGAGCCCCTTAGGAACTCGGGGGTTGCGAGTCTCTTTCTGCCTTCGAGTTGGAGCTCGATGAAGTCCAGCCACGTGCCATGCCCGGCGGCGACGAACATGCGTCCCCGTTCGATAAGAATTGTGCCGGGCGGGACAGCCGAATGCACTTCTTCGACCGGCATCAGGCGGTGAATCGTGAGCTTTTTGCCACGAAAATATGTATAAGCCCCGGGCCAAGGCTGAAAGCCTCGCCAGCGGTTGTAGATCTCAGTTGCGCTGCGCGAGAAGTCGACCAGCGCATCCTCACGCTTTAGGATGGGCGCTAGCGAAGCCGCGGAGCCGTCTTGGCGGATGGACTGCAGCGAGCCGGCGGCCAATCCCTCGAGAGTCTCCACCATAAGGTTCGCGCCGGATTCGGCGAGCAACGGAAAGAGATCTTCCGCAGTCTGATCCGGGGCGATTGCGATCTCGCGCTGCAGAAGAATATCGCCTGTATCCAGGCCTTCGTCGATGCGCATCGTTGTCGTTCCGGTGGTTGCCTCGCCGTTGGCAATGGCCCACTGGATCGGTGCGGCTCCGCGATATTTCGGGAGCAGCGAAGCATGCAGGTTCAGATTGCCTAACGGAGGGAGATCGAGCATCCATTTGGGAATAATTCGCCCGTAGGCAACTACGACGATCGCATCGGGGCGGATTGCTTCAAGACGCGCGGCGAAGTCAGGGTTGTTTCTGATTTTCTCGGGCTGCGCGATGGGCAGTCCTGCTTCGATCGCCAGCAGCTTCACAGGTGGCGGAGTGAACTCCTGGGTTCGCCCAATGGGCCGGTCGGGCTGGCTGACAACGAGCTCGACTGAATGGCCAGCCTGCAAGAGCTGCTTGAGGGTGGGTACGGCGAATCGCGGGGTTCCGCAGAAGACTAACTTCATTCTGTTCGGTTTCTTAGTCGTTCGTTCTCAGTTGTGAGCGCCCAGTTCCGAAGGTGATTCTGTAGCTACGTTTACCGTATCTCAGAGGTTCGAAAACCCAGGTCTCAAAGTCGAGACCTGGGCCACCCGACCACCCGACGTTAGGTGAAGCCAAAAGCAATGGAAGTAAGCCGATATTCTCCCACGTACGTCGGCCTGCGGCGGACGAACGTGATGGGGCACCCTCAATGGCTTTGCTGTAACGGAGACCTGGGCCCCTGACTCCGCGTTCTCATTTGCAGTACCCCATTCCCTGCAAACTGCGCCGTCCTTCCACTGTCTCACTTTTTGGGGTCTGTCCAACCGCGTTCGGCAAATGCCGGGCTACCACTCTCCTGCGCGCTGCAGTTTCCGGATTCTCCGGAGGACAAAGTCCCGTTTCAGGGCGCTGATCCGAAAGATGAAGAGGATTCCGTCTAGATGATCGATCTCGTGCTGAAAGGCGCGTGCAAGCAGATCGTCCGCCTCGCGCTCGAACCAATCTCCTTTGGCATCCTGGGCGCGAATCTTGACCTTCGCTGCACGAGAGACCTTCTCGCGGATATCGGGAAGACTCAGGCAGCCTTCTTCTTCGTATTGCTTGCCTTCGCGAACCATGATTTCCGGATTGATAAGGACGATCTTCTCCTGGGGATCCTTTTTGAAACTAAGATCGATCACCGTGATGCGTTTCGGTACGCCGATTTGCGGTGCCGCAAGACCGATCCCGTGCGCATCGTACATCGACTCGAACATATCGTCGATGAGCGTCTCCAGATCCCCGTCGAACTGCGTGACCGGTTCGGAGGGCCGCTGGAGTATCGGATCAGGGAATTTGACGATGGGATGAACCATGCTGCTTGATTATCTTTCTCGAATATAGCAATCTCACGGTTTCTTGATGAGGTGAGATGTGCGATGAGGCGCCGTTCTTTGCCACCTGGCGTCGAACGGGACGGGAGCGTCGAGATTTGTTCGCTGCGTCCAGCGGTTTTCAAATTGCTGCAGGCCTAATATCGGCGGATCTGGTCGAGGTAACCGTGGTAGTTCCGACATAGCTCCCCGGCGGAGTCGCCGCCAAACTTCTCCAACGCCAGCTTGGCCAGTACAAAGGCAACCATCGCCTCCGACGCGACCCCCGCAGCAGGAACGACACATACATCGGAACGCTCGTAGGCAGCCTTGGTCGTCTCTCGCGTGGCATAGGAAACCGAGTTTAACGGCCGGCGCAATGTAGATATCGGCTTCAAATAGCCGCGCACGATGATGTCTTGCCCATTTGAAACCCCACCTTCGATGCCCCCGGCGTTATTGTGCTCGCGTGTAAACCGAGTAGGCGCGCCCTGAATTTCCTCTGAAGCGTAGCCGATGGAATCGTGAACCTGGGAGCCGAAGGACTCGGCTGCCGTAACCCCTCTGCCTATCTCCACTGCTTTGACCGCTTGTAACGACATCACCGCCCAAGCCAACATCCCGTCCAGCCGCTCGTCCCAATTCGCATAAGTACCGATGCCCGGGGGCGCACCGTGGACCACCACCTCGAAGACTCCGCCGATGGAATCGCCGGTGCGCAGAACGTGATCGACCTCAGCCTTCATCCGCGCTTCAGCCTCGGCATCCACGCAGTTCAGCAGCACTTCATCGCGGCCGTGCAGAGCTTGAATCTCTTCCCAAGAAGCGTCACGTTCGAGGGCGGCACGGCCTACGCGAATCACGTGGCTGAGCACCTCAATTCCCAGAGACTTCAGAAGCAGCTTGGCGAAGCCTCCGGCCGCGACGCGCGCGGTGGACTCCCGCGCCGAGGCGCGCTCCAACACATAGCGGGCGTCGGGGAAATCGTATTTCAGGGAGCCCGCAAGGTCTGCGTGACCTGGCCGCGGAGAGGCCACAGCCTTGTGCTTGGCTGGATCCCCGACCTCGACCGGGAGAACATCCGTCCAGTTCTTCCAATCGTGATTTTGGATCTCGATAGCAACCGGTGATCCGATGGTTTTGCCATGGCGTACGCCGGAGAGAACGTGCGCGCGATCCTGCTCAATGCGCATGCGACCGCCGCGCCCATAGCCTTGTTGCCGGCGCCAAAGTTCGCGATCGATGAAATTCAGATCTACTTCCAGGCCGGCAGGTAGCCCGGACAGCAGTGCGATAAGGCTTTCGCCGTGGGATTCCCCGGCCGTAGAAAAACGGAGCATCGGACTTTGTCTGACCTTCCTAGATTGTAGACGATGGGAGATCCGTTTCACTGGCCGCGCAGAATCGTAACCGCGGGCACTTTGATGGTCACGAGAATGCAGATTTGGCGGAGAACAAGTTGTGCTGGAGCGCTATTTAAGCCAGTTGTATTGCGCCTGGGTGAGCGGCACGACGGAGAGCCGTCCCTGCCGGAGCAGCGGGGAGTTCTCGAAGAGCGTCTGCTGCTTGATCTCGGCAAGAGTTTTTGGGTGTGACAAAGGATGCCCTACTGCGATGCGCACCAACGGCTGCTTGGGATCGGAGAGATCCACGTTGACAACGTGAGCGAGGCCGACGGCCGACTTCTCTTTGCCTGTGTGATAGATGACGAGCTCGTCGCCTTTCTTCATTCCGGCTAGATTTTTCACTGCTTGCGGATTGGAAACGCCCGTCCAGTCGGTCTCGTGCTCTCGCTCGAGGTCGCCGTAAGAATACGCCTCCGGTTCGGTTTTCAAGAGATAGGGCATAGGTCTAGTCCTCAGTTTGTCGATTATCAGTTGCGAGGGGTCAGTGAGCCGGGATCAGGCAACCACGATCCCTCATCGGCACGAATTTCTAACTCTCAAGCTAGAAGCAGATCCCTCGGCTCGCTCCGCTCGCTCGGGATGACCTGCCGCTTTGCGGTCTTGTTTCCGCGGATATTTATTATCCAATGCGAGATCCGCGATGGGCTGCAACATTTGATTACTCCTTGGATTCTGGTTCCAAAGCTGGTTTGAGGAATGCGGCCGATTGCAGGAGGGGGCGGTCCATCGCGCGAACCCACTCGGTCATTTCACCTGCGGATCGGCCTTGCGCCTCATGACGTGCGAACTCGGTACGCATGGTGTGCATTTTGGCATCGAGATCATCCAGATAATGGAGGACCACGGCTTCCGGAATCATCGGCAGCTTAGGCGAACCGAACTCGAGCTTGCCATGATGACTGAGAACCAGATGCTCGACCAGGATGCGGAGCTCGGGGGGAAAGTCCACGAATACCGCGAGTTTCTTTTCGATCATGGCGATGCCGAGCGTGATGTGCCCCAGCATCTGCCCGGAAAGCGTGTAATCAAAGTTCGTTCCCCAGCTCAGCTCTTCGAGCTTGCCGATGTCGTGCAGGATAGCGCCGGTGAGCAGCAGATCCCGATTGATCTCGGGATAGTGTTTCGCCGTGGAATCGCAGATGCCGGTGAGGGAGACGATGTGCTCGAGAAGACCGCCCAGCCACGCGTGATGAAGGCTCTTTGCGGCGGGAGCCTGGCGCAGGGCTTTGGCAATCTCTTCGTCTTCGAGAAAGCTGCGCAATAAAGCCTTCAGGTGCGGATTGGTGAAGCTTTCGACGGTGGCATTCAATTTGCCCCATAACTCATCGATGTCAAATTGAGATTGCGGCAGATAGTCGGCGAGGACAATTTCTTCAGCAATTGCGCGTCGGATCTTTTCGAGATTGAGTTGCAGACGTCCGTTGTACCGGCAGACCTCCGCCTTCACCTTCACGATGTCTCCCTGGTCGAAATCGCTGAGAGTCCCGTTAAAGTTTTCCCACATGCGGGACTCGATCTGGCCAGTACGATCTCCAAGTGCCAACGCGAGATATTGGCCACCGTCTTTGCGGCTGCGCAGTTGCTTCAATGTGACAGCGAAGTAGGAGATGATCGGCTGGTTTTCGAACTTCGGGAGGTCGGAGACGTAGACGTCCTTCATGGAGAGCCTGTCGTTAGCTTATATCGATTAAAGCAGATCCCTCGACTGCGCTCGGGATGACGGCCAGACTCAGCTTATAAGAGAGCTTATAGAGGGTGTAAAGAGAAGGGTATCGAAACAGTGATAGAACGGGAGTGCCCGGACCAACAAACGGGGCCTCCGATTGCTGACGCGAAGCTGCCAGGAGTTCCAAGATTGCTGACGCGAACCTGGACCACGCAAACCTGGACCACGCAAACCTGGACCACGCGAAACAGGAGGCCGCTACTGCGGGCTCCTATCGGGAGTCTTCGGCGGAGCCTGGTCACTGGTGGCTTGCGGCTGAGCGCCACCGGCTGGGCTCGCGGCGGCGGGCTGCTGGGGAGGCATGTATGGTTGCTGAGTCTGGTCCGGCTGCTCCTTCTTGGCAGCGTAACGGGTCTTCTCACCCTTCTCTTTTTTCTTCTTTTCTTTTGATGGTTCGGCCAACCCCACAGGAGCGGACTGAACCTTCTGATCCGCCAATTCTTGCGGTGTACCTTGCGACGGCTGGTCCGCATTGGCTTCGGCCTGCTTCTGTTCTTTGGTTTTGTGAACAACAGGGCGAGAACTGAATCGGGTCTTTCCCGTGGTAGCATCGGCCGGGGCCTGCGCACCGGGCGTGCTGTTCGGATTCAAATCGCGAACATCAGGGTTGGTTACGCTAGCGGTTTGGGTGGCCGTGCTGGGCGCCGAAGCGGCTGTTTGGGTAGCGGCGGTTGGGGTATTTGGGAGCCCTTGCGCGGCGGGCAAAGACTCACGCGGGGCCTGCCCATAGCGAATCTTCTCGCGCTTGCCAGGTTTCTCCACGCTTGACGGAGCACTCTTCGCCACCTGCTGCGGCGCTTGGGCAGCGCTGGCAGCGCCACCGGGCGCGGCAGATGTATTTGGTGCGGAGGAGGCTGTTGCTGCGGGCGCAGTTTTCACAGCTTGCGCGTTACTGGTGGTGGTTGGCTGTTTCGCGTGATAGCGCGCACGAGTAAAGTGGACTTTCTGCTTCGTGGCGGGAGGCTCATACGCGCTGTACGTCGGGTGGATCTCGTTGGGGCTTGCTCCGGAGTCGACGAGGCCCGGCTTGATATCCACGTACGCGGCTTCGCGCAACTTGGTCAAGTACTGTCGCAGCGCAGGCTGCATATGCTGCATGAAGACAGCTTCTTCGACTTGAGGCGCAACTTCCTTGAAGGCGGTATCTCCACCCGCAGTGTGGTGGGTGACCTGGAGAATCACAAAGCCCTGCTTGGTCCGAATTGGCTCGGTGAACTGGCCAGCCTGAAGAATAAAAGTCTTTTCTTCCAATTGAGGCGCCAGCATTCCACGGCGGAAATCGCCGAGGTCGCCGCCTTGTGCAGCGGTAGGGCCGCTGGATGCACTCTTCGCGACTTCGTCGAACTTCGCTCCGCCTTTGAGCTTCGCTTCGACCGCTTCGGCATTTGCCTGGGCCGCAGCTACCTGGGCAGGATCAGCGTTTGCAGGAGTGGCAATAAGAATCTCGCTGAGATGGACCGACTCCGGTTGGGAAAATTCGCTTTGATGAGCCTTGTAGTAGTTCTGCACCTCCGCCTGGGTGAGCGCAAGATGGCGGCTGACCTCATTCTGGACTACCTGCTGGGTGATGATGCTGTTCCGGATATTCGCTTTAAAATCCTCGTAGGAAACACCTTGCGCCTGGGCGGCCTTCTCCAGAGCTTCCATCGAGTCCAGATGATTCTGCTTGCGGATATCGTCGAGGCGACGGATCAGCTCATTCTCGCCCGTAATTCCCAGATCTTTTCCCTTCGAGAGCAGCAGCTGCTGATCGACCAAGTCACGCAACAGATCTTGCTTGCGCGTTTCTATCTGTTGGCGGAGTAGGCCCTGTTCCTTGCCCTCCGACTCGAGCTGCTGAAGAGCACGATCATAATCGGATTGAGTGATGATCTGGTCGTTGACCCTGGCAACTATGTCCTCCACCACCGCTCCGGAGGCTAGAGGCGGCGTGGATTGAGCGGGAGCCGGCGCCTGAGCCCTTGCCCCAGCTGCAAGCAGAGTTGCGCCGAAGATGAAAATCACGGGAAAGTGTAAGGACCGGGAAAACATCATGTGTTTAGACATCTTGGGGACCGCCTTGGGCTTGGGGACCGCCTTGAGCTGGTGGCCTGAGCCCAACCTCCAGCTTGCAGATAGGAGCATTCCTGGCTCGGCCCGCTTGTGACATTCTAATCATCCGCAACGTCAAATCCAAAGGTGTTTCGAGTATTCCAGCACCTTAAGGGGTGCAAGTGCGGCAATGCTATACTGACAGAGCTGCACACCGGCCGCACCGCAGAGCTAGAGTGTTTATCCGGCGGAGAGACCAACCCGGAGACCCCCAGCGCCCTGCACCTCCGGATCTTGAGGATTTCCGCACTATGGCCTCGCGCACTCGGCGTACATTGTTTTACATCCTGGTCTTTTTTGTGACCTGTGGATTTCTCGGCGTGCTCGTAAATCAGAGAGTTAGGGCACAGTCCAGCTCGGATGAGTCTACGCTACGCGACAATCTGCGTTCCTTCACCACGGTTTACGATCTGGTGGAGCAGAACTACGCTGAACCTTTGAACGGCGACCGTGCGGAGCGAGCCATTTACGACGGTGCCATTCCAGGCATGCTGCGCGTCCTCGATCCGCATTCGAGCTTTTACGACCCCAAGGCCTACGCGAAGATGCGCGAGGACCAGCACGGGAAGTACTACGGCGTCGGGATGCTGATCCAGCCGCAAAGCAACAAGATTGTTGTGGTGAGTCCGTTTGAGGGCACGCCTTCTTTCAAGGCCGGGATCCGGCCCGGAGACGTCATTGCGGCGGTGGATGGAAAGTCCACCGACAACATGAGTTCGGAAGATGTCGCCAATCTGCTCAAGGGCCCTAAGGGCACACACGTTCAAATCACGGTCGCCCGCGAAGGAGCCCCAAAACCACTGGTATTCGACCTGATTCGCGACGAGATTCCGCACAACAGCATCGATCTGGCGTACCAGCTTCGTCCTGGCATTGGTTATGTGCACATTACAAATTTTCAGGAAACCACTGGCCGTGAACTCTCCGATGCTCTAGAAAACTTCGGCGACCTGCACGGGTTGGTGCTCGATCTTCGCGGGAATCCAGGCGGTCTGCTCAGTGAAGCAGTCGCGGTCTGCGACAAATTCCTGCAGAAGGGGCAAGTGATTGTTTCGCAGCGCGGACGCGCATTTCCTGAGGTCGTCTATCGCGCGACCCGCGGCAACGGAGGACGGGATTACCCAATCGTTGTTCTGGTAAATCGTGGCACTGCGTCGGCCGCTGAGATTGTGTCGGGCGCACTCCAGGACCATGACCGGGCTATCATCGCCGGTGAAACAACTTTCGGTAAGGGCTTGGTGCAGACGGTCTATCCGTTGTCGGAAAATACAGGGTTGGCGCTGACCACTTATCACTACTACACGCCGAGCGGAAGACTGATTCAGCGCAACTACAACGGCGTTTCGCTCTATGATTATTACTACAACCACGATCAGCCGAAAGACTCTGGCAATCGTGAGGTCAAGCTCACAGATTCCGGCCGAACGGTCTATGGCGGGGGCGGGATCACTCCTGACGACAAGATTGACACCCCAAAATCCAATGACTTCCAAGATTCCCTGCTTGAGCACTATGCATTCTTCAATTTCGCGAAGCACTATTTGGCCAATCGCACTGTGGGAAGGGACTTCGTTGTAGACGACGCTGTGATGCAGTCGTTCAAAGATTTCTTGAACAGCGAACAAATTTCTTATACGGATCAGGACGTGATTCAAGTGTCGGATTGGGTCAAAGCGAACATCAAAGCAGAGATCTTTACGTCTCAGTTCGGCCAGGCGGAGGGTTTGAAGGTACGGGCGACCTGGGATCCGATGGTCAACAAGGCTCTGGATTACCTTCCTCAGGCCCAGGCTTTGGAGACTGCGGCGAAGCACGCTGACCAGCGTGCCAGTGTGCGGAGCGGACCAACAGATTAACAGCTAGGGCCTGTTGACAGGCCCTAGTCGATAGACAACATCCGTGCGAAGCTGGGCTGGATTATCATCGCAATCGCCGTAAACTTCCCAAAAAGGCAAGACAATTTGATATCCGGTCTGACGGCACCATTTCCGCACCGCCTCGTGCGCGGCACGTAGTTGATCGTATCGCCCGAAGTGAGAGGCCGTTGCCACTATCCCCGCGGGTGTTGCTGAACAAACCACCTCGTTCGATCCCTCGAAGCGGGAGGTCACTTGTACTCCTACTTCTATGCAGCCCTCACCCGCCTCGTCCCAATAAATTGCGACGGCAATAATATACTTGACTGACCGTTAGGATTCAGCGCATGACGGCCACTCAATATTCGAATAGATTCCGCTGTAGAGTGGAGTAGATACTGGGCTGCCCCTTTGAGAGGGGCACTGGCCTTTGCGGCATTAGCAAAGTATGTGCTGTCTAGAACTGCTACTCCGATACGGTTTCCCAGGATTTTAAGGAGTGCTGCATTGTTACTTGTTGGGTCGCCCGACATCTTCCCCAGCTTGTTGAGACCGTACTCTTTGCATACCCCCGCGACCAAATCAGCCGCTTGAAGGTGTTCCGAAACCTTATCATCCTCAAACCCTAGGGATCCAATGAACGGACCGCACTCTGGATTCGCTGCCTTCAAATCGGGCATTGTCTCTACGAGCTGTCTGCCCTTGGAGTGATAGTCCAAGAGGAAACTTATAGTCGGCCTTTTTAGATTCCCAGTAAGCTCCCCTGCGATGAAAATGATCAATACAGAATGAGCGAATAGATAGGGATCTGGTAAACGAGGATCTTTCTTACTCGTGGATTCTTCCAAGCCAATCGGCAGCTGGCGAGGTCAAGTGCAAGCCCTATTCCGCTTACGCCAGAGGTCCGTACGATTTGGGCAAGCTCATCAAAAATCTCTCGAGCTGCTTGACGTCCTGAAGGTCGGGGGTAATCGCGAAAGGGCGAGGACTCACCCGATAGTTTTAGGTATTCGCTTGTCTTAAAGTATTGAAGGCCGTGCTTCAAAAGACACCGCTGCCAGTAACGCGCCATATCGAACCATTTTTCATGATGCCAAAGCAGACCGGCCAGAGCAAAGACATGCTGTCATCCCCTATCTGTGCTTTCATCAACAGCTGGGGCGAAAAATGTCATCCATTTGTTCACTGCCCCTGATGGAAAATCCAGACGTGTAGCTGACAACTTCTTATTGCGTTTTCACAATTACTGTGATCTGGC